>NZ_CP064191.1:0-300000 GCF_015353075.1 Rhizobium sp. 007 | reverse complement strand
GTAGTACTCGCTCGGATTCCCGCCCGCTCTCTCGCGGTACTGACCAGACTCCCGCGCGACCTCGCGCACGAAGTCGCCCATCAGGTGCCGCATGGTCTGGTCGCTCTGCAGGTCCTGTGGCACTTTGGCTAGGGAGAGGGTCCAGCGTTGCTTACCTGTGGCCTGGCTCTGGGTGTCACACAGGCCCAAGAACTCGCGGTCCGCCATGTCGCGGCGGATGGCATCTTCAATGGGCCGCTTGTACTTCGCAAGCACGGCCGCCGGCGTCACGATCTCGAGAATGCCTGCATCCTTGAGCTGCAGTACGGCGTCGCGAGCGATGTGGTCTGCGCCGATGGTGTCCCAGCTCGCACCGACCGGGTCGAGGATGACGAGCTTGTCGAACCACAGCGCCGGCACTTTCAGCAGCGGAAGCTGTGCGTCGGTGAAGGACGCGTAGGGATAGTAAAAGAGGTTGTGGTCAGTCATTGAACACTCCTTTTCCGAACAATCGGACGTGCAATTGCTAACTCGATTCATTCATAAACGACTCTTCCCCTGATCGCTTTAAGCCCTCTTAGTGTTTGCGCTTTGTAACTGTCGGGCTCTTTTTGACCGGTGCTTTCTTTGCGGGGGATTTGGTATGAGAACGCTTCCTTTCATAGTGATGGCCCACGCCAGGTCCATCAACTCGGCGACGGCAGCCAAAGCGATGTTGGGTTTGATGGCCACGGTTTCGAGCGGCGCGAACCGGGCTTTGACGGATTCGCTGCCATCAGACTGCTTTTCCGGGATCGGGGTGAGGTTGCGCTTGTAGAACACATCGAGGACTGGGATAAGGTCCGCGAGATCGAAGAGCGATCGGCGACTCTGAGCGAAACGACCCATTTTCGATATAGGCAAGTCTTGCGCCTGCATCAGGTTTCGGTTGTGGGCGATCCCCAGTTGGCTGATGAAGGACAGCTGGCGATTATCGCCGACGACAACAGCGCATTTGGCGCGAGCAAAAATCGGTAGGGCAGATGCTATGTCGCACTGGCTCGCCTCGTCAAAAATCGCGAGATCGAACAAGCTATAGGAAAGAGGTACCCGTCGTGCGGCTCCAAGGACTGAAACTAGCCAAAGCGGACGATGGCCTACGACGTCTGCAGCGAGCGACTGAGGCAACGGACCTGAGCTTTGAGCAAGCTCTAGGTTGGCGAGAGTGGATCCGAAATAGACACGTCATCCGTCTTTCTTGTGCACGAGACACTCGACCTAGCCGCACCAAATGTCGGTCGACGCATCTGACCATTCATCGGTCAGATGACGAAATTGAGCAATTCAGAAAGAAAGAGACTGGCGGCGCCGCGCAGGGCTGCCACGTCTTCGCTATCGCCAAAGGCGAGCGTAATCGCTTCATCCGGGCGATGGAATACCAATTCTCGGAAGCTTTCTTCAATGAGATTGAGCATCGTTTTTCCCCCGCGTACGACATCCCCATGAAGAATAATGCAATTGAGCGCCATTAAGTGCTGAAGATTCGCCAATCCAACCGAAATGTTGAACGCATACTCTTGAAGTAGTTCCTTTGCGCCCTTGACGCCGCCACCGGCCAAAGTCACCAATCGGCCCGCATTCAACAAGTGAGGTTGCGGCAACCCCCTGGCTTTTGCCTCGTCCCTTAACCACTTCAAGCTGGCGATTGTTTCCCAACATCCGCGTCGGCCGCATTGGCACACATGGCCATTGAGTTGCACGATGGTATGGCCAATTTCGCCGCCTGCACCCGCAGGTCCCCGATAAAGATGCCCATCAAGGTACAGCGCCCCACCCAAAGCCTCGTCAATATAGACCACCGCGAAGGTCCTGCGGCCACGTCCTTGCCCAAACCAACGGTCGCCAACGAGCAAAGCTCTGGTATCCTGGTCGACACACGCATTAACTCCGAATCTTTTGGCCAACTCTGTTCCCACCGGAAATCCATTAAGATATGGAGCGAGACTGACAGTCACAATTGAACCTGTCTCCGTATCGATCATTCCTGCAACCGCAACACCGATCCCTAAAATCGGTAAGTTAACAGATGCGATGGTCTCTTCGACACAGGTGCTGACAATCCGAAATGCGTCGGAGGCGTCTGTTAGACCTTTGGGGAAATCGGTGGCATGCTGTGCATAAATCTCGCCATCGAGAGACACCAAGCACGTACGCACACGATTGTGCATCAGGAGGACCGCGCAGATCGGCCTTGCATTCTTTGAGAACCACAACTTGGTAGCCGGTTTTCCGCCAGCCTCACTAGGAGGTACCACCTCTCCTTCCGCAAGGATGCCCTGATTGATCAAGGGCTGCACAATCCCGCCGATAGTTCCTCGATTTACACCGGTAAAGCGTGCCAGATCCGCCCTGCTAGATGCTCCCATGTCGTACAATGCCTGGAGCAACCGGCCCCGATTTGCAGGCCCCAAGGTCCCGGTTGAAATCAGCCTTTGGGCCGGCATACGCTTGATGCCGTCGCTCTTATTAAAATCGTTAGAAGTGCCTGCACTTTCTCCAATCCGTTGACTTTCCAGTCTTTTAATCATCGAATCCATTGCATCAAATCCACTTTCGTCGAAATTCGGTTGCTCGCACCGTCTATTGACTAGCTGAGGTTCAACCGTCGCTCGGGGCGCTTTGAAGAACCATGGGATTGTAACTGGCAATATGCGCCATTCTTTCCAGACCATTTTATCGGCATAAGGCCGCCAAAGGAAATCTGTGGCCTCGCGGTTCAAACCTCCTTCGATCCAATGTCCCCAATTGGTGTGGGTAACCAATAAAAAACAGTTGAAGCTTCCTACAGGCCGTGATCCGGACGCCGCCTGGATGTCGGACTTTCTCGCAACGGGCGCATCCTTGATATACATAAGCCGACACGCAAATATACAGAGAACCGCGGGGGATCTGAAAATATATTTTATAATATACTTCATTACAGCCGTGAACGTCAAGCAAAGCACACTAGAGTATTCCAAATCTCATACACGGTGATAGCAATTCAATGATTAATGATCGGAGCAGTAAATGAACGGACATACCGCACCAGGTCTCGAGGCCAGCAATACAAGAGGTCTTTTCTCCGACGTGAAGCTCGCCATCTTCGGTGGAGAGCCTGTTGTCCCCCAGGGGCGTATCACACCTTGGCCAGCCGCAGAAAAGAAGCATTTGGATGCTCTTCGCGGAGTTGTAGATGGTGGACGATATCACCGGGTTAACCATCCGATTGTGAGCGAGCTGGAGCAAAATCTTGCAAGCTGGACCGGGAAGTGGCAGGTGCGCGCCGTGGGCAGTGGTACGGCGGCCATCCACATCGAACTCGACTACGTCAAGAAGCGAGGGGAGCGCGTGGTTACCGCGGCGCTGAATTGGCCTGGAGCGGTCGGGCCAATTACAATCAGTGGTCTCAAGCCGGTCTTCGTTGATGTCGACATGAACTTAGCTGGGATCGATCAAGGGGCGGCCACCGAAAAGTTCGGACCAGACGTCGCTGCGGTTCTCATCACCCACCTCTTCGGCAATAATGTTCTTGTTCCCGATGCGAGATCTGCCGCGCGTGCTCAAGGCATTGCGGTGATCGACGACGTCTGTCAATCGATCGGAGCCACCAAAGCGATCGTCAACGGGGCCCATGTTGATGCCGACGCACTCGCTCTTTCCGGAAACGGCGCCAAGCACCTTGGTGCCGGCGAACTAGGGTTTGTCATTACCGATGACTCCAACCTCATTGCACACGTGGATCGCGTATCGCTGACGAGCTCATCGCGAAATGGCGAGCGAATATTCTCACCCTATTCCCAGGGATATAACTACAGACCCAACGTATTCTCCTCTTCAATAGCGAAGCTTCGGGTCGAAAGGCTGGACGCGCAACTCCAAATCCGAAGAGACAATGGAAGGATTTTGTGGGAGATGATTCGGGAGCTTGCAGGTATATTTCCGCTTTTCAATCCGTCTGACTGCAATCAATCAATGCTCAACTTCCCCCTACGTATCGAACCTGAGGCACTCGGCTTCGGGCCAGGCGCGGCTGCAAGGGACTTTGTGGTCAAATCGCTGCAGGCCGAAGGCGTGCCCATCTGGGTTTGGCTTACGAAGCCCGTCTTCGAATATCTCCCAGACATCCGCGACGATTGGAGAGCCGCCGATTTTCCAAACACGGCACAACTCTTGGATACGATGTTTTACGTTTCCGAGATCGCGCCGCCCAATGATGCTGAAGTGATGAAGCTTTACGCAGAGGCGTTTCACAAGGTTTGGAAGGCTCTTTATAAGCTGGGTCCGAAGATAGCCGGTATCGCAACATCCATCCAACGGGCGGGGTGAGAGAAAGGCGAAATCCAGGTAAGCCCACGCTTTTCGCCCTACATTTTGGTGACCGCATGGCCCGAGGAAGAGTACCTATGGCGAGCGCCAAAGAGCGACCAATCGTTGATGCCGGCAGCGCCTGTAGTGTTCGACAGCAGCCAACCCGGCCAGCGTCATACTCCGCGGTGCGTAAGTTCAAATGTTGGGACCAGTGACCTTCCTCCGTCCGGGGCGGCAAACAACCCTGCCTAGTCACCATGTCGAAAAGCGCTCAGACTTTCTTCCGGTTCGACGCGTATAATCTTCCGTCGATTACAATGTGTCGAGCGCTGCAACCCGCCGAACCTGAACGTTTACTAAACAAGGATTACTCGCATGGCCTTTTCGACAAACCCAGAACTCCTGATCTTCGACTGCGACGGGGTTCTAGTCGATAGCGAGATCATCGCGACGGCTGTGCACATCGATGCTTTGGCTAAATGTGGGTATGTTATATCCGCTGATGCTTATAATAGTCGCTTCATAGGGATGACTGATCAGCAGAGTTACTCCATCATAGAAGCTGAGGCCGGCTTCCGTCTGCCGAAGGACCATCATGAATGTGTGACGGCGGAGATCGCCAAGCGATATACGGGCAATCTCAAAGCCGTCGCGGGCATTCATCAAGCTTTGGAAGCTATCAGCTGGGCGGCGAAATGCGTGGCATCGAGCAGCGATGTTGAAAAGTTGCGGTTGACACTTGAGATCACAGACCTGCACGATAGTTTTACGCCCCATGTCTTCAGCGCTTCGCAAGTTGCGCGTGGGAAGCCAGCCCCGGATCTCTTTCTGTTTGCAGCGGAGGAAATGAACACACCGGCTGGCAGTAGCGTCGTTATTGAAGATAGCGTTGCTGGAATTCAGGCGGCGGTGGCGGCCGGGATGAAGGTAATTGGCTTCGTTGGGGGCTCTCATTGCCCTCCCGGCCATGCGGAGAAATTGATGGAAGCAGGTGCTATGAGGATATTCAACCGTATGACAGCGTTGCCAGGGACCTTAGCAGGTTTGTAGTCGAACAGTTACGCACTGTCGAAAATCGTTCAGGAAGCCGATCCCTTGAATCGCAAAGGGCGTCGTTTTGCAGGTGACGTCCCACGGGCGCTGAGAGCGGCTGTGATTTATGGCTATGGAGTACCCTTTATGTTAGTCATTCACCTCGTTAAGCTCACTCGAACTCCGTAGTTTCACACCCGATACGTCGGCGCACATCAAGAAAAAATGGAGACACTATGACTGCTAGACCAATCCAATCCGGAGCTCCAGTAGCGATCGAGTATCTGGAAACATATCCGAATTTAATACCCGTTTGCGCGAGCTGGACTTTCGGACAATGGGGTTGTCAATCGGATGGCTCGTACGAGCAGACAACACGCGAATTTGAAGCAGCAACGAAAAGTTCCATGCCGGTAACATTGATCGCCACCCAAGACGGCAAACCTGTAGGAATGATCACCCTGGGTGAGCGTGATTTCGAGGGAAGACCCGATCTTTCCCCGTGGCTGAAGTCGCTCTACATCCATCCATTTCACCGCAATAAAGGAATAGCCTCGTTGTTAATCGAGAGCCTGGAGCACGAAGCGATGCGCCTCGGCTGCAAAAGCCTTTACCTCACAACAGAGGACGCGAAATACCTTTACGAAAAGAGCGGCTGGAAGGAAATTGATCGTATACGAACACCGTATGGCGAAGCAGCTTTGATGAAAAAGGTTCTGCCGACAATCGCTCTCGCCTAAGTATTGCAGCCAAGAACCGTCACGCGATTGCGAGGCGGATTCTCGTCCGGGTCTCAATTTGTCTTGCAGGTCTCCACATTGAAATGCATTAAACAACGACGTCGATAAAGGAGACGATGAAAATGTGGCTCTGTGAAAAAGCGCCTCAGTGTCGTGGAATCAGCATTCCGAAACCAGCTAATGAATCGATGCCCGCGAAGGCTGACACTGCCTACGATGCCGTTCTTCAACTGCTCTACAGCTACTCCCTAGTGCCGGGACAGCATCTCAGCGACCAAGAGCTTGCCTGTAAACTCAACATTGGCCGAACTCCGGTACGCGAAGCGCTTATCCGGCTCGCAGCCGAGGGTAAAATTCTATCCGCTCCTCAAAGGGGTTACTTCACGCGGCCACTGGTCGAAGGCGCTTTATTAGACTCTTATGCCGTGGCGCGCGAAGTTCTGGGGTTCGCACTAACACGTAGACGGCCACAATTTCCATTCACCGGCACCTCTTGTGATGACCTGTCTCCCGGCGAACTGACAGTCCGCGCGGAAATGATCTTCGCCGGAATCGCCGAGGGATCTTCAAATTGCGAGGTTTGCAAGATCATCGACAAGTTCTGCTTTTGCTCTCATCCTCTCCGGATGAAAATAATCGCGTCGGAACTCCACGCTGCTTTCAGAGAGAGCCTGTCAAGGCTAACGGACGCGATGTCTCAATGCGGCAAGGCAACGACTCTTGTGGAATCCGCACTCATGAATCACCTCGATGTAGAACAGCGAGCTATCGCGCGCGTGGTCCAATGGGTGAACAAAGGACGGCTAACAGAATTTCCTCGTGTCGCGAGAAGCTTTTGAGCATCCCTCTCGTCTTTTGTTCCCATCCAGGGCTTGGATATAACCACCCCCGCGATTTTTGGTGCTTTCGCAAGAAGCCTTGCAAGGACAGGATCACTCACAATTGCGAGGCACCGAGGCGGTGAAATCCTTATTGGTGCGCCGCCTTAATATCGAAGAGGAAGCTGTCTCGAGGGTGACCTGCCAATGAACTTTTACAAGGCTGCGATTGCCGGCGGAGAAGCGAATGCCGCACCCATCGGCTCCTGCTTCTGGCGACTGGACCCAACGCTATATGGCAATTGCGTGGGCTCGATGCCGGCTCGCGATCGCCTTGGCTTAGGCGTTCCCAATATTTCGGTCGGCCATCCGCTGGCCTAAATTCGGCACATCGTCGATCTCGGCCAACATGCCTGCCTTCTTCAGAAAACGCCGGACATTCTCACGCGCGGCGCCAATTGGAAATCGACCGTTGGCCGCTTCTCGGCACGCCTTCAACAGCGTGTCGTAGGCGAGGTCTCTCTTTGCCTCCGGCCAAGCTTCGAGAAAAGTGAAGACCTCGTCAAGGCTGGTGATCTCGTCAATGAAATACTTACGCTGAACGTAGACTGCGCGATCAAACAGGGTACGGGCCATCTCCATCTCCATCTCCATCTCAGGCTCCTGAATCGCCATTTTAACGGGCGAATTTGACGCGCTTAAGACGGCAATTCGACTGGCCGCCCTAAGGCTGTGTTTCCGTCGGCGACTGGAACGAAATCTCAGGTCTCGATTGACGACTCAGGCGTGGCCCAACCGCGTCGACAGACCATCACTTGCCAAGTCAGTTCGTCATTGCGGATATATTTTTTGATATATTTGTATTTATGTTCAGTATGTTAGTTGCTTTTTCTGGGAAGGAGGCTCACCTTCAGTTCAAAGAAGGAGCCATCACAATGAACCAGGCGTCTACATCTTCGGCGAACGCCGAATTGTTATCGGCCAACAGCTCATCGATGATCTTTCGTAACCTCATTCTTTCAAGCGGCCTCACATTTTTGACGGAAGCCCATGACTGCCTTTCGGCGGTGATCGCCGAAAGTGCCGAGTTCAAGGGCCTTTGGGCGTCCGGGCGTTCGATCTATTCAGCTCTCGGCTATCGGGATGCCCGCGAAGTGCACTGGACCCAGATCGTCAACATCGTCGGCCGCATGTGCGACGCAATCAATATCCCTGTCCTTGTCGATTGCGACAGCGGTCTTTTCGAAGACGCCTGTTTTGTGGCACGCAAGCTTGAGGAATGCGGTGCCGCCGGAATCTGCCTTGATGGAAAACGCTTTCCGAAGATGAACTCTTTTGACGGGGACAGTTACCCCTTGGCCGCTATCGAGGATTTTTCCGGTCATCTGAAGGCTGTTAAGAATACGACTGGACCGGACTTCGTCCTCGTTGCCCGCGTCGAAACCCAAATCGCTTGCCATGGATTGGACGCAACGATGGCTTGCGCCGATGCCTGTGCGGAGGCCGGCGCCGACGCCATCCTGATCCATTCCCGCAAAGTTGTCCCGGATGATATTCTGGACTTTGCCAGAGAGTGGAACAACAGGTTGCCGGTCGTCATCGTCCCGACGGGATATTACAGGGCACCCGTCTCAGTTTACCGCGACGCCGGTATCTCGACCGTGATCTGGGCTGACCATTCCATGCGGGCAATGGTTGTCGGGATGCGCGAGATCTCCGGCTGCATTCAATAGGAAGGAAGCATTGCAGCCATCAACGACCAAGTTGCCGGCCAGCGAGCTGTTCAACTAATCGTCGCGACGAGCAAAGGTTGGCCGAGGAGCGCTACCTGCGACCGCTGAGGGCACGGTTCTTAGGACATCATCGTAAGAATCGTCCGATTAGGATCCGGAGATCGCATAAGCTTGCGCAATGAACAAGCTCATCTAGTTTCTAAGTATCTGCCGGACGTCCGCGGAAGTGGTCAGAATGGTGTCCTCCAAACATTATGAGAATAGGAAGGGTGGCTTTTCTGTGTGCCGCAGATCGCCCAAAAAAGGTGCGGGCGGCGGCTTTAAGCCATACTTCGAGAAATCCCAGGATCGTGCTTGTTGCTTCGGATTGGGGGGGCTAGGAAATGGACGGCGCAATTACAGGATTTCCGCCATACGGCTTTTCGGCTGTTGTAAAGTTCGGCGGGAGCATCATGCGCGATCTTGCAGTATGCAAGCACGCTGTAGCCGAACTCGAGCGTCTTGCCGATCATGGTCATAGAATTCTGGTTGTTCCCGGCGGCGGCATCCCGGACAAAGCAATAGAGGCGATCGATGCGGCAGCTTCATTAACTCCATCAACCGCGCATCATGCGTGCGCTCTGGCGCAGGACCAAACCGGATACATGCTTGCTGACCCTGCCTTCTCTTCCAAGCTGGTCCCATCGGCGAGCCTGGGCGAATGCCGAGCTGTCGCGAAAGACGGGAAAGTCCCAGTCCTACTGCCTTCCCGCTTGCTATTTGCGGCTGACCCAGTGGAATGGACCTGGCACATCACATCCGACGCCGTGGCCGCGTGGATAGCTTGGCTTACTAGCACGCCGAGGCTGGTGATTTGGACGAGTGTGGATGGCGTGCATCGCGGTGGCGCGATAGATGATCCTGCCGCACTCGTAGAACAGATTACCGCCCAAGACCTTGTCCGTTTCGGCCACACATCGATTGATGCATGTGCCGTCGATTTCATGGCGCAGAAGCATCTCCCCGGCGCCGTAATTAACGCTCGGTATCCAGCACGTCTCGCCGACTGGCTCGCAGGGAGGCCCGTCAAAGCCACCAACATTACGGTGAATCGAAGCGAAGAAGCGCGTATCGACTCTCAAATCATGGGGATACATAATGGCCTCTAGTGCGCTGATAGTCTATGGCCCAGAGGTCGCACGATCTGATCTTACCTGCCTGCTCGACGACTTTATTCGCCAGCGAACCGGTCTTGAACTCGCGGAACGGTTCTTCTCACTTCATAGTCGTGGATCGATTGACGCATTCTATTCGTTGACAGGTTCGACCGGAGGGAGGCACTGGCCACTCGTGCTGGACTTATTTGACATGCGTCCGGTTTGCGTCACAATCTGGAGCGGACCAAATGCGCTGCCACTCTCGCAAGAACTTAAGGGTAACAGTCAGCCAGCCCAGGCTAGGAGTGGCACCGTACGCAGTCTTTTTTTCTGCGACAACCCGGTGACGAACCTCGTCCATGTGAGCGACAGTGATGAAATAATGAAGGCCGAGCTGGGAATACTTCGGACACGTTTCATGGGTGACGAAGTGGCCGCTTGGAATTCTCTCAACTCGGGCTGCATCGCCCATTCATCTTTCCAAATGTTGCTAAAAGTTCTCAGCGGCAGGGGCGGTACACGGAGGCTGGACAATTGGAGTGACGGTAGCGCCGTTGCTCACGCGCGCTTCTGTTACAGGAGAGCAGTCCTGCTCGCACTGAAGTCGGGGCTGACATCGACGGTCCAAGATTACCTTCGTGGCGATCGCGCCGGCTTAGAAGGCCTCATCCGGCACGCATCTCTCCTCTCGTCTTGGGACCGCCTTATCCTCGAGGCCGGTCTGTATTCGATGCCTCTCTGGAATTGCCTTCTCGGTCAAAGACGTCGAACTGTGGGGCCAGTCAGCGACGATTATCGCGTCCACATCGGCGAGAACATATGAATGAACTGAATGGAATCAGGACAAAACTCACGGCAAGCCAACAGCAAACCTCCCGCGGCAGATGGAGAGTTCGAGTTGGACCTGATCTTACGAGAGGGTGTTTTCCTCCGAAGATTTCCAGAGTTGGCGTTGGATTAGCGAGAACTTTCCCCCGTTCGCCGGCACTAACGCCCGTGACGACCTTCTCGAACAAATCACAGCTGAGAACGATCACTTCGTTGATGCTGGGGTCCGGGACGTATCTCAAAGTGGACGTAATATATAGGCTGTTCTCATTATTCCGGAAGGCGACGAGCCTATGATTTCCGACCTTCTCCGGACTGCTCTAGCCGCCATTTCGTCCAATCGATCACAAGATAGCTGGCTCGCTGGAAGCAGCGTCCTTTCGCAATTCATCCAGCGTGTGCCAAACGATGTTGACATTCATCATGTCGATCCTGCCGCATTTACAGACGCTGTGGACAAGGATTGCAGGTCCCTTGCGGATCTGGGCTTCCTGATAGTGTCAGGGCAGTCTACTGTCTCGGAGCTGGAAATTGTGTTCTCTGGATTGGAAGGGGTCTTGGCAATGAATTGGGTTCTTGTACAGGAACGGCCAAGGGCAATAATAGAAGATCCGCACCTGGGGACCCGGGCAAGCTTTTCGGACGTCATCGCGCAAAAGATCGAAATGTACTCAGAGAACCTTCATTCGAAGCATAGGAATGATCTCCTAGCTCTTTTGGAACACTCCGCCTCAATGGCAGCCGAGATCAGCCCGGATAAGCTCGCCGCTGACCTCTCCGCGGTCGGACTTGCAGTATCTTCATCAACATACCCAACCGGTCCGGCCCGCATCAACTAGAGATATGCGAGCTCTCGATCCAGTAGTAGCCGACTGCGGCGGAATGTCTATTGGATTGCTCTATGGGTTGGAGTTGCATTTGTCTCACGACGTCGGCGGGCCTGGCTTTAGCCTTCGACGTGAGCGTCCACGACACGCGATGACACCAGCATACCTCGCTTGCAAAGAGGAGAACGCTACAAGATACCTCTCGCATTTCTACCGGTGCAGGCGGTTGGCTTCTCCTTTTTCCTTTGGTCCGCTTCCCCGCCCGCTCCGACACCGCATCTGCCGCTCTGTGCCTGTCCCTCGGTTGTACTACTTATCCGGATTCCCCGCGCCGGTTGATACAGCTTCCGCCTCCTCCACACACTGGCCGAGATATTCACTCAGTAGTACTACGGACGGCACATGCATGACTGACCCAGGTACCGGCCAAGCGCCGATCGGAGTAAATAGGATTACCTCGTCTGCGGCCCCAGCCACCGCGCCGCATGCAAGGGTTGTAATGGCAATCGTGTATGCTCCGGCTTTGCGCGCGATATCCAGAAAGTTCTTGGTTTCCGCGGTGTGGCCCGACGAGGAGACGCCAATTGCAAGACTCGATGGGTCAAGCGCTCGCGCCAGACCATGGGTCATGCTTGCGGAACCCGAGGAATGCACGGGGAGTCCCAGCCAAATCAGCCGCATCGCCAAAATGTCGGCGCAGATGGACGACGACCCCGTACCGAACACTTCGACGCGTCGGGCCGCTCGGACACGATTGGCAAGATCACATATTTGAAGCTCGTCAAAACCTTGAGCGGACGCAGCGATCGAGTTCTGTATCGCAGTACTGAGAGCGGCGACCCGCGGCGCAAGGCTTACATCTTCCGGTGCGACGGGTCTGGCCAATCCAAATGCCTTCCGCCGCTCAATTTCACCGCTAAGTGCAATCTTAAACTCGCGAAATCCAGAGAATCCGAGCATTCGGCAAAATCGTATTATCGAGGCAGAACCGCTCCCGGTGTTGCGTGCAAGATCAGCTATGGACAGCGCTAGCACAGCCTCGGGGTCCTTAAAGATAGAAAATGCTATACGCGCAAGCGCATTCGGAGCGGTATTGATCGCATCACTGATCATGTCTAGCAGCAGTCGGCGTGCCTGTCGTGGCTCTTGCATATTTTAAACTGTCCGCTTGAATCGAAAGTTGGCCACTGAAAGCAAGTAGCGAAGTTATGAATATCTGAACTGCTGCTGATGCTTTCATTGACCCAGATCAATGACGAGGCTGATGTACGGTTTCGCGCGCAGTTACACGCAACACCTCCTGGCGCAGGTGCGGTCGGATCAGCATACCGAGCAGATTCGCCGTCTCGGTCAAATTGCAAGCAATCGTTCAGGCTCAGGCGTTTGCGGGTGAAAGCTCCTACCGCATCCCCGGTGGGTGCTTACAGCAGGTTTCCTGACATGTGAGGCTGCCTCATCCTTTCCTCCGCAAGTAGTGCCCATAGCGGCAGCAGGCGTGAGGAAGGGTCGCCAGTATTGGTCCTGGCCATGCCGCGATTGGCGCTCAACGGAATGCCGCGCCAGGTGCCGCTGACATCGCATGCATATGACTGTGGAAATGCGCAGTAACCCGGCGCGGTTAGCGCTCGACGCAACTTCCAGATTCGTTTGAAGCCCATCGCCATGCATTGGTTTCCGATAAAAAGTCAACTTTTGGCCCGTGGCAGCCTCCAGCCGCATCAAGTGAAGAAAAAATATCCCGGCTGACGAGGCTTTTGTTGGAAACGCTGCATCCACGGAGGGCGGCGCCCGTGAGCTGGCAACCCCAAACCCAACTGCCGCGACAATGGAAATAAATTCCAGTTGACATGAAACTGAAAATAAACTCCGTTATGTTGCTATTCGACGAAGTTTGACAAGCGGTGATGATATGGGGGCGACGCTTCAATTGATGGGGTTTCGAAAGCATTCGGTTCGACCGAAGTGCTTAAACAGATTGCTATCGATTTTCAGGCAGGAGCATTCATGTCTCTTCTCGGCCCGTCGGGATGTGGAAAATCAACCCTCTTGCGGATTGTTGCGGGCTTCGAGGCGCAGGACCGCGGCACGGTTTCGCTTGACGGGCTGGCCGTGGACCATCTCGCTCCAAGGGCGCGCGACCTGGCGATGGTTTTCCAGAGGCGTGCGCAGCGTGAAATCATCGATCAGGTCCAGCGCGGAACTCTGTCCCCGGATGAAGGCCTGAAAGAGATGGTCACAACGACAAACAGCCTCATCAATCGACCGTTTCGCAATCTTTCCCTTGCCCAGCTCCGTGCAGGAGTCTGGTCCTCGTAAGTGTCGAGCAATGCAAAAAATCATTCACATAACCGACCCCCATTTAGTCGCAGCTGACAAGATGCTTTACGGCATCGATCCGGCGCAGAGATTGCGTGACACCTTGGCGCATGTCTCAAGCATACACTCAGATGCGAAGCTCATCCTGGTAACCGGCGATCTTGCCGATACGGGCGATCCGGCCGCGTACGCCCTCTTACGCGAAATTTTGTCGGAGGTTCGGCTGCCTGTTTATTTGACGATGGGCAATCATGATGATCGCAGTGCGTTTCGAGGCGTTTTCGGTGGAGAAGGCTTCGTGCAGGCGGCAATCGATCTCGACGATTGGCGCGTGGTCCTGCTCGACACGAAGGACGACATAAGCCATTTCGGTTGTCTCGACGGCGGCCGGTTTGAATGGCTCGAAGAGCAGCTTGTTCACGCCGCCGGTCGCCCAGTCGTGGTCGCTATGCATCATACGCCTGGGGACCTGCATGTGCCTTGCTTCCGAATGGGCGGTATGAAGGAGATCGATCGGTTCTTCTCCATCGCTAGGCGGCAGGGGTCGGTTCGACACATGCTTTGCGGTCATCGGCATGTCGCAGCGGCGGGGAGTTTGTCGGGGATACCTTTCACGGCCAGCCGAGGTACGGCGCAGCATATCGTCCTCGACTGGGAACAGTATAGTAAGCCGATATTTGTTGCTGCCACGCCCTCATACGATGTCGTCATGTTGGATGGGATCGATGTCGTCGTCCATCGTCACGAGGGCCTTGAGCTGTTGCCCGTCATTCGCCCCGGTGACCCGAAATGACCGCTACACCCTCAATCACAGCTTTCACTCGACCTCGGCCTCGACTGATCATCTTTGATTTTGACGGAACCCTTGCAGAAACGGAAATCATAGCGTCTGAGGTAACCGCGAAAAAGCTCGCCGCGCAAGGCATCGATGCGCATCCGGATGAAATTACGAGCGTGCTCTCCGGAATTAAGCGGGACGATCTACAGCCTCGTCTAGAAAGCTATTTCGGTGTCAACTTGCCAACAAATTTCATGGAAGCGGTCGAAATGGAAATCCAGCATGCCGCTTCTACGAGGCTACCGGCAACACCTGGCGCGATAGAGGTGCTTGAATGGCTTAGCATTCCCTTTTGTGTCGCATCAAATACATCTCGCTTCGATCTCATCCGGCGTATGAGGGCCGCTAATCTCCTGGGGCTCGTTGGGCCGCGGTTCTTCTCCTCCGATGACATCGGCGTCCGCAAGCCCGACCCTTCCGTGCTGCTTTTGGCAGCGGAAGTGATGGGCGTATGCCCGAGCGAATGTCTCGTCATCGAGGACAGCGTCAACGGCCTCAATGCTGCGCGGAACGCAAACATGCGCTATTGCGCATTCGGTGGCGCCCGCCACCATTCCGTTCAGTTGAGGGATATTCTGCGGACCTTTGAGCCCGAGGCACTGCTCCTGAACTTGGAGGAGCTCAAAGCCTTTCTTCACCCACAGCAGGAAGGTTGGCTGGATCTTGAAGGCTTGGCGCTCTGCCGTGCGAAACGTTGAGCTATACGATCGTTGATATGCAGGAATGGTGATGTGATGAGACAAGATCTGGAATGCACGGGGACCCTACGGACAAGACAATGAAGAACGCGAACTTATCACCAACTTTGGTGCGGAATGCAGTATACGACCTGGTCACCAGCGGACCGAGCTCGCAATCAAGGATCGCGCATTACATCGCCCAGAACCCAGAAGTCGTCGGAGATCTATCAATCTCCGAACTCGCCAGGCTGACCAGCAGCGGGGAAGCGTCGATCGTGCGATTTTGCCGTACACTCGGCTTTTCTGGATTTCGCGAGTTCAGGATGGCGTTCACCGGAGAGATTGAGCGCGACAAAGCCCGGCGAGCAACGCAGTACCTCGGCAGTGAAGATAAACATGTAAGGCCGGAAATTGCCAACCTGAGCGCTGCTCTCCAGCATTCCGTAGCGGCCTCAGCTCGACTTCTCGACTATGAACAGATCAAGGGCGTAACGAAGAGGTTGCGAAGTGCGACGCGCGTTGAAGCCTTTGGCATGGGCGTATCTGCAATCTGTGCTGAGCTATTGACGCATCGCTTGATCTGGCTCGGGATCCCTATTCATTCAACCGGTACCGTGAATATAGCGCGCGGTCTGGCACACGGACTTGATGCTTCGAATTTTGCTATCGGCATTTCCTATGAGGGAATGAGCGAGGAGACTGTAGCTTTTCTGAGGACGGCTCGCGGCAGAGGTGCGGATACGCTCGCAATCACCACACGTGAAAAATCCGCGATCACCGAAGTTGCCGATGAGGTTTTATTGTTGAGCTCCGCAGGCCCTTGGCCGGAAGCTGGATCGGCAAGGCTCATACCTTCAATGGCGCTCTTGAGTGAATGCATCGCCGAGTGCCTGAAGGGGCACAAGAACATTTCCAGTCTTACCCCGCACTCGAACAGGAAACCCTAGGCGATGGTGGTGCCAACACCTATCGGATGGATGCTTCCGACACCCACATCGCACAGCAGATCGTGTTGAATTTCGCCTAACAACCGCACGCCGCGAAGGATTGTGTTTCTGGCGGCGAGAGGCGGTTGTTGGGAGCAAAGCCCCGCAGGCTGCCCTGGATGATGCTCAGGCCGACATCGAAGGCATCGTCAAGCGCGCCGGATATTGAAGTAATCCCGAAAATGCCTCCACCGGCACGCTGATGCGGTGCCGGTGGTCACGATTTTTTGAATTCAACGCGTGGGGAACGAGAGTTGAGCAACTATAATATCGTCTGGATTTGCAGTGACCAGCAACGGTGGGACACATTGCAATGTCTGGGGTTCAAGGGCACGCAAACTCCCAATATCGACCGGCTAGCTGCGAGGGGCACTGCTTTTGCTCGCGCATATAGCCAGAGCCCCATCTGCACGCCGAGCCGGACGAGCTTCCTGACGGGGATGTATCCGATCGCGCACCAGGTGCATCAGAACGGTGCAGGTGCCTTTCCGTCGCATCTGCGTTTAATCCCGAAACTGATGGCAAATGCGGGCTACTACACAGGTCACATCGGAAAGCTGCATCTGTCCGCCACTCGGCAAATGATAGAAAAGCGTCCTGACGACGGATATGCCGAGTTTTACTGGAGCCCTGAGCCATTTCCGGAGTGGTCGGGCGACCACGACTATCATGCCTGGTTATGGGATAAAGGGGTGGACCCCGAGACCTATTTCAAACCATATCAGCACCAGCACTATGGACCGGGGCCGGCAGCTGAGTACCGACAGGTTCGTTGGGCGGGCGATCGAGCTGAGCGTTTTATCAAGATGCATTCTGATCGCAGTTGGTACCTTGCTATCAACATCGACGCACCTCATCCGCCGCTCAATCCTCCGGAAGACTATCTGAGGCGTTTCAATTCGGCCGACATGCCAAACCCTGCCTTCAAGCCAATCGATCTTGAACACCAAAAGAAATTCGAGAAAGTGGATCAGCAGGCGAAGTTTGCGATCAATCCTTGGCGCGCGGCACATGGCGTGGGTGAAGCACACAATGATGGGCCGGCAGGCCCCACGCATGAAACGCCGCCCACAAGCTTCAATATATGGGAGATGAGAGCGGCCTACCACGCGGAAGTGGCTCAAGTCGACGATCTGGTCGGCCGCGTACTCGAGGTGCTGACGGAAACCGGACAGCTCGATCGCACGATCATCGTCTTCATGAGCGATCATGGTGATATGATGGGTGACCATGGCCTGCTCTACAAAGGCTGCCGGTTCTATGAGGGTGTGGTGCATGTACCACTTATAATTTCCGTGCCTGGCAGCTTAGTACATGGATCGGTGTCGAATGCCCTTGTCGAACTGGTCGATATTGCACCCACGTTACTTTCGTTGTCGGGGCTTGAGATCCCCAAGGCCATGCAGGGATTGTCACTCGATCAAATGCTGCTCGGCAACACCTCACTAGATTGCCATAAGCACTACGTGGTCAGTGAGTATTACAATTCCCTCCGTTTCCAGGGAAGCCGAGGCACACGGGCATCAATGTACTATGATGGCCGTTACAAACTAAATGTATATCATGATGTCGGAATAGGAGAGCTGTTCGATCATCAGAAGGATCCCAATGAACACTATGATCTTTGGAACAGCGTCCATCATAGGGACTTGAAAGCCTGCCTTTTAGAGAGCAGCTTTTCCGCAATGATGGTTAGAAGTGGATCAGGTCCAGAAAGGATCGAGGACTACTAGAGCTTTGAGTATCATGCGCCGGCGATTGAAGGCTTCCGGAATAAGGAACCCCACTATGACGTCGCCACGCCAAACTGACAGACTACGAATGGTCGATCATAGCGCCACTGCTGCCGAGCAAGCCTGGCGGCCTCCAAGCGTCGATATCGGCGCGCCCTGAACGGCGTCCTCTGCGTTTCCCGCACTGGCTCGCCATGGGCGCAAATTGCGAAACGTGACGGTTCCCAAACCAGACGACACAACCGGTTCGTTCGCCGGCGCAACCAAACCGCGAAACCATCTACGCGCGCGGTGCGACAGTAGCGAAATCTATCATGCGCCAAAGCCGAAACGCTCGTTCAATTCTGATCCACCGAACGTCATAAATCGCGCCTCGATCTCCGGATTCCAGTAAGCGTCCCAGGACGTTCTCCCGCCGGAGAAGGTGAAGGTCTGCTTTCCGATCAGTTGATCCAAGATTAGCTCGGGCTGCGGTGGTCGAATCTCGCAAAACTCTGCAACTTTGCGGATGGTTTCGAGCTGAACTTCCTTCCCGTGGTCACCTATGATCTGTTCGTAGGTCAATCCAAGAACATCAATCTCATCTGCCCACGGCGCCATTGGGTGACAACGTTCGTTGAAAATGAAGGGCGCGATCTCGTCGAAGTACTTTAGCATTTTGTCTTGCCCGTTCGGCTCATTGCGCCACTTGATCTCGGTCCTCCCGGGCGGACACCAATCGCTATCACCGACATACCGCATCTGCGATACGATTGCCGCCCGCATCTCGCGTGTGACAAAGATGACTTTGAAATCCGCCAAGCAACGACGGATCGCGATGTCGCAAGGCAGATGCCCATATCCAAACTGACCGGGTTGAACAAAGAGCGACGCTATCTCAATCGGTATCCGTAGGATATTTTCCGAATGAGTGAAGCGAGCTCTCTCGACATTTACAAAGCGGAAGTCTCCGAGATAGTCTCGATTGAAAAACACATCGGACTGTTCAAGCCCGAGCAGAGCAAGAAGACGGGCATATAGGTGGGTGCCCGCTTTCGGGATGGAACAAATCATAACCCGCGCGCTTGAGGGGCCGACGGTTGGTTTGATCGACCAAGCCCCATTTGAGCAGGGATAAAGTGGGAAGTTTAGACCTGTGATAGCGCGCACTTCTTCTGGAAGCGGGTGAAGCATGACAGTATCCACGATTTTGCAGCGTTGATATCTCAAACAGCCGGCAGCCAACATCGATACGCGGATTAGGTAACGTCATTCAGAAGAAAAGAAACCAACTAATTGATATAAATGGATAATATATATACAAATATACTTTTCTGAAGCAGCTGTTTGCGAGAATGCAGGCAGCAGAGAAGCGACTAAATTAAGGTGCGCATGAATATCTGGCCGCTCAGTATGATGCGTTTCACCGGACCGCGCCATCGTCTCGACCCCTTTTTCCCGGGACCGCATGCCGCCGAACGCGACCAAAGGAACTGTCCCCACAAATGTCGACGGCGCCGAAAATCGGCGGCTCCCAGTCATTCAACACCGCGCGTCGAACCATCGCCCAATTCTAGGTGATGCTGTGGCTGCGGAAAGGTTTCGGATTCAGGCGACTGGACCGTCAACGATCAGAACGATCTTCTTGCGCGCATCTTCGGACTGCAAAAAGTTAACAAAGCATGAATATCCGGGGTGGTCTGGCTGATCGTGGCATTAGGAGATCTTTGCGACGGGCCCCGAAGCCGTGTGCCGGCGCTTTCATTCGATCCAGTTCTCAATTGTCAGGTCAGGTATTCTGCTGAACTCGCCAACATTGGCAGTCACCAATGTTGTGCCGAGAGAGGAGGCATGCGCGGCGATCAGCAGGCCGTTGTGGCCAACGGTCCGCCCTTCCCGCTCGAGAGTGGCACGGATCGAGCCGTAGACGATGTCCGCGGGACCCTCCAGTGCAAGGACTGGAATTGCCGACAAGACCTCCTCTACCCGTTCCAGAAGCTTGGCCGAACCCTTCTTTGCGCATCCGTATCGCAACTCGGCCGCGACGATGATGCTGGTGCAAACGTTCTCGTCGCCGGCGCGCTGCAGATGCTTCGTTGCTAGCCCACCAGGATTGCGCACGAGATCGCTGATGATGTTCGTATCGAGCAGATAGCGCGTCAAAAAATTTCCTCCGGCTTTACCGGAGCGTCCTCGATATCCGGAAACTCCTCATCGAGGGGAGACCAGCTCGCAAGTAGGTTGAGCAATCCTGTGCTCGTGCGCACTGGCTCGATGACGAGACGATCGCCCTCACGGCTGATAACGACGCGCTCGCCCGGGAGCTCGAATTCGGCCGGAATTCGAATAGCCTGGCTGCGGTTATTACGAAATAGCCGAACCTCCTTCGAATCCGGCTGATGTGCGTGAACCATGTCGTTCTCCTTGTGTATATGTTTGTATATGCCAAATAATCGGATTATACAAATTCGAGCTCACTTAGCTGCGCGTCCCGCGATGTCGCAGAGGGGAGAAGCGGGGCCTGTCGCAAAGATCCCCTTATGCCACGATTAGCCAGAGAGCACGACCGGATTGGGGTTCCGTGGGCATTTCTGCAATTAATATCCGCAAGGGGTTTGGCGGATGTCGCGCAGCCCCGTCGCATGGTGAAGTTTCCACAGTTGAGATGCGGGTTTCGGTAATTCAAGGACAGGGATTCCATTAATTCCCGGACAGCGATGTCACTTAAATCCGGGACAGCATTCCGCTAATTCCCGGCAGTCTTTCGGCATTAAACATCGACTTTCGTACGCGCCGTTTTTGCCATTCTGAACCTCGATTTGAACGAGGGGCTGATGAATAGCGACGGAAGCAGGCGAGACTTAGTGACGTGAAGGACATTCGATCGATATTGCGACAGACGCACGAATAGGATTTTCGGTTCGTGCAATATCGGAACGGCTGAAGATCAGCAAAACGATCATTTCGGCCTACCTGCGCGCTGGTGAGGTCGGGCTGACGGGCTGGCAGTTGCCGCCTGGCCTGGACGATGTGGCATTCTGCAGCGCCGCCTGTTCCATAGTTCTAAAATGGCAGAAATTGACGTCCGTCCATCGTCCATGATCTTCGATTGAGAGCGCCTGCACGAAAGGCTTCGTCCATCCACGCCCGGCGCCGCTATGTGCTACGTGGCGCCAGTAGCAGTAATTCATGGCGCTGGCGCGTTGTTCGAACGCGGCGAAACGCTCACAGTACCATGCGTATCCGTAACCGTTAGGATGCCGCCCGCGATATTCCTGCCACAACAGCGTCAGCGTCACGCCATTTCGCTTCAGTTCACTGGCAATTGTCGCCCAGGGCGGCTCGGCATATCCTGGGGCGGTCGGCCGCCTTACTCATAATGAAGCACGCTCCATCGAAGTAGACCTTCGCGGCAATGCTCACGCCCCCTGCTCCATCGATAGGGTCAGCCTCGGATCTCTGCACTTCGCTTGAACGCATGACAAGCTGACGTTGTGACCGATCAGGCTCAGCGGTTGTCGTTCGCCGGCCCCTTAGGAAGAAGATGGTTGCGGCAGTTGGATTTTATCGTTCTGCAGCGGATATAGCCTGGCTCATCGTCAAGAACGAACCCAGCTCTTCAGCCGACCGCGCAACGACCGCAGCGCCGGCTGAGAGCAGTCGTTGACCGTGGTCATCGAAGCAGTGGGCACCCGCCGTAAAGCCGATGACCGTCATCCCGGCGGCTACGCCGGCTCGGACGCCGGCAATGCTGTCTTCCACAACGACACAGCGCGCGGCCTCGATTCCCATTTGCGCCGCGGCGAAGAGGAACAGGTCCGGAGCCGGCTTGCCGGCCTTTACCATGACGGAACTGAACACGTGAGGATCGAAGTGTCGCCACAGCCCCGTCAGTTCAAGACCCAGCTTCAGCTTGTCGGGGGCGCTGCTCGATGCGACGCAGCGTGGCAGCGGCAATTGATGCAAGAGCCGGTCGATCCCTTCGATGGCTTGCAGTTCCGTTCGGTAAGTTTCCTTGATGCGGGATTGCACGATGGTATCGAAGTCATTCGGCAGGGGACGGCCCCAGTCTTCCTCGACCATTTTTCGCATGGTCGCCGCCGACAGGCCGGTGAAGCGCAGAACCACATCAGAATACGACGTAGGATAGCCGATGCGGGTCAGTTCCTCAGCGTCGATGCGACTTGCCAGCGTCTCACTATCGATTAAGACGCCGTCGCAATCGAAGATGACCAGTTCACAAGGGGTCATTGCACGCCCTCCGGAACCAGACCTGCAGCGGAGACCTCAACCACGTGCCGGTCGTTGACTTCGAAACGATGCACCAGGACGCCCTCAGCATCGATCATCGCTATGTCGAAGGCCGGCGCATCCTCCACGAAGTCCGCGTCCCTGCGCTTGAAATTCGGAATGATCTGATGCGCCACGCCGCGGCTTGCGCTGAAGGGGATCCCACTCCAAGTTCCGCCGACATCGACATGCACATGACCGTGGAAGATGTGCCGCACATTACCGGCCTTTGCGATCTGCGGCATAATCTGGCGCCAGTTTTCCGTGTTCCAGGGCTCAAAATGCGGGAGGCCGATCGGCTGCAGCGGATGATGGGCGAGGAGATAGGCCGGCACATCCGGCTTCTCGGCCAGCCGCGCGAGCAGCCATTCGAGCCGGTCATCGCTCAAGGAGCCATGACCGAACCCTTCCACCAGGGTGTCGAGCAAGATGAGGCGTCCTGCCGAGCTTTCATGGACCGACTGGACAAAGCCGTTCTCATCGCGCGGCTCGTCTGGAAAGGCGCGTAGAAAGTTCTGACGACTGTCGTGGTTGCCGAGCAGAAGCCGGGTGGGTACGCGCAGGTCCCGCAGCACATCGCGCAGCAGTTCGTAGGAAGCGAAGTCTCCCTCGTCGGTGAGATCGCCGGTCACGACACAAAGCTCGGCGTCGGTGTGGTCACGGTTGATGCGCTCGATGGTCTTGCGCAGGCGTTCGGCAGGATCAAAACCGAAGAGCGTGGCGCCCGGCGGCACTAGGTGGAGGTCGGTCAGGTGAATGAGTTTCATGAGGTAAATCCGAAAAAAGAAGGGACGCCGCACAACATGCCGCGTCCCCAGGAGGGAGAGGATCAGTTGGTCTTCGGCAGAAGCGCACGAACCTGCGAAGCCATGTCTGCGAGAGCGGCTTCCGGTTCCTTGGAGCCGAGCGCGATGGCCGTCATCTCGTCGCGGAGGACCTGACCGATCTGAACGCCGTTATCACCGGGCCAGGAGAACCACGGGCGCGCGCGCGGCGTCTGCAGCACGCTGGTGTACCAGTTCGGATGCTTGTCGTAGAAGCCAGCGAGATGATCCTTGTCCAGCGCAAGCGTATTGGTCGGCATATAGCCGGTATTCGGCACGACAATGCTCTGGCCTTCAGGACTTGTGGCGAACTTGACGTAGTCCCAGGCAGCGGCGCGCTTGGCCGGATCGTCGGTGAGGATCACCGCAACCATGCCGCCAGTCGGCATCGTCGCATCTTCAGCGCCGAGCGGCTGCTTGGCCGTGCGGAGTGTGAACCGGTCTCCGATTTCACCTTCGAAACCGCTCACACTGCCGGCGGAGGCGAAGAAGAAGCCAAGCTTGCCGGATGTAAAGAGCTGGCGGGCAGCGGACTTGTCGATCGCCGGCTGAGTGCCTTCAGTATGGAAGCGCTTGAACAGCTCAACGGCTTTCTGGCCGGCGGGACCGTCAATAGCGATATCACTCTCCTTGTCGTTCATCATTTGGCCGCCGAAGTTGCGCACCAGGTTCTGCGTGGCCCAGTCGTCCGAGCCAAGCTGGTAATACATGCCGGATGTTCCGTCGCCGAGCGCTCCGATCTTGCCCGCGAGTGCAACGAAGCTGTCCCAGTCGGCCGGGATCTTGTCGGGATCGCCCCCAGCCTTCTTCACGAGATCGGCATTGTAATAAACGACCGGCGTCGACATGGCGAAGGGCAGACCGTAGAGATGGCCGTCGATCGTTGCGAGCGACAGGACCTGATCCGTGTAGCCGTTATCAATCAGGTGATCGGCGGCAACCAGATCGTCGATGGGCTTTACGAGCCCACGCGCGACGAGCGGACGCAGCACGTTGAAGCCGACGTAGTGAACGTTCGGCAATTCGCCCGCCATGCTCTGGCGGATTAGCGTCTGGACAGCTTCATCATAACTCGGCGCCGCAGCGCGGAAGTTGATCTTGATGTCCGGGTGCTCCGCCATGAAGCGATCGGCGATCGGCTTATGGATCACTTCGTGTTCTGGCCAGGCGTAATAGACGTCGAGTTTGGTCTCGGCTTGCGCCGGCGTGGCTGCTAGCGCCGTAGTGATACCGGCGGCAAGGATCATGGCAAGTGTTTTCACATTGCTCTCCTGAGGTTGAGATTTGGGTTGGAAAACGGAGCTAGTGTCGGCCGAGCACCAGGCCCCGGATGAAGTGCTTCTGCATGAGAAGAAAAAGAGCGACCAAGGGCGCCGTCACGAGGACGCCCCCGGCCATCAGTGCACCGACATTTCCCGTCCCCTCGCCCGCCTGCCGGAAATAGGCAATGCCGAGCGAAGGCATCATCATGTCGGGGTTTGTCGTCACCACCAGCGGCCAATAGAGATCATTCCAATGGGCCACGATGGAGAAAATCGAGAAGGAGGCGACCGCCGGCCACGCCGCGGGCAGCATGATCCGCCAGGCGATCGAAAGCTCCCTGAAGCCATCAAGCCGCGCAGCATCGAGCACCTCGTCGGGATAGGTGACGAAGAACTGTCGGAAGAGGAAGATGGCAAAAACCGAGATGCTCCAGGGCAGAATCAAAGCTGCATAGCTGTCGAGCAGGCCGGATTTGGCGAGCGCGATGTAGATCGGGATGGTCGGTATCTGAACGGGCACCAGAAGTCCGAGAAGGACGGCCCCAAGTAGAATTGGGCGACCGGGAAAAGACAGCTTGGCAAGCGCATAGCCGCAAGGAATGGCAACCGCGATCTGGAGCACAAGAATTGCAAGGCAGACAACAATGCCGTTTCCCATGAACCGCAGAAGCGGAATGGCGGAGAGCGCGTTGCCATAATTCTCGATTGCGCCGTCAACCGTCGGGATCGGCAGAAGGCTGCCGCCGAAGATCTCGCTCTGCGGCGTCAGCGAGGCAAGCAGCATCCACAGAAACGGCAAGACCATGATGATCGCGCCGGTCATAAGCACGGCATGCGAGGCAAGGCGTGAGGCGGAAGACTGCGCCAGGATCATGACCGGCCTCCTTCGTTCTTCCAGCGCGCCTGGCGCTCGGAGACGCGCATCTGGACGAGCGACAGGACGGTCACGAAGGCGAAGAAGGAAACGGCAATCGCCGACGCATATCCCACCCGGAAAAACCGGAAGCCTTCTTCATAGAATGTGTAGAGAATGACGGACGTGGACTTCATCGGCCCGCCCCCTGTGAGAACAGCGACCGTTTCGAACACCGAAAACGCGCGGATGATTGTCATCACCGTGACGAACAGCGTCACCGGCGCCAGCATCGGCCAGGTCACGAGCAGGAAGCGTTTCAATCCCCTGTCCGCCCCATCGATCGCCGCCGCTTCGTAAAGCTCTTCCGGAATGGTCGAAAGTCCGGCCAGGAAGAGGATCATGTTGAAACCCACCAACTGCCAGACGCCGATTGCCGCAAGCGCATAGATGGCCGTTGCCGGATCGGACAGGAACCTGACGGGAGATGCGCCCAAAAGCAGCAGCAGTGAGTTTGCGAAACCGAGACTAGGATGCAGGATCGCTTCCCACGCGGTTGCAAGAGCCACCAGGGTCGCTGCCACGGGCAGGAAGTAGGCGGTCCGATAGACCGCCGCGAACCGCGATTGGGCGATCAGGAGAGCGACCAAAAGCCCCCACCCGATAGAGGAAGGCACGACCACAAGCACGTAAAGCGCCGTGTTGCGCAGGCTCTGCGCAAAGCCGGGATCGGTCAGCATGCGGGTGTAGTTGGCGAGCCCGACGAACCGAGCCCCAGCCAAACCAAGGGACGCGTCCGTGAAGGACAGAAAGAAGACGAGAATGGCGGGGCCGATCACAAGAGCGGCAATCAACAACGTCGCCGGCAAGGCCAGAATGACCCCCGCGCGCGGGCACGCGCGTAGCGGATCGTTGGTTGAAGCGTTGTCAGCCAAGGAACTGATCGGAATGTCGTTCACCACGGCCATATCAAGCTGCCCTGCTGCGGTCGCGACGCTGGCGCGACCCGCTGGAGGGGAAGAACCATGCCTTTTCCGAATCGATGCTCAGTCCGAGGGTCTCCCCGCCTCGCATTGAGTGAGCGCGTTCAGCCGCGATCCGGACGACGAACTGCGCACCCACCTCAGCATCGGCAAAGACGTAAGCGTCGGTCCCAGAGTACTCGATGCGTGCGACCTGAACCGGCAGCGCGCCCGGCTGGTCCGCGCTTACCAGGGACGCATGTTCCGGCCGGAAAGCCAGCGTGCCGGGTTCCCGGTACCCGAGTGCATCGCGAATGATGAGCCTGCTGTTGCCGATCATCAGCCCGCCCCCGATCGGTGCGGTCACCGCCAGTTCGTTCAGGAATGGCTGAGCCAGGAACCGGGCAACATCGAGATCGATGGGATCGCGATAAAGAGCGGCGGGCGCCGCCACTTGGCGGATCTCGCCGCCGAACATGACGGCGACCCGGTCCGAAAGCGCTGCTGCCTCGGCCTGGTCATGGGTCACGAACAACGTCGTCGTTCCCATTTCCTTGTGCAGCCGGGCGATCTCGCCGCGCGTATGGATGCGCAGCGCTGCATCCAGGTTTGCCAACGGTTCATCCATCAGGAAGATCTTCGGCTTGCGCACCATGGCGCGACCCAAAGCCACGCGCTGTCGCTGTCCACCCGAGAGTGCGGCCGGCCGGCGGTCGAGCAGCGCGTCAAGCTTGAGCAACGCTGAGGTCTGCCGGACCCGCTCTTCGATCGAGCGTTTGCGCTGGATGGCTCCGGGCATCCGAGCGCCGATAACCGGAAGACGTTCCAAGCTAGTCAGTTCGCGCATGACCAGGGGGGCTGCGATATTTTCATAGACGCTCAGATGCGGATAAAGCGCGTAGCTCTGGAACACGAAGGCCAAGTCGCGATCCTTAGGCGCAACGGTGTCCAATCCCCTACCCCCTGCACGCACATGACCGCGATCCGCGCGCTCCAATCCCGCTATGATGCGAAGAAGCGTGGATTTGCCGCAGCCGGACGGCCCAAGCAACGTCACAAATTCCCCTGGGGCTACCCTTAGCGAGACGCCGCGGAGCACATCCGTCACATCATAGCGCTTGCTGATCTTGTCGATGTGGAGGTCCAAAGCTGCCATTCCGAGATCCTTTCGGTTGGCGGCAGCTTTAGTGGTGTTTTATTTCATATTGATGACAAAATGGAGTTTAGTTTCATTTTTCGACCAATTCCTCCATCGCCTTTCCCAGCGCCAGCATCACGCTTTCGATCACGAAGATCTTGCCGACCATCGGGGTCAGCGTGCCGCCGATCGGGCGGTCGTGAAGGCCCGACGCCTGCAGGGTAAAGTTCGCCGCCTCGCCAAGCGGGCTGCGAGAGCGGTTGGTGATGGCAACGGTCACGGCCCCCGCCGAGCGGGCGCCCTTGAGAAATTGCACGGTATCAACAGACAGACCGGAGATCGAGAAGCCGATCGCCACGCATCCCGGGCCAAGTCCGTTGGCGACTTCATGAGCCATATTGGAATTTCTGAACGCCACCGCCGTAAGTCCAACCCGCAAGAGCCTGTAGGCCAGCAGTTCAGCCGTCACACCCGACATCCCCGCCCCGTAGAGGTCGATCCTTCGGCTTGCCGCAAGTGCGGCGGCGACCTTCGTAAGCGTTTCGGGATCGGCATTGCTGTGTGCGATGCCGAGGTTTTGCGCCATGGTGTCATGCAGCGTTTTCAGCGCGCCGTCCGCATTTTCAGAACCAACTGAAGGCATTCCCGGACGGCCGATCTCTGCGGCTAGCGCCAGTTTGAAATCCCGAAATCCGGAAAAGCCTATCTGCCGGCAAAGCCGCAATATGCTTGCTTCGCCGCTGCCGGCGAATTCGCCCAACTCGGCGACCGAGTGGTGCAGCACCTTTTCAGGATTTTCCAGGATGTACTTGGCGATGCGAGCAAGCGCATTCGGCAGTAGGTCGATGTCCTCCTGCAAGCGAACCAGGATGCTTTCGTGCCGTGCCGCTGTTGGTGCCGATGACTTGATGTTCATTGCCAAAATAGCGTCCCTTTAATTTCGAATAGGAAACAACAGTCGCTCTGCATGCAACCGACTATGTCAGGACAGATATCATAGTCGCACCTAAAAAATTCCGCGCAGCAGATTCTGCCCCCGCCGGAACCCGGATAGGAACATGTCGAGGCTCGGTAACATAGTCCCGAAAGAAATTCGGGCCGCCGAGAAGCGGGCATCACGAGGACCCGCGGTCAATCGCCTGCGTGATGCGCTCGCGGAAAGCTGTCTCACCGAATTGACGGGATCGGCGCTGTGGGCTTCTCGTTGTACCCCGCCGTTCACCGCAAGGGCGCTTCCGGATGGTCGGAGAGTTGAGGAAAAATGATCGCCGGCATATCCGATGATCAACGGCTATTTAACTGAAAGGCGGTCAACGAAAAAGGGCGAAGCCGTGTTTCAATCAGGTGGATGAACGATCCGGGGCCGCAGTCGGAAACCATTTTGATAATTGCAGCCATCGGCTCGTTGGCGGCGGCCGCACTCATTGTCGGATTTCTGACAACGTCGGACACGAAATAATTTTCTCGGATAACGATCATGTTGTTTCTAAAGGGCCTTTCAGTCTGGCCCGGCCCTTGCTTGGCTAGTCACAACTACCATTCGCCGCGAATAAAAAGGGAGTACTCAATGAACAGGCTCGCTGAAAAGGCAGTCGCCACCGTCGGATCTCGTCGACAATGCTTACCGCTCTTGGGTCCCACGGTGGCTGCGACAAGATACTCGATTATCCCGCCGCTTTGGGAAGCCAGAGGCTGCGGCATCGTTGCTTTCGTCGAGGGCCGGACGGTTCCTGAGTTCATCGGCGAGTTCCCGCACCGTCTGTCGGGCGATCTTGCGCATCCGCCCACGCGCCTGCCCCGTCCTCACAGTTCCGATCTCCCTCCAACCAAGGACAGCAATACGTTTTGGCAAAAGTGACGTCCCCGACGGCCTGGCGTCGGCCCGCCTCGCACCAGCACGGGGTAGCTCGTCCATCAACAAAGGATTCTGGATCGTGGATGGTTTCGTAAAGCCTTCAAAACCTATCAGGAGGTCATGGACATCTTTCTCATGGGCTGACTTGGCCCTCGTGGGTGTCGCTTTCGTGTGGGGCGCTAGCTATCCTGTCGCGAAGTGCGCGCTATTCTATGCGCCAGCTTTGATCCTCATTCTTTACCGCTTCCTGATTACAACGGTGTTCATGGCAGTCGTGGCAAGACGTGAGATTGCAACGATGTCATGGGGCGATCGCCTCCGCGGGTTGGCAATGGGGACGGTAGTGTTTTCAGTTTTTATTGCCGAAACTTACGGTGTCGCATCAACAAGCGCCACAAACACGGCCCTGATTATTTCGCTTAGCTTGATCTTCACGCCCATCCTTGACTATGGGCTGTCAGGACGGCCTCCTCCCGCGGGCGTACTGGCGAGCGCTGCCCTATCAAGTATCGGTGTCGGCTTTTTGACTGGGGGGATCGGCGCGTTCAATCGCGGTGACGCGCTTGTGCTGGGCGCTGCCGTTCTGCGAGCGGTTTTGATAGTGTTGAGCAAACGCGTTCTGGACGGTCGGCAGGTTTCGTCAGCAGCATTCACGGCCATCCAGGGATCGGCGGTGGCACTACTCACTTTCGTCGTGGCGTTCGCTCAGTTCGGGATTTCCGGGCTTATTGTGAAGGGAAACCTGCAGTTCTGGGGCGCTGTTGCCTTTCTTTCGCTCTTCTGCACGATCGTCGCTTTCTACGTCCAAAACGCCGCGATCAGAAAATCCACTCCGACACGGGCCAGCTTCCTGATGGGAACCGAACCGCTTTTCGGCTTGGTCCTCGCTCACCTGCTCCTGACGGAACCTTTGGCCGCAATAAGCTTGATAGGTGCAGCCCTCATCCTCGCCGGAACCTCTGCCGGCATCTTTTTTGAGAAAAGGACCTGACAAATGAGCCCCGTCTCAGCTTTGACCATACCATCCACCGGAATTTCGAGTTTCGAAGATCTGGACGCTTGGCCGGATCGAGAAGCACCAGTCACGACCATGTTCAGCGGGGGCCTCGACAGCACTTACCTTCTCTATATGCTGCAAAGGCTTGGCTTTGCAAACATTGAAGCTGTCGCAGCGAATGTCGGAACGTCCATCGACAAGCCTTTGCTTGAACAGACGGCAGCGAGGTTCGGCGCGCGCTTTGTCTATCGCGAAGGACGGAAAGCTTTGGTCGAACAAGGCGTGAAACCCGCCATTCGGGCCCACGCCAAATACCTTGGCAACTACCCCTTAAGCAGTTCCTTGAGCCGACCCGTCATTGCCTCGTTGATTGTTGACCATGCAACATCAATCGGGTCACGGCTGCTTCTTCATACAGCAAACCTTTCGCAAAACAGTCTTCCGCGCCTTAACAATAGTATTAAGCGCTCGGGATTTTCCGGTAGCTTCGGCAGTCCGTACGAACGCTCGGTGATTTCCAGACAGCAGAAGGCCGCCGCCCTCTCGAAGTTCGGGCTAACCTTTGTCACGGACCGCAAGTGGAGCGGGGACGAAAACCTCTGGTGCCGGGAATTCGAGTCTGGCCCTTTGGATGATCCCGAGAACTTTTCCATCCCGGAAGAGGCATTTGATTGGACGCGCAATATTGCGGCAGAACAGCCGGTAGAGGTCAAACTCGGGTTCATCGACGGAAATCTCGTGTCAATTGATGACCGTGATGTCGCACTGATCGACGCAATCCCGCTCCTGAATAAGACAGTTGGTAAATTCGGACATGGCCGCTTTGTCGGGCTTGAACACATCTCAACCGGTGAAAAAGTTCTCGAAGTCCGCGAGGCCCCTGCCGCAGCCATTGTCATGGACGCGCTACGGCACCTCGAAACCGCTTCCCTTGGCGTCGAATCGATCATCTTAAAGCAAAGCCTCGAACAAGCTTGGGCTCAGGAGGCGGTTTCAGGCGCATGGGGCAGTACTGTTCATAAGATGTGCGAACAGGCAATAGTGTCAGCACTCGATGGTGTCAGCGGAAGCGTCACCTACATCATCGACGATAGGCGCTTTTTACCTCGGTCCATCATCGCCAGCACGCCGAAATACATCAGGGACCGCGACATTTGGGAAAAGCAAGTCGCGCGCAAAGAAACAAGCATCACCCACGCCACTTTAACAAAGCTGGAGACACGCATGCTGAAAAAGAACCCATCCCATTACTACAGGCAAGAATGCGCTGATCATCTGGTGGCCAATGGATGGTGGTTTTCGAAAGGTAATCGCACCAAGGCTGGCTTCGGGATCGAAATTGATGCCGACTGGAAGGACTTTGCTGATCACTGGAGCCGACTTCTTCTTGATGAATATATGCGTGACGGCGGGACCTATCGCTACCGGCGCTATAGTGCGTTTGAATGTGACGTAGCCGACAGAATTTTTAGGCTCCTTCCCCGTGCCCCCTACGAGCAATCGAAAGCAGTCAACTACTTAAATGGCGGCTTCAAGCGGTACTTCGAACCCCTTGAACAATCCTTTATCGACCATCCGGTCCTAAATAAGATTCTGACAGGCTTTTGCAGAATTCTATCGGATGCCACTCGACATGATCGTTGGAATATCAAGCTCCATCCCTATCGGATTGTAGCGCGGGACGGGGTTAACGGCGAACCAGCACCGGAGGGCCTCCACCAGGACGGGGTGGATATCATCGTTTCTTATATGATCGGGCGGGTCAATGTCACCGGCGGTGTGAGTACGGTTAAAGATGCCTCGAAGCAGTTCCTCGGCGACGTCGAGATGAACCTGCCGAATGATTTTTTGATCTGCAACGACCGCACGAGGTTTCACGATGTATCGTCGGTTGTGATCGAAAATCCTAAGATGCCGTTCGCATATCGTGATGTCCTCGTCATTGCCTTCGAGAAAATATGAAACATTCATTGAATCTGGCGTATCGCGACCATCGAAATAGGAACGTGCTTAACGCAAAGGCGGGCCGTGCAAACGCGGGCGAAATTTCCTTCGGCTATTGCTCGTCTTGGGCCGCGCCCGGCATCCCTCTAAAAGCGATGAAATGGCTGTTCATGGAGCACGCGCCGTTGATTTTGTGCCCAAAATCAACGGCGTCATGGTGTCCTGCCCAGTGAAGAGTGCTCTAGACCTGCACCTCGGGGTACCTCCCTCTGGTCTGGCCTCAGGCCGATGACGCTGGATGGCACGCCGGTGACTGGTTCGACGAGGATTGCCGGCTTGTTCTGAGCACCGGGCACGGCACGCTTGACTGGACAATAAGTTCCGGCCCGGCCTGTGGGCTTGCCGATCTCGTTTCCGGCCGCAAGCGGGAGATCAATGACACCGGCCCATCAATCAGCCGCTCCACTTGAACCCCTACGAGTTAATCATCTATGGAGAACTAAGCTTTGATCGGACAAGTATCAACACTGATGCTCCTGGTGCAGTTGACCTCCATTCCCAGTTAAGGTTGGCGATCTGCTTTCGGTCCGCGCAATTGCCGATCTATTCTGCCACCGGTGAGTTCGAAGAATGCTGTGGAGCAGGCCGAAAGTGCCTCAAAATCTAGCCGCGGTCGCCAATGCTGCCGGGCAGCAAGCTGTCGAAGACAGAGACGACACCCGTAATTCTCACCGACCTCAGCAACTGTGGAGAAGTCAGTGCTATCTATGCCGGCTTCATTGCGTATATTGCGCGCGCTTGTAATGAAGTGAAGGCTTTGCCGAAACACGCGAAAGACGAGCTCGAGGCGGTCACCGCTGTCAGCTAACGGGCACGAGCGGCAAGTTGCCTACATTGGAACGAGCAAAGATCAGCGCATCGATCCGGCTTTCCCGCATACACGTTACGAAGTTTATAAACCATAATACAAACGTTTGAGGAACTCGAGATGACCCTGACGCCATCGCTAACAAGACATCTCAAAAATCCAGAGCGGTTTCTCCATCTCACCTCTGAGTCACGCGCGAATACGGCTGCAAAGCGTTTTTCAGTCGTGAACCCTTCCACCGGTGACCTCCTCGCGGAGGTTCCGGATATGGCGCCTGAGGACGTTTCCAAAGCCATCGACAAAGCGCATGCCGCACAAGAGCATTGGGCCGGTCTCACCGCCCGCGAGCGCTCCGACATCTTATGGAGATGGCACGGGTCTATCCTCGAGCACAGCGATGATCTTGCAGCGATTTTGATCGCCGAAATGGGAAAGCCTCTCGCGGAGGCAAAATCCGTCGGGGGACGTGAAGGGCTGGCCTTGATTTGGGTTGAGCAATGCCGTTGCTTGATTGGCGTCGACCTCTGGCCAAGCAAGTCTCGGCAGAGGTCGGTGCGCTGCCGGCGATGGGTATTGGCGAGAAAGCCGAAGTGACGCATTCGGTGAAAGCCGTCGGGTAGTACGTGGGAGAAAAAAGCGCCGGATAAACTCGTGCGGTTCAACGCGCAAGATCTTCTCGCAGTCATGTCCTGGCGTCGATAATCCTTCCATCGGAAGTCGACATGCTCGTCATCGACGGATACGATACGACTGTTGGATGGCCACACGACGCGTATATCGGCCGAGATAGGCGAGCACCTGGTCCGGCCCGCCGAAAGGCGGTTTGGCGTAGACTTCGATCGCGCCCATGACACGTCGTTCGCTGCGGCCAACATGACCGACGTGATCACGGTGGTAGGCACTCCTGCGAATCAATGCCGCCCATGCAGGATTTAATATGCCAACTATTGACCGAGCAGAGGCAGCGCTCGTCGAGGCCGTTCAACGAGACATGGTGACACGCGGCCCGATTTGAAGTGGTTTGCGTTGGCGCATCCTCCCAAATTCACAGCCGGTGAACTGGCGTATGCAAGCCGACATTCTCGACCATCTTCGATTTTGCAGAAGCCGAAGGCTAGCGGGCTCCTCCCACAGCCTTCGACCCTGTCGTGTGATCAGATTCCAATTGCCTCATATGCATCAGCGATTTGTCGAATGGAGGCAACGCAAGCAGCCGTCCTGTAGTCGCCCAGTTCCGGCTGCGTATCAAGAAGATCGGCAATGCGTGTCCAGGTGCTGCGCATGACGTCCTCAAGGCCGGATCGGACGAGATCGATCTCGGCTCCACCTTCAAGGAATTCGTCGCGGATATCCTCGGGAAATGGCTTGCCGGTCATCCGCTCGAGCGCTGTCGCAATGGTTTGGTTGCGCCGTTCACGCCGCCGTCTTTCCATTAGCCCGAAGGGAATGTGTGTCAGGTTCTTCACCCACTCGAAATAGCTGACAATCACCCCGCCGGCATTGACGTAGAGATCGGGAAGGATGATTACACCTCGGGAGCGCAATATCTGATCCGCCTCGAAGGTGACCGGCCCATTTGCAGCTTCCACGATGAGATGCGCTTTGATGCGGCCCGCGTTTTTCACGTGGATGGCGTTCTCCATCGCCGCAGGGATGAGGACATCGCAGGGCTGCTCGATGCCGGTCATATCGCCGGCGAATGACTTGGCGCCGGCAAAGCCCAGAATGCTGCCCGTGCAGATCTGGTGCTGCTTGAGCGCTTCGATGTTCAGACCTTCCGGATGGGCGACATAACCGTCCCGTTCTGCGACGATAGTCACGCGCGCACCGTCTTGCTCTGAGAGGAACTTGGCGGCGTGATAGCCGACGTTGCCAAACCCCTGAAGGATGACGGAGGCATCCTTGAGATCACGCCGGCCGCCCAGGCCGGCAGTGCGGGGATCCCGGAGATAGCTCTGGACAGCGAACTGCACGCCTCGGCCTGTTGCTTCCGTGCGTCCGGCAATGCCGCCCTTCGACAAGGGCTTACCGGTGACGCAAGCGCGCGCGTTGACCAAATCGGTGGGATTGGCACGACGGAACTCGTCCATCATCCAGGCCATTTCCTGTTCACCTGTGCCGATATCGGGGGCGGGAACGTTGACACCCGGGCCGATCAAGCCACGTTTGTAGAGTTCCTGCGTGAACCGCCGGGTGATGCGCTCGAGCTCCTGCGTTGTCCATTCGCGTGGATCAATCTTCAGCGCGCCTTTCGAGCCACCGAACGGCACGTTGACCAGCGAGCACTTAAGCGTCATCAGGGCAGCGAGCGCTTCCACCTCTTCAGCATCGGCATTTGGCGCAAAGCGAATCCCGCCTTTCACCGGCTCGCAATGCTCGCTGTGGACCGAGCGCCAACCGATAAAGCTGTACATGCGCCCGCGCAGCCTGACGCCGAAGCGGACCGTGTAGGTCGAGTTGCACTGTATGATCCGCTCGGTCAGGCCCTCCGGCAGATCGAGGAAGGTCATGGCATGGCGGAAGTTCTGGTCGACGCTTTCCAGGAAACCTAGGGAACTAGCCTGCATCACTCACCTCTTGCTGCTCGGAGAGCGCTGCTTCCATGGATGCATTCATTAGCGCGGTCCGGCCTTTCGAACGTGCGCTCGGCTGTCAGTGGGGCATTCGCTTCACCATGAAGCGCTCGCGGTATTTCTGAACACAATTTTGGGTCCTCCTTCGTGCTGATGTGGTGTTTTGCTGATGCATCGTCGCCCGTGCAGCGGTTGCCGCCAATGTCTCTGACGCAGAGTTTTCTATGGCTGCACCTGTGCCCTGCGTTCAATCGGCCGCTCACATTCCCCGCCTCTTGCGTGCCAAGTTGCATGTCGTCTCAGCTCAACAGCATTGGATAGGTGGCATTCTGCGCAAGCAGAGCGTAAATCAACGTGAACAGCCGACGAGCGGTGTCCTTGTCGACGTGCACTTTCGCTGAGAGTCGCTCTCTCAGTAGCTCAGCAGCCTCGTCATGGATGCCACGCCGGCCCATGTCGATTGCTTGAAGCCTTTCAGGACCAGAACGACCGATAGCGTCGTAGTAGCTTTCGCAAATGCGGGTGTAGTCTTTGAGCAGTCGGCGGAAAGGTGCGAGCGAGAGATAGTGACACACGATATGCGCCCCCTTATCGTCGGCGATATGCAGCGCCAAGCGTCCGTCCACCATTTCGATCCGAAGACGATAAGGGCCGCCGTCATGTCCGACTGGGATGAACGTGTTGCTTTCCAGGAGGTCGACAACCGCGAGCGCTTGTTCACGCTCAATGCGCTCGTCTCGGCCACCGAAAGAACGGTCAAGCGAAACCTCGCAGAGGCGGAACTCGACGGCAGTCATGACACTGCCCTCCCCCTCACATCGCTTCCACGCACATGGCGACGCCCATGCCCCCGCCGATGCACAACGTCGCAATGCCCTTGGAACGGCCGCAGCGCTTCATTTCGAACAGCAGCGTGTTGAGAACGCGGGCGCCCGACGCGCCGATCGGGTGACCGATGGCGATGGCGCCGCCGTTGACGTTGACGATGAATGGATCCCAGCCGAGATCCTTGTTAACGGCGCAGGCCTGGGCGGCAAAGGCCTCGTTCGCTTCGACGAGGTCGAGATCGCTGACAGACCAGCTGGCTTTCGCTAGCGCCTTACGCGATGCCGGAATCGGGCCTGTGCCCATGACCTGCGGCTCGACGCCGGCCGTTGCCCAGGAGACGATGCGCGCGAGCGGCTGAATGCCGCGCTTGGCGGCCTGCGCCTCGGTCATCAGCAGGGTGGCAGCAGCACCGTCATTGAGACCCGATGCATTGCCGGCGGTCACAGTTCCTTCCTTGTCAAAGGCCGGACGCAGCTTGGTCATCTGGTCGAGCGTTGCGCCATGGCGGATATATTCGTCCTGGTCGACGATGACGTCGCCCTTGCGGCCCTTGACGACGAACGGAACGATCTCGTCAGTGAAACGGCCCGCCTTCTGCGCGGCCTCGGCCTTGTTCTGCGACGCGAGCGCGAACTGGTCCTGCTCCTCGCGGGTCAGCTGCCACTGACGGGCGACATTCTCGGCGGTGATGCCCATGTGGTAGCCGTAAAAGGCGTCCGTCAGGCCGTCCTTGATCATCGTGTCGATCATCTTGAAGTCGCCCATCTTCACACTGCCACGCAGGTGCGAGCAGTGCGGCGCCATCGACATCGACTCCATGCCGCCGGCGATGATGATTTCTGCATCGCTGAATGCGATCTGCTGCATGCCGAGCGCGACTGCGCGCAGGCCCGAGCCGCAGAGCTGGTTCATGCCCCAGGCGGTCTTTTCTGGCGGAATGCCCGCCTTCATCGCGGTCTGGCGCGCCGGGTTCTGGCCTTCACCTGCTTGCAGCACCTGCCCGAGGATCACTTCATCGACCTCGCTCGCCTCGACGCCGGCGCGTTCGAGCACCGCCTCGATGACGGCGGTCCCAAGCTCGTGAGCCGGCGTGTTAGCGAACGCGCCATTGAAGGACCCGACGGCGGTACGGGCGGCACTGGCGATGACGATGCATGGGGTGCTCATAACGGCTCCTTCCGCTGTTCTTTGGATCTAGTGGGCTTTGGTCTGTGTTCGACCAATCTCTATCAATTGACGATCGTTGCTTCCGTTGCCTTGCGCAATTCGCTGTCGGTCACGCCGTCGGCAAGTTCCACCAGCCTCAAACCACCTTCGACGACGTCGAGGACGCCAAAGTTCGTGATGATCCGGTCGACAACGCCTTGGCCGGTCAAGGGCAGCGTGCAGGCCTTCAGCACCTTGGATTCGCCTGCCTTGTTGGTGTGGTCCATGACCACGACCACCCGCTTAACACCGGCCACCAGATCCATCGCCCCGCCCATACCCTTTACGAGCTTGCCGGGGATCATCCAATTGGCGAGGTCGCCGTTTTCCGCCACCTCCATCGCGCCGAGGATCGCCATGGCGATCTTGCCGCCGCGGATCATCGCGAAGCTTTGTGCAGAGTCGAAGAAGGCCGAATGCGGCAGTGCCGTCACCGTCTGCTTGCCGGCGTTGATGAGATCGGCGTCGATCTCGTCTTCGGTCGGGAATTGGCCGATGCCGAGCAGGCCATTCTCCGACTGCAGTGTCACGTGGACACCCTCGGGGATGTGGTTGGCCACCAGTGTTGGGATGCCGATGCCGAGATTGACATACGTGCCGTCGTCGAGTTCACGCGCAGCCCGCGCGGCCATCTGGTTTCTGTCCCAAGCCATTTGTTCCCTCCCCTCAAGCTGCAGCGCGCGTGGTGCGCTGTTCAATGCGTTTCTCGTGTTCGCCTTGGATTAGGCGATGCACATAGATTCCAGGCAGGTGGATTTGATCAGGATCGAGGCCGCCAACAGGTACGATCTCCTCGACCTCGGCAACGCAGATCTTGCCGCAGGTGGCGGCTGGCGGGTTGAAGTTGCGGGCCGTCTTGCGGAAGACGAGATTGCCGGAGGTGTCCGCCTTCCAGGCTTTGACGATCGCGAGATCCGCGACGATGCCGGTCTCAAGCACATAAGTCTCGCCGCCGAAAGTCTTTTGCTCCTTGCCCTCGGCAACGACCGTGCCAACGCCGGTCTTGGTATAGAAGCCGGCAATGCCGGCGCCGCCCGCGCGCATGCGTTCGGCCAGCGTCCCCTGGGGATTGAACTCCAGTTCCAACTCGCCGCTGAGATACTGCCGCATGAACTCGGCGTTTTCACCGACATAGGAAGATATCATCTTCTTGATCTGCTTGGTCTTCAGGAGTACGCCGAGACCGAAATCGTCGACGCCGCAATTGTTCGATGCAATCGTCAGGTCCTTGGTTCCGGCCTTGCGGATTGCATCGATCAACAGCTCCGAAATGCCGCAGAGGCCAAACCCACCAGCCGCTATGAACATCCCGTCGAACAGCAGGCCGTCGAGAGCTGCCTGCGGGTTCTCGTATGTCTTATTCATAATCTCCCCTCAAATTATGCGGTTCACGGGATGTCGGCCGGCGCATCTGGATTTGCTGCCGAACCAGCTCATCGGACCGAGCTTCACCCGCGATTAATGCAGATGACCTTTGGCTGGGTCATATCCTCGTAGGCGAAGCGCACGCCTTCGCGGCCCATGCTGCCGTATTTGAAGCCGCCGAACGGCATGGCGTCGAAGCGATAGTCGGAGGAGTCGTTGATCATCACCCCACCCGCTTCGATCCGGTTAGCCGCCTCAAGCGCAACGTTGAGATCCTTGGTGAAGATGCCGGCATGCAGGCTGTAATCCAGATCATTGGCCATCTCGATCGCCTCATCGAGGGTGTCGAACGGCGCAAGCATGACCACGGGCGCGAACACTTCCTCATGCCACAGCCGGCAGGTCAGCGGCGTGCCTTCGAGTACCGTCGGGTGATACAGGGATCCCTCGCGACGGTGGCCGCAGAGCAACCTGGCACCTTCCTCGATAGCTTCGTTGACGGCGGCTTCGGTGCGTTCCGCCACCTGTTTGGAGATCATCGGGCCGACGTCGGTGTCCTCCTGCATCGGATCGCCGGCCTTGAGCTTGGACGTCGCGGCAACAAGGGCATCGCGGAAGCGGTCGTAGAGCTCCGCCTGGATCAGGATGCGCTGCGCGCCGATGCAGTTTTGGCCGGCCGCCCAGAAGGCTCCGGAGACGGAAGCCTCGACCGCCTTGTTGAAGTCGCAGTCGTTCATGACGAGAACGGGCGCATTGCCGCCGAGTTCCATGGCGAGCTTCTTCAGGCCAGCCGCGCGGCTGATCGCCTCGGCGGTGACAAATCCGCCGGTAAATGAGACCATGCGCACCTCGCGTGCAGCGACCATCGCAGTCACCAGCTCTCTGTCACCGTAAACGACGGTAATGACCTCCTGAGGCAGGCCGGCTTCGCGCAGCGCTTCGACCAGCTTGATCGCGGAAAAGGGAGTGAGGTTCGACGGTTTGAGCAGCACGGAATTGCCGCCAGCGATAGCCGGGCCGAGCTTATGAGCAACAAGGTTCAGCGGATCGTTGTATGGGGTGATGGCCGTGATGATGCCGAGGGGTTCGCGGGTGAACCAGCCTTGGCGTTGTTCCGATCCGGTATAGGCATCGAAGGGCACGATCTCACCGGCGTTGCGCTTTGCTTCTTCCGCTGAAAGCTTCAGCGTGTTGACGCAGCGAAGCACTTCCTTGCGCGCCTGGACAATCGTCTTTCCGGCTTCGCGGACGATGGTCTCGGCTAAAGCGTCGCGACGGCTATCGACGATCCGTGCGGCGCCCTCCAGGATGCTCGCGCGTTCGTGCCTGGCCAGATTGCGTGAGACCTCGGCGCCGCGGCGAGCGGTTTCCAGGAGACGATTGATCTCCGAAGGATCGGTTGCATCGACCGATCCAAGCAGCGACCCATCATAAGGGCTATGAACAGAGATCGGCGCCAGGCTGGTCGTGATATGGAGTTTGGCGGCAGTCATGTGGCCAGCTTTCCTATTCCTGATGAACCTCCTGTCTGGAGGCCGAGTTTGACCTGCAAGGCAAAGCTTACGCTCCTGCCCCGTTTCGGCTTTTTGATGCAGTCGTTAATGGCAAGCTATGGCGGCCCAGCATCACCGGCCGCCATGGCTTAAGTTTCCCGATCAGACCTTCTGGCCGTCGCGAACCAGTTCGTCCATCACAGAGCGCACCGCCTTCTCGGCAATCGAGACGATCTCGTCGATCTCTTCCCTTGTGGTGACCAGCGGCGGAGCAAAGCCGAGGATGTCGCCATGCGGCATGGCGCGGGCAATCAGGCCGAGGTCTCGGGCGGCCTTGGACACGCGTGCCCCGACCTTCAGAGACGGATCAAAACGCGTCTTGGCTTCACGGTTGCCGACGAATTCGATTGCACCCATCAGACCGACACCACGCACTTCACCGACGATCGGCAGCTGGGCGAACTTCTCCTTGAGCTGCGCCTGGAAATAGTCGCCGACTTCGCGGGCATTGCCGGGCAGGTTTTCCTGCTCGACGATGTCGAGAACTGCGTTGGCAGCGGCCGCTCCGATCGGATGTCCGGAATAGGTATAGCCGTGCGAGAACGCGCCGACCTTGTCGGCGCCGTCTTCCAGCACCTGATAAACCTTCTCGCCGACGATCGCGGCCGACAGCGGGAAGTAGGCAGAGGTCAGGCCCTTGGCGACGGTGATCAGGTCCGGTTCGATGCCATAATGCTGCGAGCCAAACATTGAGCCGGTGCGGCCAAATCCTGTGATGACTTCGTCGGCAATCAACAGCACGTCGTGCTTCTTGAGAACGGGCTGGATGGCCTCCCAATAACCTTCCGGTGGCGGCGTAATGCCACCGGTGCCAAGGACCGGTTCAGCAATGAAACCGCCGACATTGTCGGGACCAAGTTGTTCGATCAACTGATCGAGCTCGGCAGCCCGACGGACGGAGAATCCCCGTTCGGTTTCGCCAGGGTTTGCGCCCCAGAAATGATGCGGCACGCCGGTATGGGTGATCTGCGGTAGCGGCAGGTCCATGTGGTCGTGATAGAAGCTCATGCCGGTCATCGAGCCGGAGACGACGCTGCAGCCGTGATAACCGCGGTCGCGCGAGACGATCTTCTTCTTGGTCGACTTGCCGCGGAGGTTGTTGTAGTACCAGACGAGCTTGGCGTGAGTCTCGTTGGCGTCCGAACCGGACATGCCGTAGAACACCTTGCTCATCTTGCCCGGCGCCATCTTCACCAATCGGTCCGACAGGATCGCAAGCTCGTCCGTCGTGTGCGCCGCATACGAATGGTAGTAGGCCAGACGATAAGCCTGACGCGAGATCGCCTCCGCGATCTCCGTCCGACCGTAGCCCACATTGACGCAGTAAAGACCGGCAAAGCCGTCGATCAACTGATGGCCATGCGCATCCTGAATGCGGATGCCCTTTCCGGTCTCGACGATGGTCGGCTCGCCAAGCTTGCCGCTGGCAAAATCCTTCAGCTGCGTGAACGGATGCAGGACGCTGTTGCGGTCCTTCTCGCTGATATCTTTGATGTTGATGGTCATAAGCAAACTCCTGCAACCGATTGTCGTTTCTCAAAGATACGAGCAAAGACGAGAATGATTGCGGCGTTTGCTCCCCCGCGAGGAGCGGGGCCCTGCGTAGTTCCCCCGAATAACGCAGGAATTCTCCGACAGCGCGCGATTGCCTCAGCTTTTATTACATCGATCGCAATGAGCATCTCTTCGCGGCCAACTGCCAAAAACTCACCGTACCTAACGCTTCCTGTTTTGCAGGTTGCCTATTTGCTCGCCAAGCCGAGTTCACCCCCTCGGTATGCGGCGTCTCCGCCCCATTGATTTTGTGGTTGCAACGGTGATGTCGATCGGAAGTCCTGTGAGCTCGTCGGGGAACCCCGGACGAGCTCATTGTGAGGCGCTGGTCCGTTGCGCATGGGCCCAGCGTATGAGGGCCGTCGATGTCTTTGGCGAGGTGGCCATTGGCGAGGCTGATGAAAAGGTCGCGCAGGTAGGCACGGACAGCCCGGCGATGATCGAGATCACAACCGCGGATGCTGTCCTCGATCTTGTAGAGGGCGGCGATGCGCAACAACGCCTCGTCGACGATGGGCGAATCCTTCTTTGGCTTGGCCTTGATCAGCTTTCTGCGGCCATGTGCCCAGCAGAAGGCCAGCCTCAACGGATCGCCACCCGAGCGCTTTGGCGTGGCGAGGTGAGAATAGCCGCCATAGGCGTCAACTTGGACGCCCGTTCGACCCTTGGAGCACGCATATTTCGGGCGGATCGTGACGATCACCTGGTAGCGTGCCGGAATCTAGTCGAGCCGTTCCGTTCGATCTTCGCCGATCCGAACCACGTCGCCGCAACCACATGGGCAAGCAATGCTGTCGGGCTCGATCACCCGCTCGACCCGCGGCAGGTTCTCAGGCAGCGCGCGCGCCTTCCGTCCTTTGCGAGGTACGGCCTTTTCGAGGTCAACTGCGCTTCCCGCAATCTTTTCCTCGACGACGGCAATCTGGGCATGTGTTTCGGCAATCGCCGTCTCAAGTTCTTCCAGCGCCAGTTCCATCTGTGCCGGATCGAGCTTTTCCGATTTCGGCCCAAACTTCGTGCGGCGATAGTCCTGGACCTGGCCCTCAAGCTTCTCGATCAGTTCCTTCAGTGGGGATCCTGATGGCCACAGCGGAAGTCCACCGCCCGCGTCGCGATCAGGATCGGTGATCGTTGGCCCGCGACGATCATGCCGTCCCTCGCATCGCGCGCACCAAGACTACAGCCCGATCAACCGGCACATCGCCGGGCACCCTCATCACAAGGTCTGCGCCTGTTTCTACCGTCACGATCTGCGAAGCGGCCTCACCGGCTCCGGGTTCGGCAAAGCATCGGTAACCGTCTTCGGCTCGGTCGTAATCGCCAGTGGCACAAAGGCGCGTTCGATAGGCCCGTCCGCAAAGGCCGGCACGGCCGTGATCAGTTCAGCAGGCAGCGCCAGAAGACCTGACGCGCCTGCCGTCGCCAATCCGATTAGCACCGCGACAGCTAACCACCTAGTACTCGAGATGCAATCGGCACATCGATTTCCCTCTGGGCACGCACCCCGCATTGGGATAACTTTAGAGGCGAGGAAAGACCCCCGCACCTAACTTACGCCCGCCATAAGAAGACCTGCGTTGTGCGCCGCATCATAAACCGGCAGCCCCGTCGCTCTTCGGATTCGAGGCGAGACACGCACGAATACCGTACATTCGCAAAGAATCGCCGCTACATTCTCATGTTTTTGAACGCGAGCAATGATATCGTCAGTATCAGCCAAGACGTCCTCGACATTGATTTCGCCTTTCTCGGCCCACATGTAATCGTATGTTGCTGTGTCCTCGAGCCCTTCGAAAATCAACCTTGATGGATCAGTAATAGAGAGCGCAGCCCAAATTTCCGCATCTATGCAGCGCGAATCCGCAGTCAGTACTGATATCTTCTTGTCCGGGGGGACGATGGATAGAAGGGCTGGCAGTAGGAGTAGGCTAGAAGTAGACACTGGTATTGATACAGCCGATGCGATAGCCTTCTGATACCGCACAGTAAAGCCACAATCACAAGTAATCGCAGCAGCTCCGTTTCGTTCAAGCTCTTTGGCGCCTTTCACATACTCACTCTCGCAATCAGGATCGCCTGAGACAACATTGTTTGCCCAAGCTCCGGGAATTTGCTTCGAGATGGGAGGAGACGCATAGCGGCTCGGATGGCCAATGCCGTAACCAAAATCGGGATGCTGGCCAATGTAGCGGCCGTCGTTCGACAGGGACAAAACTCCTATTGTCGCCATGAGTTGCTTCCTTTGTGCAGTTCTTGACTAAGATGCTTTCTTATAACAGCCATCGACCAGACTTTGTGCGATCTAACCCTTGAAATTACGGCCTTAGCTGTAAGAGGTTGCGCATTTTTCTCCAGGTTGATTTGCTCGAGTGGAAATGCCTGCGCTTCATTGTAGTGACGTGGTGATTTAATCTGCACTTCCCACATGGCGGTGGAGAAGCGCACGAACCTTGGACGGAACCCTTCTAAGGTCAGTGCCCGCTTGAAGAAAAATAGCTGTCGTATTCGACGAACGTTGGATCCGATGTCATTCAGGGGCATCCGCAGATCAATGCTGTTGGCCAGCCCAAACTCTCGGGTGCCGGTCTCTCCAGGGCCTCGCCTCCTCCAGATCCCGTGCGACGCGAACCAGCGTCGCCTCGTCGCCGAAACGGGCAACTATTTGAAGCCCGATAGGCATGCCGTTGGAACTTTGTCCCAACGGCAAAGATACTGCCGGATGTCCCGTAACATTGAGCACTCCAAGATATTGATAAAGCGCGGCATCCGCTTCCATGAATTCTTCTGCGGAGAGCGTTGGGTTGGTCGTGCAGTAAATGGTGCCATGTGGTAGAGCCACAGTTGGCATGGTGGGCGTTAGCAGTATGTCGTACGGTTCGACCGCCTCAGCTACGCGCACCCGCATCCTTCGCATGAGCTCTTGTACGTCCCCCGTCAGAAACGGTGATGCCCTTCGGCCATATTCATAAATCTTTAAATTAATGGGTTCCACGGTATCCGCACTAATGGTCCGCCCCATTGCCTGGGCCGTTTCACCAAGTAGATGCGCGCTGCGGGCTGAACCTGCGAGGAATATTCTTGAATATTCTGCAGATTCGTAAGGTGGCTCCATTTCGGTGACCCTGTGCCCCATTTCCTCGAGCAGAGTCGCCGCAGAATCGACGACCTCAAGCACTTCCGGCTCCAGATCCACGGCACCCCACTTGGTCCTGGCAATTCCAACCCTTAGAACGCCTGTCGGCTGTGAAAGTTCTTCGCGATAGGAATGCTTCGGCTGGGTGATGATGAACGGATCACCAGGATAGTGACCGGAAAAAACATCGAGCGCGGCGGCCATGTCACGGACGGTCCGACAGAGAACAAACTCCCGACTACGGCCAGATGATGCGTCTTGGTTGTTTGGGCCGCCGGAAACGCGTCCGCGAGATGGATTCAAGCCGACAAGACCGCACCAGGATGCCGGGATACGAATTGATCCGCCGCCGTCGCTACTGTGTGCGATTGGTGTAATGCCGGCAGCAACAGCAGCCGCGGATCCCGAGGACGATCCACCTGCAGACCGATCTAAATCCCACGGATTGCCAGTGACTCCATTTAAAATCGATTGGCTCATGCCTGACGTCCCGAATTCAGGCATTGTTGTTCTTCCGAGGGTTCTGAGCCCCGCCTCCCGCGCGCGGCGAAAAAAATGACTTTCTGTGTTAGGTCGGTAGCCCTTAAACAGACGGCTTGCCTTTTCTTGAAGGCGACCAGCCTCACTTGCTCCCGTGTCTTTCCGAAGAAATGGCACGCCGGCAAAAATACCGTCGTTCGCACCGACGACAGACTCGGCATCTTCATAGAATTCGATGACAGCGTTTGCCCGAGGATTCACCTCATCGTGCGCTTCTCGGGCTAAGAGTGTTAGTTCCAACGGTGTGATTTCACCCGCTTTCACGAGAGACGCCAAACCGGTAGCATCGTGCTGCACATATTCATCAATCCTCACCGCGACTGTCCTCTCTTTACGAATGTCTCAGATGCCCAAATTAAACTGAGGCCAGTGTGATGAGTCGCAGGTTTCACCATAGATTGCAACAACTGTTTTATTAATACTAATTTGGTTCATTTGTTTTCCGCAGGAAATTTGTTCACTTCGGTGCGCTTTATGGGTTCCCGACACGGTGCATGAAACGGTGCGCGATCTGGTGCGGGTGCGGGCCGCAGCGAGCGAAGATCTGCGCAAGAAACGCCAGCAATTGCTCTCGTTCTTGCTGCGCCATGGCCGCGTTTACTGGCCACAACAATTGGAGCTGTGCGCTTGCCCGCTGGCTGGCGTCGCAGAAGTTCTACCATCCGGCCCAGCAGGTCGTGTTCCAGGATCAGGTCGACGTGATCACCGATGCACAAAACCGGCTGGAGCGGCTGGATGCGCCGCTTGTGGTACTGCTGCCCAGCTGGTCAATGACGCCGGTGGTTGGCCGCGTATCAAGCGCTTCGCGGCGTGTCCTTCACCGTCGCCGTCACCTTCAGCGAAGTCGGCGACGTGCGTCGCTTCGACAATCCGCGAGAGTTGAGGGCCTTGCTTGGCCCTCGTGCCTTCGGAGCGGTCAACCGGCGAGACGGTCAAGCGTGGCGGCCGACGCTTGCCGGAAACCGCCGCTCGCGCCGCGTCCTGGGCGAGGCGTAGGCTTGGGAGATCGCCTGGAAGGCGCAGACGCGGCTGCGCGGCCGCTACCGGCGCCTGACGGCTGCGGGCAGAAAAAACCCATCGTCGTTGCGGCGATCGCACGCGAGATGGCGGCTTTCCTGTGGGCCATTGGTCACCAGGTCGAATCGGTCAACTGAGATGCAGCGCGCTGCTTCATCGAGGAACAGGATCCCAGCAAGCGCATCCCTGGCACCGGCGCCGCCGGATTGAAGGGCGGCCCGCGCCAGGTCTGCGGCGAAAATCGCGGGCAGCACGGAGACGGGATGTGGCCACGGGAATTCACGGCAGTATTGTGTGGCTGGTCGTAAGAGCCCAACGCCCGACTTCTAGACATGAATAGCCCAGGACGGATTACGGAAGTGCGGTAACCAACCCGCGGATAAGAGGTCGATCAGCCGTCGTCTCAAGTCCCATCCCGTCCCCGTGCTTCCGCCATCAACGGCAAATCAAACCTGCGGCAAGGACGGGGCCGAAAAGTTTATCCATCACTATTGACCACCCGCAGTTGGCGCGCTTACCGCGGATTGTTTGCTTGTGGCGGGACCGGGCGGAAAGGAAGGGCGCATTCGATACAATCTCCCCTTCGTGTGAAAAGCAACACCCCTGGTACAGATATTTTTTGCACGCGGAGCGCCTACCCCTGCATATGCTTCGTATTCGCGGGTGTTGGGCGGGCCACGGCGCTGTTGGCCCAGAACCTTGTACTGTATGGCCAAGCACGCCAGAGGCATCCCTCCATCATCCATCACAACCCGCCAGCAGCAGCCAATTCCGCCAGCGTTTCAATGGCGCCTCGCCGTCAAGCGCATGTGAGACGTTTGGATTATTATCGTACATAGCTGCGATACATATGACGTAGGCGCGAGCGTTTACGTTGCAATCCAAAACTGCAAAGCCCTGCCCGGCGAACATGTAGGCTACGCCACTACGTGCAGCCGACTCATGCCGCTCTTGGTAGGGCGCTTTACTCTATGGTGTGCGGATTAGGATTGCCGGCAACCGGCTATCCACCCCTTGCGGACGATAGATATCGGCGTAGAGACCGATCCCATCGCTCATCTGGATGCGTCCTTTTCAACATTAACCTCGTAGCGGGGCCGTGGGAAAGGAATAACGCCGCCGCCGTCGGCTTGCGCGCCTGAGGAGCATTCGGTACAGGCAGTTGCTGAGCTTGCGACGGGAACCAGATCAGTGGAAGCAGCCATCGCGAGGGCTCCCTTACCTAGCCGCCGCGCTTTGGATGAAGTTGCAGTCACGGCAAGCCGTCCTCCTAGGACAGGATGCCCCGCGCATGAACGGCAGGCCAATTGATCGACTGCTTGATAGACGCCAGACCGTGACGTCATGCTGACATACTCATCAAGCCTCACCGCGACTGTTCGCTCTTCTCGAATGTCCCTAGGCACTCTATTCACCGGATGTCGCATATTGGAGTAGTGAGTTGCAGGCTTTGCCAGAAAATGCAACGTTTGTTTTAGATTCTAGATTATGCATTTGTTCTCTTGTTGGATCGTGGAATGACGCCGGATACCCACTTGACGCCGGCGACACCGGCTTTGAGACAGGAGAGAATGTCGCGGCCAGGCCGCGATCCCCGGTAAGGACGATCAGGTAGAGGACTGCCGGTCGGGCGTGAAACTCAGCGCAGCCTGGGTTCCAATTTATGAAACGTATGGATTATCTGTTGTCATCTACAACATATGTTGCAAATCCAATGGAGCTGAGGTACAGATGCCGTTGACGCAAGTATTTAGGGTTTCGGACATTCTGACGATTCCGCAGCTCGTTAAGTCACGACGGTGCATGGCCACCGTTTAGGTGCAGTTGATTCACGACCGCGCCCGCATTGCAGTTCAAGGCATTTCCATAGCGGCAACCCGGAAATGAAAACGGCGTGTCGAGCACGCTGATGGAAAGAAGAGGAAGAAAGTATGACTGACATGCGGTTGCGCGACCGCCGTAGCCCCGGCGCACTGATCATCCCGCGAGATAGGTGGGAGTTGCCGCCCTGGAACCGCTGGACCAACCAGCATGTCCGCGAGATGACGGCAACGGCCCCGATTTGGCGGGGCGACGGTCCCGTGCAGCCGCTACCCGAGAGCCTTCAGCCACTTGGCGACATTATGATCGATTTCCGTGAAGGCAAACGATCCGTCGACGAGTTCCTTAACGAGAGCTCTACAGACGGGTTCCTCGTTTTGCATCGGGGCCGGATCATATTTGAGCGTTACATGAATGAACTCGCCCCGCACACGCAGCATCTTATCCACTCGGCGACCAAATCGTTCATAGGTACGCTCGCCGGAATTGTCGAGGATAAAGGTTTGCTCGATGTCAAAGAGCCGGTCACAGAATATCTGCCGGAACTCGCTGCAACCGCCTTCCGGGGAGCGACGGTGCAGCAGCTGCTCGACATGACTGGTGGTGTATTGTTCGACGAATCCCGGAATGAAGATTCCCACCTCCAGAAACTTTATCTCGCGAATGGCTGGCACCCGCACAACCGGCCAGACTGGCCACGCACAGTGTGGGACCTGATCCTCACGCTCAACATAGCCGCGCGGCCACACGGTGCCTCGTTCCACTATTGCAACATCACAACCACCGTACTGGGCTGTCTCTTGGAGCGGGCGTCTGGGCTATCGTTGGCGGATCTCATGAGCCAAGAAATCTGGGCGCCAATGGGCGCTGGCGAGGATGCTTATATTACTGTGGACCACGCCGGATTAGCGGCAGCGGCTGGCGGAATGTGTGCGACTCTGCGTGATTTGGGTCGGTTTGCAATGTTGTTGCTTGAGGGTGGTTCCAGGGACGGGCGTCAAATTATTCCCCATAGCTGGATAAGAGGAACACGGAGCGGCGGTGTCGAACTCTCAGGCAGCAGCAGCCAGTCACTTCCCAACGGAGCCTATCACAACCAGTGGTGGATCGAAGATACGCGTCGTGGCACTTTATGGGCGCGCGGACAGGATGGGCAGATCGTCTTTATCGACCCGGACGCTGAGTTTGTAGCCGTCAAACTTTCCTCTCTCCCAAACGACGAAAACTATACCCAACGTCGCCTTGACGAAAGGCCGGCGCTGCTTGCAATCCGCGCTGCGCTGAGCACAACCTGACACATTAAACCAGCGACTACTACGCTCCGCGCTCGCCTCTGCGATTAACAGGGTCAATGACCTCCATGCCGTGCAACTTAAAGTCTGAACGTCCTCAACTCTCGGCTCACTACAATGGTCGCGCGAAATACAGATCCTACGGATTGCAGGATGAAAACCTTGGCGAGTTTTCGAGGTTCGTACCGGAGTGCTTCGAGGCGAGGTGCTGCTAAAACTCAGTTAACTAAGTCCAAAACGGGAGGTGAATCATGAATATATCTCGGCGCGACATCATCAAGATGGGCATGGCGGCAGGAGCTGCACTATCCTTCCCGCCGATCCCGCGCGTGCATGCTGCCTCAACGGCGCCGGGTACCGTTCGCATGGCGATGCACAGTCACCTCCTTGCCTATGATCCGTACTATTCGTATTCAACTATAACTTGGGATCACGCCCTCGCAATTTATGACACCCTGTTTGGCCTTGACACCAGAATGAAACCGCAACCACAGATGGTGGGAAAGTGGGGCGTTTCCGAGGACAAGAGGATTTATACATTCGAACTGCGGGATGGCTTGGCGTGGCATGACGGCACTCCAGTCACTGCGGCTGACTGTGTCGCCTCGCTTCGCCGCTGGGGTCAGATGAAAGCGGGTGTTGGACCGCTGGTAACGGAACGAGTAAAGGATATTTCAACCAGGGACGATAAGACCTTTATTATTGAGCTCAAGGAGCCGCTGAGCTTGCTGATAGACATCTTGGCGGCCGAACGTATTTTTGTCATGCAAGAGAAGGATGCAATTCGTCCCCCAAACGAGCAGGTTACCGCGAATATTGGCTCGGGGCCTTTCAGGTTCAATCATGATCTCGCCAAGCCGGGCGCAAGCGTTACTTACGATCGCAACGAAAATTATGTGCCGCGTGCGGAGCCGCCCGATATGTATGCAGGCGGCAAGGTGGTCAACGTCGACCGCGTCATTTGGGATAACATCAGCGACCAGCAGACCGCATTTGCGGCCCTTCAGGCGGGCGAAATTGACTTCATGGAACACGCCCCTCCCGATTTTTTTTCAATGATCGATAGCGATCCCAACCTCGCGCTTCAGCCAATGGACAATGGAGACGACTTTTTGTTGCGGTTGAATTGTCTGCAGAAGCCCTTTGATAACGTTAAGGCGCGTCAGGCCATACTCCACCTCGTCGATCAGGAGGCATTCGCGTATGTTGCCATGCCCAACCCGAAGTACACAGAGCCTGTTACGTCTTTATTTGGAAATAGTTCCGTGTATTCTAACGACGAAAATACGAGCTGGTATAAAAAGGCTGGAGACCCCGAAGCGGCGAAGCGGTTACTTCAGGAAGCTGGGTACTCAGGGGAGAAGGTTGTCATCCTCCAAGCCACGAGTATTAGGGCCTTTAGTGACGTCGCGCAGTTATTGGCAACAATGCTCCGAAAAATCGGAGTAAATACAGAGCTCGCACCAAGTGATTGGAGCGGCGTGATAGCACGTACGGAAAACAAAGGTTCCGTTGATAGCGGCGGCTGGAGCATCACTATCACGTCTTCTTCGGATTTTAGCTTTCGTGATCCGATGGCCATGTCTTGGCTTGCTCCAATTGGCGAGGCGGGCTTCTCTGGCTGGGTGAAGAGCGACGAGTTTGAGGCTGTAAGGGCGAGGTGGATGGATGTAGGCAGTCTAGAGGAGCGCAAGGCACTTGCTCGGCAAATGCAGAAAATATGGTGGGACATTGCCGGCACCATTTTTCTCTGTGGAGTTGTTTCGCCGATTGTGCGTCGCAGGACACTTACGGATCTTGTCAGTACTCCAGGTCTCAGAGCACTATGGAGTATGAAGAAAGCCTAAGGCCGATTGTGTGCGTCAAGCTCTGCAAAACGGGGCGGCTCAGCTGGCTCGCTAAGCGGATTCGCGGATCGTATCCTTCTTGTGCTCCTTCAGTTCGTCCGTGTTGAAGTAACGGTGGCCTCAAGCCAGTTCTCGTGCGTCTCCACCGCCAGCGTGGTCACAGGTTCAATTCGGGAACAGAATTGGGTATTCCAGTGCTGTCGGACAGTCCGGTTTTGATCAGAGCGCTTCCCCAGCCCCTCCAAGTCGTCGCTCATGCCAGGAGGTTTCCGACAGCTAGAGCGCGTCCGCTTTAATCGGGGTCATATCCGGCTGCTGCGAAGTAGTTTGCCCATTCCTGCGGTTTGAAGAGCGTGACGATTTTCCCGACGGTGTCCCACAACGCATCAACGGAGCGCTCGGCCTTTGCCCGCAGAAGCGCTTTCAGTTTGGAAAAGGCCATTTCGATCGGGTTGAAATCAGGACTATAGGGCGGGAGATAAAGCAGCCGGCCGCCAGCAGCTTCGATGGCTTGGCGGACACCCTCTGCTTTGTGAGCAGGCAAATTGTCCATGATGACAATGTCACCCGAACTGAGTGTCGGGACGAGAACCTGCTCGATATAGGCCAGGAAGGCCACGCCGTTCATCGGGCCATCGAGTACCATCGGAGCCGTCATTCCGGAAAGCCTCAGCGCGCCTGTAAAGGTCGTGGTTTTCCAGTGGCCATGGGGAACCGCCGACCGGCAGCGTTCTCCGCACAGAGATCGCCCGCGCAGCCGCGCCATCTTCGTGGAAAGACCGGTCTCATCGATAAAAACCAGCTTGGTGGGATCGAGATCGAGCTGGCCATCAAACCAGTCCTGACGCCGGCTCAACAGGTCGTCTCGCTCCTGCTCCAATGCATGTGCGGTCTTTTTTTAAAGGTCCAGCCCCGCTTGCGAAGCCACACGTCAAGAGCACTACGGCCGATCGATACGGACCTCTCATTACCCAGGCGCAGCACCATCTCGTTGAGCGTGATGTCTCTTTCATGATCGATCAGGCCGATGATAAATGTCTCATGCTCATCAAGTCTCGAGCCGGAGCGTCGGCCTTGCTTGGCCGCAGTCAGTCGCCCCTGTCGGGCGTTGGCAATCCAGGCAATCGCAGTCGAAATTCCAATCCCAAACCGCGCCGCTGCCGAGCGGGCAGACAATCCGTCTGCAGAAGCTGCGAGAACGCGGCTGCGAAGATCATCGCTTAAAGCACGTGACATCGATACCTCCTGATTCGAAGGTAAGGAATCACGGCAAGCAACGCCTGTCACCCCAATTCCGATTCCGCGTTCAATGGACGCGCTCTAGATGACGCCATCGTTGCTGAATTTCTGCTTTGCAAATATATTCAGCAACGTGCGCTGCACGACGCTTTGTGGCCGCGTGGGCGCGGACCGCGTAAAGAGCTGATCGAAGTCAAGTCTGTCTCCAAATGAAGGAACGATCAAAGGAAAGACCCCTGCACCTGCAACGGCGTCGCCTGCCAGAGATATTTGTATAGCTCAACGACATCCGCCGAAATGGCAACAAGCGGCTGACGACGCAGTGGGCGGACACCCGTAGATGCGGCCGCATAAATCCGCCACGTAAGTCTTTGCTCTCATTCATTTCGGCCCCTCATATGGACTTGCTCCGTTTAATTCATTCTTGAATAGGATGCAACATTTGTTTTACCGCGGGATGTGCGACGTTTGGTAAGTTTGACTCGCCAGCACCACAGTCCGTGGAGGCTCCTTCTGAAGTAAAACATTCGGCCATCGCTGTCATAGCGATGGCCGAACGTCTGACTCGTGCGAGTTATACTCTTGTCGGGCGCTACGCTTTCCTGAGATTCCACATGGGAAGAATCTGCGGCATACCAATCAGGCCGGTTAGAGCTTTTCTATACGCAATAGGCTGGGAATTTTGACCAAGCCTCATATCGCCGACGAAATCCCACCATACAGTTTGCATCTGCCGAGCCAGATCCTTGCGTTGGTCAAGCGTTTCAACGTCCGCCCATTTGGCCCGCAACGCCTCATACTCATCGGATTTCGGCCAACCGTACCAGGCGTCGTCACCGCTCGCGACCAAGAAAGGCGAGCCAATGGGATTTCCAAGGGCGTAGTCTGACTGGTCCGAAATGAAGAGACTCCAGCCACCATTGTCGACTGGGCCTTTGTTAGACCGGCGCGTGGCAAGCTCACCCCAAGCCATCGAAGCAAGCTCTGCATTGACTCCAACTTTGCGTAGGGTGTCTGCTAGCAGTTGGCAGGCGCTACTTGCTGCCAATCCCAAGTCAGTCGGTTGGAGAATGAGAACCTTCTCGCCCACATATCCGGCCTCCTTGAAGAGCTGCTTGGCCTTCTCCGGATCCCCTCCCTTCTTGAACCATCCCGTATTTGCATCATTTGTGTAAAGCGTGGAATGTCCGAATATAGATGTAACGGTGCTACGGAATCTTGGATCCGGGAACAGGATATTTAGGAACGCTTCCTGGTCAATCAGATGGAGTAAGGCCTGACGGGCCTTCACATTGTTGAACGGAGGCTGCAAGAAGTTCATCCGCAGGACATTGTTCAACCCCCCTTGATTCAGGTCCCGAACCTCAAGGTTAGGATCAGCATCGATGACTGACAGAAGATCAACTGCCGGACTGTCAAGGAGATCGACCTCGCCCGCTTGAAGTGCTGCTAGAGCAGTCTGCTGGTCCGAGATGATGTTCCAAACCACGTGATCTACGTTCACGATCTTGCCGCCGGCCAATCCGTCAGAAGCTTCCTGTCGCGGTACATATTGATCGTTGCGATCATATGTAAAGCTGGCGCCGGGCCTAGCAAGGTCTTTGTTGAACTTGAAGGGGCCCGACCCAATGTTTGAGGTTACCTGCTCAGTGGCAGGGAGCTCTGCGTCTTTTTCACGCATCATGAATGGCAGTGGCGCAGTGACGTCCCCTAGAATATTGATCAGCAACGAAAGAGGTTCGTTGAGTGCTATAATGAAGGTGCGTTGATCCTTCGCAGAGATGTCTCTTGCCCGTGCCATGATCAATTTTCCACCGGGATGGACTTTTGCCCACCGGCGAAGCGATGCAACACAGTCAGCCGCAGTGACTGGAGTGCCGTCATGCCACGCCAAGCCATCCCTCAGTTCGAACGTGTAAGTCCTTTTGTCCTCGGAAACGCCCCAGTTGCCCACCATTTGTGGTTGCGGCATGAATTTCGAATCAAGGGCGAACAATGTGTCGTAGATTGCCGCGCCATGATTAGCGGTTACGCCGGATGTGGTCCAAATTGGATCATAGACCTTAAGGTTGTCCCTTACCATACGGATCGTTAGAGGTTCGGCAGCCGCTGCCTTAGAGCGCAGGACCGACGGGGTCGAGAGAGCCGCTCCGGCGGCCAGACTCACTTTGAAGAATTCGCGTCGAGAGATCGTCATGCTTCGGTTCCCTTCTTTATGTTTTGTTGCAAGTAATTAGCGTAGCTTTGTAGCCAGTCTTGCTCATGACCCGCTGTCAGTCGTCACAGCTACCATTCCATAAACGAACTTGCAACATTTGTTTTGTATCGTATTATATGCTCCAATCGTATCACCTAGCAAGATACCATCGATCGAATAGACAGTTCCTGCGCTAAGGTCTTTGCCTCGGATGTTCCCGGGTGTGTTGAGGTTGAGGTTTTTCATACAGGCTGTGATTTTTCTTCAATTCACAACCGGAGGAAGCAAACTTGATTGGTCGATCGGAAAACATTGAAGTATCCGGTATTGCCGACTTTCATGATAGGACGCCAGATTGCAGATATTCACCTATCAATCCCGCTCTGCGGAGGGCGCTAGGATCCAAGAAGGCTTTTTAGACTGCGGTCCGTGGGTCCTACCACAAGGATGTCGTGCTCGACTTCTCCCGGCCAGGCAAGCCGACGGACTACAGATACATCGGGAGGCTGGATATGCCGGCGAGAAGATCGTTATTCTCCAGCCAACCAACATCGCATCTCTTAATAATGCCGCACAGCTTGTGGCGGCCCAGTTGCGCAAGATTGGGGTCAATGCCGAGCTTGCGCCGAGCGACTGGGGTGGGCTCGTCGCGCGCCGGGCAAACAAGGGTCCCGTTGAGAAAGGCGGCTGGAGCATATTTCTCACGGACGTCGCAAACGCTGCCTTGAGCAATCCGATCAGCGAAATCTTCCTTACGGCGAATGGTGAGAAGAGCTGGTACGGCTGGCCGAAGAGTGACGAATATGAGGCGCTTCGGGCCAAATGGGAAGGTCTCGAAACGCTCGAAGAGCACAAGGCCCTCGCACGCAAGATGCAAAGGATCTGGTGGGATTTTGCGGGCGACGTGTACTTAGCCAAATTGTGTCGCCAATCGCGCGCCGGAAGATGCTCACGGGGCTCGTCGAGACGCCGCAAGGCGTTGTCGCGATGTGGAATATGCAGAAGGCCTGAGAACACTATCATACAGAACACCTCGACCATCGCAGCACGATGGTCGAGGTCCTGCTTTTCAGGTTGGTGCCGGCGATCCGGCGTCCACTGCGCAGACGATCGTTGCCACTTGGCCAAATCCTATGCCGGTTCCGTTGCATTGACTTGGCGTCCACGGGGGCCGACTTTTGATTGGGTCTGCGAAAAACAGCCATCCTACTGTTGATGCCGATTTCATGGTCAAGCCTCGCCGCGTAGCAGAAGCACTTCAATTACCTTTGACACTTTGTAGGAACTCACTTCAACCAGACCGCTTTCGATCGGCCTTGCAAAAGGTGGGCCTTTTTTCGTTGGTGGCTATTGGGGAAATCCGAAAGAGACCGCAGTGAGAGGTGCGGCCACGCCCTCGTTTCAACTAATAACACAAATGTTGCATGATTTAAATAAATGAACTAAATGAAGCAAACCCATTAGGAAGGCTAAGATGATGCGGGGCAAAGATGTACGTGACGATGTAGGCGCCACAGGTTCCACGATTGGCCGCGCACTGCCTCGTCAGCCGCTTGTTGCTATTTCGGCGGATGTCGTCGAGGTATACAAATATCTCTGGCACGCGACTCCTGTGCAGTATATCGAGGCGGCGGTTGGAGGTGCAGGGGTTTTTCCTTTGATCGTTCCTTCATTGGGAGACCGAATTGACTTCGATCAGCTCTTTGCCGCTATTGATGGACTGATTGTCACAGGCTCCGGGACGAACGTGCATCCATCGCTCTATGGCGGTGACGGGAGCCAAGCAAATGGCCCCTATGATCCTGCGAGGGATTCAACCACATTGCCGTTAATCCGCAAGGCAATTGCCGAAGGGCTCCCTGTGCTTGCGATCTGCCGCGGGCTTCAGGAATTGAATGTCGCACTCGGCGGGACACTTGCGACCGAAATTCAAGACAAGCCCGGAAACCTTGATCATCGGGAGGTGCCGAGCGATAACCGCGATGAGCGGTATGCCATCCACCAGAGCTTGACCATTGCGTCAGATAGTTGCCTTGCCAGCATCGTCGATGCAGACAATATCATTGTGAATTCTCTCCATCGCCAGGCAATTGACCGGTTAGCGGAGGAGCTTGAGGTCGAGGCGCGGGCCGAGGATGGAACTATCGAAGCGGTGTCGGTCCGGAGCGCACGCGCTTTTGCCCTTGGGGTGCAATGGCATCCCGAATACTGGATAAAAACCGACGAGCCATCCGCACGCATCTTTCGAGTCTTCGGAGATGCAGTTCGCGCCCGCGCCGCCGCAAGGCTTGGCGTAGCGCACGCCGCCGAATGAAATCGCAATGTGGACATTCAGCAACGTGCGCCATCAAGACTTCACTATGCCTGCGGCGATGTGGGTCTCGATGGCCGTAACTATCGGGTGATGGAGCCATTGCGCCGCACCTTGTAGCGCCGCGGCCCAGATTGGTGAAATTAACGCAGTAACTTCGGCCTAGGGGTCGGGATCCAGACAAGTATTTAATCTGAGGAGATGGCATGAAAGAGGCCGCGCCCGCTGAGAGAACGGATCACCGAGATGCAGGTGATGATCGAGGGACGGTCACGCTTCGAGCTTTTCGGCCTACATTATTGGGGTTCGCAAGATCTCAATAAAGGATTCATGAGTTCTGAAGCGCCGTTGCATGTCCACAGCAGCATAGGATTCGGGATCGCCACTCCCGTGCCCGCGGCCACGACCGCAGCAAATGCTATAAGACTACAGGGCGGCAGCGTCTTCGACATGTACCCCGCCGCCCTCGCTTGCGCTTGGGTTTCTGGCAGAAGTTGCGAGCACGGAACTCCGGACCTTGGCCATGTCGGGAGGATTTCTCCGTCGCATACCACCGGGTTCCCCGGCTGTTCGCCACGCTCGCGCTTGCAAGAGGTGACGGGCGATACGGCAGGATCCTCAAATCTCTCGCCAAGACCGACCTTCTCATTCTCGACGATTGGGGCCCGGAAAAACTCAACGATGATCAGCGCCGCGATCTCCTTGAGATCATCGAAGATCGCTACGAGCGTCGCTCGACGATCATAACCAGTCAGGTGCCCTTGGATCGCTGGTACGAGATCATCGCAAACCCGACCCTGGCAGATGCCATCTTGGACCGCCTCGTTCACAACGCCTATCGCATCGATCTCACTGGCGAGAGCATGCGAAAACAGCGACCACCAATACCGTCCGACACACTCCAAGCTTGACCTGAAACGAAACCCAACCCAAACATCAACGAGACCCAGGATCAGTCCGGAAAATGGCCGGCTTCAAATCGGAATGCTGGCCGGAATGAAATCGGAATGACTGGCCGGCTTCAAATCGGAATCGATGGCCGGCTTCATCGGAATACGCACCCACATGGGCTGGTGAACGTTGTCGAGCGTGTCGACGGCCGGCGGTATAAGAGCGGAGCTGACCGGTCGAGCGCACGCAGCGCGCTTTGATCACGTAATGGTGCGAGCGCAAGCTCGAACAGAGACGGATGCGGCGGGGTCTCATCCGCCTCTATCCACGGACCTCCGAAGCTAACCGCCAAATCGTGAAAGGGGTCACCTCCGCATAGCATACCTGCATGTGAAGCGAGTATTGTGCGCTTCTTTATTTGAAGGGCGGAAAAACGCTGTAGGTTTTTCAACACAGCATTCTCAATCGGGAGGCGTCTCCGTTTCCCTCCGGTGACGCCTTCGCCGGATGGTTTCGCGTCTCCGGCTTGAACCACTACCCATCATCGGCGGTGATCATAATCCATGGCGACGGTTACCGGCTTCGCGAAAAGGGCCGATCCGGCCTTCTGCAGAAGGCCGAAGCGGCGCGCGAGGATCACGAAACTACGAATCGAGAAGATGATCGCTCTTCGTTTCGGCCTAAGTGGTCGCTTGAGAGCCGGACGTCAGCAGAAAAGCCTACGATCCATTTTGGTTAAGCGCGTTCCCCCTTCGGTCGTGACGACGATGGTTTCGCTGAAGGCCATGCCACGCGCCGATGTGTACATGTGGAAAACTTGATTCTGCTCGAGTTTCCAGTCGCTATCCGCCAGGAAAACACGGGTGAAATCGCTGGTGCGAGGGGGGCTCTTTAGGCCGAGCGTATAGCCGGTAATATTCGCGTAGCTGTCGCGCAGTCCAGCCTCCAGCATCCCCTCGCGTACGACGCGGTCAACATCTTTTGCATTGACGCCCGGCCTCATGGTGCGGAACTGCTCGTCCTGAATTTGGATCATTGTTTCGGCAGTCCGGATTTGTTCATCGGTCGGAGCACCGATTGATTTCGGGCGCATAAGTCGCGAGGTATAACCACGAAAATGTGGAACCGGCTCCAGGTGTACGATATCCCCTTCAGCCAGCATGCGGTCGCCGAGGGACGAGTGCAAAGTTCCCGAGCGAGGGCCGGACGACATAACACCGACCTGCGCATTATCAGCGCCACTACGCCACGCTTCGCTCGTCATGGCCGCAAAAACTTCGCGCTCGTTAACGCCAACCTGGGCTACCTCGAAGGCTGCCGCCGCCGCACGGTCGCAGATCTCGGCGGCCACTGTTAGACAAGCAAGCTCCAGCGGGGATTTGACGAGCCGCATTTCCCACATGACGCGGGAGAAATCGACGAACTTGGCATCTGGGAGCAGACTTTCGAACTCCAATGCGCGGTTCACCGTGAGAATATGGCTATCGCGCTCGACGCCTATTGCCGAGGCTCCAAAGCCACGGGATTTGATCGTCTCGGCTGCGACCTTAATCGGGTTTTCGTTATCAGAAAATGCTACATAATCGCCGAAACGACTTGCCTCGCTAAAGCTGGGAGAATCGAGGCCACGGATCACTGCAATGGGCTCTTGGTCGAGGGGGATGAGCAAGGCTTGGTACATGGCCGCTGTTGACGAGAAACCGCTGAAATAGGCCCGGTGTTCACGTTGGTCCACGATGAGCATATCCACGCCGCGCTCGGCCATCCCCTTGCGCAACGCTGCGAGGCGCGAGCGGAATTCGTCGACTGGAAAGGGCGGAGGGAAGATTGGAGGCTGTTTCATCAGATCATTCCTATATCAACATACTAAGGCGGGTATGGGGGAGCCGGAAACGCCCGCGAGAGCAATGTCCATTATCGCTTTCGCGCAAGGCTGCATGACCGTGTGAAATCTCATCAAGCGCGCCAGAGCCCGACATTGAGAGGCGGGCAAAGCCTCGACCCATGGCTTTTCATGGCTCGGTCCGGATGCGTCAACATCTGATAATTCCTACATCGTCTTCGATGCTGATCTCAGTGCCAAAGGGCGCCGACAACTTCTGGAGACGTTCCAGAATTGATTTCGCTTTGGCCGGAGGTGCAAGACATGGGATGCCACGGTTCGCAAACCTTTTCGAATGTCCAAGTTCGATCGGGTGGAGCTGCAGTTCAACAAGTCTGTTTCCCTCGAACCGGCTTGAGGTCACAATACTTTCGTAGAAAACCGGATCCTTAAAACCTGGAGCTGTTGTATATCCCGATGCCATTTCGGCGACCGTGACTTCAGCGTCCGTGTCAGCCTGTTCGTCTTTGCCGTAAGCGTCAAACATGTCAGCGCCCACGGGGGTCCGCAGGTCATCCATCATGAAGTTTCCAAGGCTATAGAAGATTGGCCGGCCCTTGTAGATTTCTATTCCGCGCAATTGGTGGGGGCCATGTACGATGTATGCGTCGGCCCCAGCATCGATCAGCGAGTGCGCGAACGCTCTCTCATAATCAGCTGGTTCTTGGCTCCAATTTCCCGGTTCGTGTCCGTGATTCGTCACAATGCAGAAGTCAGAGAACTGTTTACCCCGTCTCAGATTGCGCAGGATATGAGAAACGTCGCCGGGATGGGGCTCATAGCTGTAGCCTGCTTTCTCACCGGCTTTGTAGGTCACACCAGCAAGCTCGACCAGGTCGTCGTCCGCATGATCGCGTACGTAGTTTGGCAGAGAATCGCGTATCTCCCTCAGGCTCACGAGCATGTGGGGCGCCACGACCACGCTCCTTGCCAATCGAAGGGCATTAAGGCCTGGTCTGCCGGGCGCCTCGCCGGCGGGATCACATGCCCGGGACATCGGCGGAAACGTCGTTGCAAACGATACCAGCGCCACCCGGCCACGCGGGCTTTCGACAAAACGAGCGGCGCCAGCTTGCGAAAGGTTTTCGCCGACACCTGCATGAATGATTTCGTTCTGGTCGAGAGCCCGGCAAGTCTCTCGCATGCCTTCAACGCCCCAATCGAACGTGTGATTGTTGGCGTAACTTACGATATTGAACCCCATTGCCTTCAAAGCGGGTCCAACAACTGGCAGGCTGACGTGATACGCACCGCCATATTCGGCTTGGGGACTTCCGGTGAAGTATCGGCTGTCAAAGATGTTCGTTTCTAGATTGCCAAACGTAACATCAACTCCTTGCAGAAGTTCGGCCACTTCGCCTAACCCGGGGTTGTTGTTTTTCGTGATCGCTCGAGACACGATAAGGTCGCCCACAGCGACCAGAGTGAAGCCGTCTGCTACGTTCGTCGCGACCGAACCAATGGAATCGTAATTGCTCGCCTCTTGTCGGGAGACGCTATTTTCTGCCAATTGGTCCACTATATTTCTCTCTTCCAAGTTGTTCATTGCCTCGTTGACATCATCAGCCCAGAGGCTGTTCCACAGCGACTGACGGGTGAGCCGCCGTAGACAACTGTTCGTTGGTGCCCGCCGCCGGAGCGCGCACATGGCACGCCACCACTCGGCCGTCCGCCATATGAACCAGCGCCGGCACTTCAACTCGGCACCGTTCGATTGCAAGAGGGCAGCGCGGGTGAAACGCACATCCGCACGGTGGATTGACAGGGCTGGGTACCTCCCCTTCAAGGGGCACTTCCATCCGAACCCGCTGGGGGTCTGGTATAGGTGCAGCCGCGATTAGCGCCTCTGTGTATGGGTGAACTGGTTTGGCGAAAAGCGCGTCGCATGGCGCCAGCTCCACGATCCGACCGAGGTACATGACCGCCACGCGATGGCCAATATGTTCAACGACACTGAGGTCATGCGAGATAAAGACAAAGGCGATACCCATCTGCTGCTGGATATCCATCAGAAGATTTAGGATTTGCGCCTGCACGGATACATCAAGAGCCGAGACTGCTTCGTCGGCAATGATGAGCGACGGCTTGAGGGCCAATGCACGGGCGATACCCAGGCGCTGCCGCTGCCCGCCAGACATCTCGGACGGAAGCCTGTGCATCATCTCCGGCGACAACCCGACCTTTCGCAGGAGGTCGGCCGCCAGAGCTTGGCGGTCTTTGCGGTTTAGCCGTTCGAAGTTCTCGACAGGCTCGGTGATGATCTCTCCTGCGGTGAGACGCGGGTTCAACGAAGAGAATGGATCTTGAAAAACCATCTGCATCCGACGCCGCGAGGCTCGAAGAGCATTCTTCTTTAGTCCGGCAATATCGGTGCCGTCGACCAGGACCCGCCCGCCTGTCGGATCCACCAACCGCATCAAGAGCCGCGCGACTGTGGACTTACCGCAGCCGGATTCGCCTACAATGCAAAGAGTTTCCCCGGGCTCAACGGTAAAGGAAACGTCTTCGACCGCCCGGACCACTGGGATTGTCTTCTTCAGGAAGCCCCCACCGAACGGATAATGCTTGGCCAGATTCTCAACTTTAAGCAAAGGACCACTCATGCGCCCATTACCTCCTCGGCTCGCCAGCATGCTGCAGAATGGGCAGGCCTGACGTCACGCAGGCTCGGCGCTTGTTCACGGCATATTCCCGTCGCAAACGGGCAACGAGGCGCAAAACTGCATCCTACGATCGGCTCGCGCAAACTAGGAACGATTCCAGGGATTTCTGCTAGTCGCTGCTGCCGCCCACGTCTGGGATCGGGCATGGATCGCATAAGGCCCTTTGTGTAGGGATGCAGAGGATAATCGAACAAATCCTTCACCGTAGTCTGCTCGATGATCCTACCCGCATACATGACGATGACACGCTGACACGTCTCTGCAACTACGCCTAAGTCATGTGTGATCAACATGACCGCGGTACCCGTGCGCTCTTTCAAGTCAACGATCAGTCTCAGGATCTGCGCCTGGATAGTGACGTCTAGCGCCGTGGTCGGCTCATCCGCGATCAAAAGCTCGGGTGAACAAGCGAGCGCCATGGCAATCATGGCGCGCTGACGCATCCCACCTGACATCTCATGGGGGTAGTTGTACAAGCGTCGTTCGGGATCGGCAATGCGCACCATGCGAAGCATTTCAAGCGATTTTTCCAACGCCTCTGAGCGGGAAGCACCCGTATGAATTTGGACAGCTTCGGCGATTTGACGACCAATGGTGTGAACCGGGCTCAAACTTGTCATCGGCTCCTGAAAGATCATGGCAATACGGTCGCCGCGGATCTTTCTCATTTCCCGCTCCGAGAGATTGATAAGGTTGCGCCCTTTGAAAAGGATCTCACCACCAATGGTCTTTGCTGTGCGTTTTGGCAGCAAACGAAGGATTGACAGGGCGGTGACACTCTTCCCACAGCCCGATTCACCGACCACGCCAAGTGTTTCGCCGCTGTTCACCTGAAAACTAACGCCGCTTAGAGCACGTGTAACGCTCTCCTCACCATAAAAGTGGGTCTCAAGGTCGCGAACATCCAGAAGCAACTGGCTATCTGTGTTTTTCTGCATTTTCATGTCAGCGTCTCCGCTTTGCACGGGGATCAAACATGTCACGCAACCCATCCCCAAGCAAGTTGACGGCAAGGACGGTGACGGCGAGAAAGATGCCTGGCGCAAAGACCGTCATGGGAGCGATGCCGAGAAACAGGCGAGAGTTCGAAATCATATTCCCCCAGCTGGGAATCTCGGGAGGCACGCCCACGCCCAGAAAGCTGAGGCCGGCTTCTGTGAGGATTGCATCCGCACATACAATGGCGCTCTGAACCATAAGAGGTGAGATCGTGCTCGGAAGGATATGGCGCCACAACACCCTCGGGAGGCGCGCGCCACCGCAAAGTGCAGCCTCGACGTAGGGTCGTTCTCGAACACTGAGAACTACCGAACGAACCAACCGCGTCACGCTTGGCAATTGTGGGATCGTTATGGCGACGATGAGGATACCAATCCCGGGACCAGTTAGAGAAATGAGTGCGATAGCCAGCAAAATTGTCGGAATCGACATCAAGCCGTCCATGATCCGCATAACGATATTGTCAAAACTCCGACTATAACCGGCGAGGATGCCGATCAGGAGCCCGGCGGCAGAGGCGAAAATCGCCGAAAGCAACCCCACTATGAGGGAAATGCGGGCACCAAAGATAGTTCGAGAAAACACGTCCCGGCCCAGGTGGTCGCTTCCAAACCACTTCTCAGGTGAAGGCGCCTGCAGACGAGAAAACGGGTCCATGTTTACTGGATCGCCTGCGTACAGCGGTGCGGCAACCGCCAGAACCACCAATACCGTCAATAGGCCGCCACCTACAAACACGAGTGGATGCCGCCTAATTAGACGAGGAAGATGAGCAATTTCTAGCCGGGGCGCCGGCACGGGTTCAAGCTGAGCAGAGAGTGTCATATCAGTACCGAATACGAGGGTCGACCAGGGTATAGGAGAGATCAACCGCAAGGTTGATCAGCACGTAAAGGCCCGAAACAAGGATTAGAACGGCCTGAATAATAGGATAGTCACGATTGTTGATCGCATCGACTACGAGACGACCAACGCCGGGGATGTTAAACACGGTCTCGGTAATAACGACGCCAGATATCAAACCCGCCAAACTCAAGCCGATGACGGTGAGGATTGGCACCCCGGCATTCTTCAGGGCGTGGTGAAAAAGCATGGCGTATGTCGACGCGCCCTTTGCCGCAGCCGTTCGCATGTAATCTTCCGACAGTACTTCAAGCATGCTTGATCGCGTGATCCGCGCGATGAACGCCACATAGCCAACACCCAGAGTCAGCGTCGGCAGAACGAGGTGCACGAACCAAGTGCCGGTGCCACTGCTAATGGGCGCGTAACCTTGAACGGGCAACCAATGAGTTGTGATTGCAAAGTAGTATACGAGAGCATACCCGATGACAAAAACCGGAACAGAAAAACCAACCGCCGCAAATCCTGCGAGAGCGCGATCGACGACGCCACCGGCGCGCCATGCAGCAAAGACGCCAAAGTACACTCCTATCGTTACAGAAGAAATGATTGTCATGAAGGACAGGGAAAGAGTGGGCTCTAGTCGGTCCGCGATGAGCTCAAGGACCGGGCGCCCCGTAAAGATCGAAGTCCCAAAGTCCCCGCCGAGGATGGAAGTCGCCCAACGTACGAACTGGACTGGCAGCGGATCGGTTAGTCCCAACTGTTCGCGGATGCCGGCGATCATCTCCGGCGTAGCCGCGTCGCCAGCGATTATCGCTGCCGGATCGCCGGGCGCTAGCCTGAGCAGCAGGAAGACGAAGACTCCGACCATCACCATTACAGCGATCGCCGAAACCAACCTTCGAAGGATGTAAATGCCCATTGTTCCTTAGACCTTTTGCATGTTCCACTTGGCGACAGGTTGCAGCATCTCGAAGACTCCGGAAAGCGCCTCGTTTCTCGCGGATACGAACTGACCGAGTCGAATGTCGCCAACGAAGTTCCATGCTTGATATTCGTCCCAAACCGCGGCTTTTCCCACCTGCATTGAGGACAGAGCCCCGTTGGCGATAGTTCATATCGTTCGTGATGAAGATGCTCCAACCTTCCTGGATTGGACCGCTATTGGCGCGGCGTCTTCGCGTCGCGAATTATCATGGTCGCAGCTCCTCCCAGCTTTTTGTTGCGACGACCTTCCGAAAAGTTCGGATAGGTGGCGTCGCGGACGCTAGCGTCCCACCTTATGTACTCCAGCTTACCCCGATGTGCAACATGTGTTTTATTTTATACTTTATAACTCAAACGTTGCATTCACTCCTCGACCTCGTTGCGTTGCTGCGAGACGAAGCTCAATGGACGCGTTGCCGCTCACGCCGCGCTTAGCTGGCCGGGGCAGCCGACCTGCACCGTGCCGATTACGGCGCGGGACGATGTTCTGATCGCAACACACGAATCCCGTCCATCACAATGTAGCAATGGTCGGACTATCCCGCGAGAATAAGGGCACCGCCTGCTTAAATCTTCAGCATACTCCACATAGGGATGATCTGCGGCATGCAGATGACTCCTGTGAGCGCTTTCCGGCGTGCAACAGGCGAGACGATTTGCCCAAGCCTAATGTCCCCGACAAAGTCCCACCAGACGCGTTGCATCTTTCTGGCAAGCGCCTTCCGCTCCTCCAGCGTATTAACCTTTGCCCAGTTGGCCCGGAGCGCTTCGTATTCGTCGCTCTTCGGCCACCCGTACCAAGCTTTTTTGCCGCTAGCCACGAGGAACGGTGTGCCGAGGGGATTTGCTAGCGAGTAGTCGATTTCATCCGTGATGAAGATGTTCCAGCCACCGTTCTCAACCGGACCTTTGTTCGCTCTGCGCGCGACCAAGCCGCCCCAGTCGCTCGGCGCCAGTACAGCATTGATCCCAATTTTTCGCAGCGCAGACGCAACAATTTGCGACGCATCGTTGAACTTCGCTACGTTGGTAGGCTGCAGAATTACGATCTTCTCACCAGCATATCCCGCTTCGCTGAAGAGTTGCTTGGCCTTTTCAGGGTTGCCACCCTTCTTGAACCACCCGGTGTTCTCATCGTTCGTCATCGGAGTATTATTGCCGAATATGGAGGTGACCGGGCGACCAAATTTTGGGTCCGGAGCCATTGCCTGCAAGAGTGCTTCTTGGTCGATCAGGTGAAGCAGAGCTTGACGTGCTTTCACGTTGTCGAAAGGCTTCTGCAGGAAATTCATACGGAGGCAAATGTCATCCCCGCCTTTGTTGAGAACTTCGAGTTCCAAGTTTGCATCATTCTCGACTACTGAGTACAGATCCACAGGAGGCCCCTGAAGAAAATCAATCTCACCGGTTTGTAGCGCAGAAAGAGAAGTCTGCTGATCGGCGATGTTCTCCCAGATCACGCGATCTACCTTGACTACTTTGCCACCAGCCAGCCCATCGGCGATCTCGTTGCGTGGTACATATTTTTCGTTCCGATCATAGGTGAAGCTAGCGCCGGGTTTGGCGAGAGCTTCATTGAACTTGAACGGACCTGACCCGATGTTCGTTGTCACCTGCTCGGTAGCAGGGCGGCTTGCATCCTTCTCTCGCATAATGAAGAGGCAAGGCGGCGTCAGGTCCGCAAGTATGTCCATCAATAGCCCCAGCGGCTCCTTCAGGGCGATGGTGAAAGTCTTGGCGTCGACCCGTGAGACGTCATTGGCCAATTCCATGATCAATCGGCCGCCTGGATGAACCTGTCCCCAACGACGGATCGAAGCCACACAGTCGGCGGCAGTGACAGGTGAACCATCGTGCCATGCCAGGCCATCGCGAAGCACGAACGTGTAGGTCTTTTGGTCTTCGGAAACAGTCCACTTCTCCACCATCTGCGGACGCGGTTCAAATTTGGAATCGACCGAGAAAAGAGTGTCGTAGATTGCCGCCCCGTGGTCGGCCGTAATATTCGCCGTCGTGAATATGGGATCAAAAACCTGAAGATCGCCAGTTTTCACCATCCGAATAGTCCTTGGATCGACACCTGCGGCCTGTGCCCGCAGGATGGATGGGATCGTCAAAGCAGTCGCGGCTGCCATGCTGACTTTGAAGAGATCGCGTCGAGAAATTTCCATGATTTAGTTCCCCTTTTGAACCTTTGGCCGCAGGCGCGGCGGCCCACAGGCCTCTGAAATCGGGTCTTTTGACAAGGCAGCCGCTTTTGCTCCGCGTTGCCAGCGCCCAATGAACATCTATCGCAATGCCGAAACTGTGGCAACGTATGTTTTAATAATGACGATAGTGATTCATTCATCTCAATCCAAGTGAAAGATCGGCGGGTACACGGTCCCTTCAGCTCCTTGAGGGGCGACGGGCGTGTTTGGCGATGAAGCCAAAGCAGAACCGGCAGGTCCGACCGTCGATGTCAAAACGCTCCATGCGAAGATCGGCGAACTGACGTTAGAGATTGATTTTTTATCCGGTGCGCTCGGCAAAGCCGGACTGCTGAGCGGAAAGAAATGATCTGTCCGTCGTGCGACAGGCGAAGCTTCTCGGCTTCAGCCGTGGCAGCGTTGTCTTCTCTATTCGGCGTGGTGAGGTCAAGCACCTTCTGACTGTCCGTAGCTATGGTGATTGATGTCTTCGCAGTATCGCGCTTCTCTACGGGATCGGCCTGCATAGCCCTCCCATTATGGGACCAGAAGAATGAGGCGGAACAATCTAATCGGCGACCTGATCGCAATAAACGACCGTACCAAGACAACCACGCGAACTCACCCCATCCGTCGTCCCGCGAAGGACATCTTTCCACCGGCGGCGGAATCTTGTCTCCTTTTGTTGTTGTCACCTTGTTGCTAATTACGCAGCAACAGGCAAGCTCTCCCGTGTCCAACAGAATTCGGTTCCGTCACTCCACATGCGATGCATGATCACAGCAAGCCGTCGGGCCGAGGCTACAACCGCCTTTTGCCTGCCGCGGCGTTTGGCGATATTCATCGCCCAAGCTTTTAGCCACGACCATTTCTTAACGTTTACAAGCAGAACTTGCGCTGCTTCGTAAAGCAGGGATCGCATCATTGCGTCACCGCAACAGGATACTCGCCCGACCCGTTTGCTTTCACCAGACTCGTTCAGTTTCGGCGTCAGCCCGAGCACAGAACCGACCGCCTTTGAATGTGCAAAACGGCCAGGAGTATCGATGGTTGCCGTATAGGTGAGAGCGACAACCGGGCCGACACCAGGGATCGTCGTCAATCGGCGACATACCTCATCGTCGCGGACCAAATCCAAAACCTTCTTGTGCAGCTTGGTGAACTCGTCCCGCAGCAGTTTGCGTGCAGCCAACAATGGCTGCATGATTTCGTATAGATCAGGCCTGTCTTCGACGAGCTCATTGATCCGCTCCTCGAATTTGATCTTGCCGGCCAATCCGACTTTCAGACCGAAGTTGCGCAACGATCCACGAATGTCATTCGCGATGGCGATGGCTTTTTCCTGCAAGAGTTTGCGCGCGGTCAGCAATGCTCGGTGCTTCTGGCTCGTCAATGTCTTCACATGCACAGGCCGATAGAGATTGACGCGCATCATCTGCGCCATGCCACGCGCATCGTTGCGGTCCGTCTTATTCGGTTGGGCTTTCAAAAATGCCTTGGCATGCCTGGTCTCGATGCAGATCACCGGCAATCCCGCCTTGGCAAGTCCTTCATAAAGCCATTGCGACAGTGGTCCGGCTTCAAGACCGATCCGTCCAATCTGCCACTTCGGATCCTTGATCACCGAGATCAAATCCTCAGGGTGACTGGCAACTTTCGTCTACCGGCAAACCTTGCCTGTCTCATCGACAATGCAGACCGCGGTCTCTTTCACCGATACGTCCAGTGCACAATAGTGTTTCATGCTGCGCTTCTCCCTTTGATGTTTGAGGCTGTTGAGAGACATGACCTCGTTTTACCATCAGCCAGAAGCGCAGCACCGCAATCCGCAATGGTCAACGCTGAGACGCAAAGCCGAATATCCCATCTAATCGCATTCCGTTAGTCAAGGTGTTTTGGGCATTCGGCGTTGTCCCCGTATTGCGGAACGCGCAACGCAGCGTAAATTGATTGGTCGGATCGGGCCTCAGCGGCCATGGTTTCTCAGAGCTGTCCGGTGCCGGGAGCAGGGTTGTCTCCGCGGTCGTCACATGGTCGCCGCATAATGGGTCTACTCAGGTGGAATCTTCCTATGTTTGATGCGCAGTCTCGACCGAGCTGCGGCCAGTAAAACGGAATGATCCGACCCACGTCCGCAGCAGGGACGCTCAGTGCCTCAAATCAGATTTTGACGACGCTGAGGGAAGAAGGCTGACACTCTCGCTTATGCGGTGGCGCCAGCCAATGCGTTGAACATCTCTCCCGTCTTGAGCATGCTGTGCATGATGACCGCGAGCTTTCGCGCGACCGCCACTGCGGCGCGCTTGAAGCCCAACCGCTCACGCAGCTTAAGCCCCCAACTCATGAGACTACTCTCGTTTCTGGCACTGGTTCTTGTGAGGATCACCGTTGCCGCTTCGCAGCCCCCGCAGATGGTTGTCGCCTCTTCGCGGGATCTGGCTCTGCGGTCGATCAAATATGAGGAGGTCTATCTGCACGCCTACAAAAGCGTGCCGGAGGCCCGAGCTGGGATCGGCCGCTATCTCCGTTTTTATAATACCCGACGCCCACATTCATCCCTTGACCGGCAGACGCCGGATCAGGCTTACTTCAACGCGCTGACGCCGATGATGGCGGCAGCGTAATCGAGGCGGGAATCCACTTAGCAAAACGCCCCAAGTTGTTCAGACAAACCGAGCCACCTCTGTCATTGGTGCCGAAATTGCGAAGTATCGCAGAGCAAACGCGTCCGCCAAGATGGGTGAGGTCATCAGGATAGCCTCTTTTCGCGGCAACGGAGAGACCTGGGAAGGGCATCTAAAGTCGCAGCGGCACCTTGTCCAAGCGCAGCAGGCCGGCGCTCATTCCCGGGCATCTCAAGAATGGCATCCTGAATGGGCTGGGTAGATCCCGTCAGCGTGCAAAAGATCCCAACAGTACCGGATCGCTAGCTCTGTTGTCGGGATCAGAACCTTGTCAGAGGCCCCGAAACTAGGTGTGTGGACGCCGGACTCGTTGCCTGGCTCTTTGCTGCCGAACCAAAAATAGATCGATGGCACGCAGCTTGAGTAAAAGCCGAAGTCATCGCTGCCAGCGCTCGACGCTCCTTCAACATACTTGTCCTCGCCCACAGTTTGAACGACAAGCTGTCGGAAATGTTCGACCATGGCGCGGTCGTTGACCACAGGGGGCTCGCCAAATTGAGAACTGAATCCTGCGGTGCCCCGATGCATCGTGGCGACACCTTCGGCAACCTCGCGGACGCGTCGGACTAGGAGTTCCCGCCGCTCGAAACTGGCGGTCCGGATCGTACCCGTCATCTTGACGGATGGGCAGATGATGTTTGTCGCTTCTCCGCCATGGATCGTCCCGATTGTCACGATCGCTCGATCGTCTACCGGCATTTCGCGGGAAACCACCTTCTGAACCTCGTTGATGAACGCGCCAGCGATGGCAATCGCGTCCACTCCCGCATGTGGTTTCGCACCGTGGGCCATCGTTCCAGTAATTTCGAGCGTAAACTGGTCGGATGAATTCGTCACAGCGCCCGCCCGAGCACCGTAGGAGCCCACCGGGATATCCGTCCGGACATGAAACCCGACTGCGGCGTCGAAGCCGTCGAGCAGATTTTCTTCCAGCACCGTACGACCGCCGAGCGGCTCGGCCTCTTCCGCCGGCTGGAAGAAAATTCGAATTTTTCCGGAGAAGTTTGTTCGCATTCGGTGAAAAGCAAGAGCCGTTCCCAAGGCAATCGATCCGTGCATGTCGTGGCCACAGGCGTGCATTACACCCGGCACTTGCGACGTATAGGGCAGGTCATCGCGGTCTTCCTGAATCGGTAGTGCGTCGATGTCCCCGCGCAGCGCGACCGAGCGTGCGGGACCAGGTGCTGATCCTTCTATATCAATGTACACGCCTGTTTCGTGAAACGTTTTGGCGCCTGTTACGCCGAAAGTTGCCAGCATCTCGATAATCCGCTGTTGCGTTTTCCACTCAGCGTTTGAAAGTTCCGGCTCGCGATGCATGGCGTGACGCACCTCGATAACCGCATCGCGCTCTATCCTGGAGAGCAGGTCGGTTGTGAGATTCCTCATTTGTGAACTTCCCCTACTTTCGTTTTGTTATGACCGCAATTTGCCGACGTTTACCGGCAGCGCCTCGGTGCAACGCAAAAGCCGGGATTTTGCCGGCTCTCGGTACCCTCGCGAGTGGGACTAGTATCTCGCTGACGTATATCGGTGACCCTTCGGAACCTCTCTCGTCTACCACTGGGCCCAGGGCAGCAGATGTTAAACCTCCACGGGAAAGGCGAAAGTGGCTTTGACGCGATCCATGACAACCATTGTCTTGAATCCCTTGATATCGGGGTTCTCATAGAAGAAGCGACGGGTGAACTGTTCATACCCCTCCATGTCTTTCGCAGTGACAACAAGTATGAAGTCGGCATCTCCAGTTACATAGTAGCCAATCATTACCTCCCGTGTATTTCGAACCGCACCTTTGAATCGGTCGACGATGTCAGCTCTCTCTCGTTCAAGAGAGACCAGAACAATCATCGTAATTTGTCGTCCGACTGCTTTGGGCGATACGATCGACACATCCGCTTCGATAACTCCTTCGTTGCGCAATCGCTTTAAGCGACGTTGGCATGCTGTCGGAGAGAGGTGGACTGCCTCTGCAAGTTCTTCTGAGCTCAGGCGATTATTCTTCTGAACTGCCTCAAGAAGCGCCATATCTATGCGATCTAGCTCGATCATTGCGATATCCTGTGAAGCGGTGTGGCCTTCCAGACCAAAGCTTCTTCGTTCCGCCTAACAAAACGCCTAACTCATGGATCCGCGGCCATAGTCCAGAATTTCAGTTAGTGGCCGCTCCGTCATTACTGCCGCGACGGCTTCGTCTATCGGGGTTTTATAGGTCAGGAGGATGTAGCCCAATATGGAATAGAACCCGACTGTCGCCATGAGGTCGATGACAGCTTGCGTCCCGATCGCGGCTGATAGCGCTCGTTCGAGACTTGCGGGCAACTGGAAGCCATCGAAAAGCGCATCAACGGCCCGGGCAATTAGTCCATCTTCCCCATCGGGCGAGCCGCGTATAGCTTGAATTCGTGCATCTGAAATACCAAGAGATCGGGCGCGGCTAACGTGATGGGCCCACTCATAATCCGCGCCCATCCGATGGGCGGATCTCAGGATAACGAGTTCCGACCGAATGGCCCCCAAAGCGCTGTCTTTGACGATATGCTGGCGCAGCGGAGCCCAGGCCTTCAGCAATGCTGGATGGTGCGCCATTGTTCGGTACACGTTCAGCGCTCCGGCGAAGCCTGCCTTCATATCTGCAATTTCTGTGGGCCACTCTTCGTCGGTAAGAGGAAGACAGGGAGATGGTGTTAGACGCAAGGCATTCATGACGGAGCCTCAACTCTCAATGGCCGCATTGATTGCTGCAGCGAGCCGCTCGACGATGAGGTCGATCTGCTCGGGTTGAACGATGTAGGGCGGAGCCAGCAGCACATGATCGCCTTGCTTGCCATCAATGGTGCCACCCATCGGATAGCACATCAGGCCACGCTGCATTGCCTCTCCTTTAATCCTCGAGTGAATTTTTCGAGCTGGATTGAACGGTTGCTTCGTGTCCTTGTCCGCGACAATTTCCACGCCACGAAACAGACCCCGGCCACGGATGTCGCCAACGTAAGGGGATTGGCCTAGTGCCGCATCAAGTCCAGCCTGAAGCCGATCACCCATCTTTACGACGTTGACCATCATTTCCGGGCGTTTGAGGATCTCGACCACTTTGCTGGCTGCCGCCGCAGCGATCGGATGCCCGATGTAAGTATGTCCGTGCTGGAACAGCCCCGAACCTTCCGCAAATGCGCGATAGATATTTTCAGACAGCAGCACCGCTCCGATTGGCTGGAAACCACCGCCCAAGCCCTTCGCAATGGTCACCAGATCGGGAACGATTCCTTCCTGCTCCAACGCGAATATCGTTCCGGTGCGGCCCATCCCGCACATGACTTCGTCGAGGATGAGCAAGATCCCATACTTGTCGCAGATGTCCCGCACCCGCTTGAAGTAGTCAGCAACCGGCCCCACGGCGCCCAGCGTCGCGCCAACTAAGGGTTCCGCAACGAATGCCATGACCCTGTCGTCTCCCAACTCGATGACCTTAGCCTCCAGTTCGGCGGCGAGCCGTTCGGCGTAAGCCTCCGGTGTTTCACCAGTCTGCATGTCGCGATAGGCGTAGCACGGTGAGACATGATGGGTCTCAGGCAAGAGAGGCTTGAACTGTGCGCGGCGCCATTCATTTCCACCGGTTGCCAGCGCTCCAATTGTGTTTCCGTGATAGCTCTGCCGACGTGCGATGATATGGCGTCGTTCAGGCTGGCCAACCTCCACGAAATGCTGGCGCGCCATCTTAAGCGCGGCCTCGACGGCTTCGGAGCCGCCAGAGACCAGGTAAACATAGTCCAGACCCTCCGGCGCAAGCTCAACAAGCTGCTCAGCAAGCTGTTCAGCGATATCGGTGGTGAAGAACGAAGTATGAGCATAGCTGATGCGCCCCATCTGCGCCTTCATCGCTGCAAGCACTTCCGAATGGTTGTGGCCAAGGCAACTGACGGCGGCGCCGCCTGACCCGTCTATGTACCTTCGACCCTCGCTATCCGTGATGTAGATGCCTTCGCCCGCGACGGCCTTGGGCAGATTCGTACCGATGTTTCGATGAAGGATTTTAGTCATACAAAAATATCTCAGCTGACCGTTTAGCCGGGACCGGCGCGTTCGAATATTGAATTGCAGATTTTGCTCGAGTATGCAACAACTGTTTTACAACAAAACTTTTGATGCATTTGTTTTCTAAATGAATGGACTGTGAGCACTATATGGTGGGAACCGCCTCTGGTGATTTGACTTTTTTGTTCGCTGGAGAGAAGGTCCGGATGAGGTATGGCAGCTGATGATGTGAGGCAAATGTTGCAAAAAGGCCCTTTGCACGCTCGAATTATCGAGCGGTTTGACGATATGTCGCAACAACTGCAGCAGGCGGCTCGTCATATCTTGGAGCATCCTCAGGAAGTCGCGCTCGTGTCGATGCGAGAACTCGCCCGTAATGCGGGCGTGCAACCCTCGACGATGACGCGATTAGCAAAGTTTCTCGGATTCTCCGGTTACGAAGACTTTCGGGGCCAGCATGCGGACGTCATTCGGGTGAGCGCGGAGGGGTTTGCCGCTCGTGCGTTGCAGCGAAACGAGGGGGCCGCAAACGGGGAAGGACTGGCGCAACGTATGTTACAAGGCCTCTCTGCACAAGTTGCTCGTCTCTGTGAACCAGAAACGCTGATGCGGCTCAACATCATCGCCGAGCGCCTAGGCGAAGCCAGGAGAGTTTACGTTCTGGGGTTGCGATCTTGCCACTCAGTGGCTTGGCATTTCCACTACGTCATGACATTGCTTGGCGAAAAGACTGTTCATCTCGATAGTCCTGCCGGTACAAGCGGCGATGCGCTTATTCGCGCCACGAGCCAAGACGTTTTGCTGGCAATTTCGATAAATCCTTACTCACACCAAACTTTGGAACTTGCTGAAGCTGCTAGGGAAAAAGGCGTTGGAATTGTTGCGATCACAGATAGTGAGGTTTCTCCTCTCGTGACCATCGCTGAGAATGTCGTGCTTTTCTCTACAGAGAGCCAAACCTTCTTCCATACTTTGACGCCGGCTCTGGCCATTTCGGAAGTGTTGTGCGGACTGTTAGCAGCTCGTGACCGAGTTGCTTCCCTGCACGAGCTTAGACGAGCAGATCAGCATCTTCTGTCGATGAATACATACGCAAGTTCCATCCCGCGCCGGAAGATATGACACCCTTCAGCCCGATGACTGACAAGCCTTTGGCGAACTCGTCACAGCCGGTCGGTAGCTCGAAGTCTCATCACGATCCGTAAGACTGGGAGATCCCCAGAGACGTCACAGCTGCTGGCGATCAGAGGCACCACCTCCACCTCCCTACATGTCCATTTCCTGCTAACCACACTCGTCGACCTCGTCCGATACCTCCTGATAAAGCTTCGGACCCCGCGACTATCGAGCGCCAAGCGAGCCATGAACTGGTCGTAACACTCAGCCGCCTTCGCGCGAGCTACGGCCTGAGCGTCTTCCGGAAAGGGAACGGTCGCGTTCAACCAGGACCGAACGACCGAACGAACAGTGCCAACGTCTCACTCGTGATTTTCAGATCCCGCTCCAGGCGTTGGGGGGAGCAATTCTCAAATGCGTCCGTAGCTGGCTCTTGCCACATGGCGTTCACACCATCATCAGCGATCCAACAGCCCATGGGCTTGAGCTGACGGCCCTCGTCGCATTGGCCACGTTGCTGATTTTCTCCAACAGCATTGGGCGGGCCATCAGGCGTTATTTTTTGCCCTTCGGGTGAAAATTGCACCACAAAGGCTTGGAACGCTGCTCTGCCGGCCTCTCTTTCGGGGCGGAATCTGGCTACCGCCGCAAAGCTGTGAACTTTAGCGAACTTCGTGGAATGGGCCTTTGCCGTTCCTGTCGCTTGCCGTACCGCTCGCAGGCCGTACTGGATGTTCAGGCCGGTTTATCCGTTGCTAACGGAGCAGCGCATGAGTGTGGTCCCCGAGCTGTGCGGATTGCAGCGAGGTGACTCCGAACCTCACTTCAAAGGAAATCATACCGTTGATCCGTATCAATGAGGGCCTGCCGTCAGCGGTCATAATCGGTAGAGCGGTGTCGCGCGTGATGCGTGGCTACAACGGATGAACTCTGCCGAGGCAGAAGGGCGCTGTGAATGTCCTTTCGCGGCAACTGACTTATGATGTGGGGGCAATTGACTGGTACAGAACGGAGGCAGATAGGCCGGCAAACGATATTGTGCTCGCTCGTGAAGCTTAGCCAGGATTTGTGAGGCTCTGAAATGGCACGCACCGCACAGCGGCCGATTTGTCGACTCCATCGCAACCACAAGGAGCAGGTTTGCCTGACTGACAAGGCAATCATGCGCCACTTACGCATGCTTGTGCCACTAAGCAAATGATTATCGAACCATGAGTACCGATACAACCGGTGTGTCGATCATCGGACCGGCGCACCTAATCGCGATCGATGTACTCGCCCTCCGTTTCCTTCTTTGACGAAGGTTTGGCTCAGCAGGCCTCGTCGAGGGTAACGATGGAAGCGTATGTCAAATACCCGCTGATGTAGGCGCAATACATTGTACATTATCCACTGTTCTGGCACACTGCGATGCCATTTGGTGCGGGCGGCAACCATCCCATCAGATATTGCCAAACCGGATGGCGAACCACCGCATCGATATCCATGCCATCGAGAATCGTCCACAACACAGCATTCCAGTGTCAGATTCACACCGTTCGGCAGTGACGCGCTTACCTCGGATCAGGCTTACTTCAACGCGCTGATGCCAATAAAGGCAGCAGCATAATCGAGGCCGGAATCCACTTAGCAAACCGCACCGAGTTGTTCAGACAAACCGAGCCACCTCTGTCATCGCTGGTCTTTCCATCAGGTCGGCTTTGAACAACCCGACCCTGCCGGAAAAACACTGATGGCCACCTCAGGACCTACACCACCTTACGGGACACGATCTGCAACAGATGCTTCGCATAATTTACACGATCTTTACTACCGTAAATCGCTGACGATGGTAGGCTAACGGCAAACTCTGAGCCAGGCACGGCGAAAAAAGTAAGATGCCGATGTAGTCTCAGAACCGCCACACATCACGTAGGGGATAAAGCCAATGGCAGAAAGAGCGCTCATCATGGTTGAAGGGTCAAGAGGTGATGGGCCACTATACATCCAAGCGGCCCAGCGTCTTGGTCTTCATCCAATTTCCCTGGCGGCGGACCCGACTCAATACGACTATCTTGCGGCAAACGGGACCGAGGCAATTCGTATAAATACAGACAATCTCGATGCGCTGATCGACGAATGTTCCCGGCTGCGTACCACATATGACATCGCGGGCATCATCGGCTTTGCGGGACTCGACGAGTCTATCCCTACGACAGTTGCCAAACTCTGCCGGCATTTCGGTCGACCGGGACCGAATCCCGCAGCCGTTGAACGGTGCTGCGACAAATTCACTCAACGTCAGCTTCTCGCAGAAGCGGGCGTTCCAGTACCTGCTTATCGTTTGGCAGCGAACGCGACGGAAGTGCAAAGCTCTGCTGTAGAGATCGGCCTGCCTGTGATCGTTAAGCCAGCAATGGGCTGCGGCGGCAGCGGTGTCCGGTTGTGCCGCAACGTCGATGAGGTAGCCGAACATGCGACCTATCTATTGGGCGGGAAGCACGTATGGCAATCTTTGCCGAGAGTCTTGGTAGAAGAATTCGCAAAAGGACCCTTTTATATCGCTGATCTAATGGGAAATGAGGTCATTGGAATTACCGCCGCCAAGTTCGGCCCGCCGCCACATTTCGTCGGTCGCGAAACCACATGTCCGGCCGCGCTAATTGAGCATGAGCATCAGCGAATCGCCGATGTTTCGCTAAGCTGTTTGCGAGCACTTGGCCTTGGTTGGGGCCCAACGTGCATTGAACTCCGCTGGACGAAGCATGGCCCAGTAGTCATTGAAGTCAATCCGCGTCTTGGTATTGGGCAACCTAAACTGATCCGACTGGCCTACGGGGTCGATCTCGTCGCCGAGCACATCAAGCTTGTCATCGGCGAGGAATGGGATTTGCGCAAAAGGCATTCGAGGACTGCGGCCGTGCGAATCTTGCTTCCTGAGCGCGATGGCATCCTCGACTGGATCGATGGCGACAGTCGGGCGGCTGCCGTACCAGGTGTTGTGGAGGTCAAATTATATGTTAAACCCAAGACGCTGATCGTCCGGAAAAACGATTCCCGAGACCCTATTGGATATGTGATCGTTACTTCATCCAGCCTTGCTCTTGCGGACACCATACTTCAGCGTGCCGTCGACTTAATTAGTTGGTCGATCACACCATTTCCAACCTTAGCGAATAGTAAAGATATGCGGCCCCTTCTCTCCTAGGGGTGGCTCGATTTGTCTGAACAACTTGGGGCGTTTTGCTAAGTGGATTCCCGCCTCGATTACGCTGCCGCCATCATCGGCGTCAGCGCGTTGAAGTAAGCCTGATCCGGCGTCTGCCGGTCAAGGGATGAATGTGGGCGTCGGCCGTCATAGGAAGCCAGATACCGGCCAATCCCGGCGCGGGCCTCTGGGGCCGACTTATAGGCGTGGAGACGTACCTCATCGTATTTGATCGAGCGCCAGAGACGCTCGACGAAGAAGTTGTGCCGCCAGGCCCCTTTGCCGTCCATGGAGATGCTGATTTCGGCATCCTTCAGCACCTTGATGAAGTCGATATAGGTGAATCTGCCCTGGCTGCCCTGGTCGGTGTTATGTCGGGCTTGCCGTAACGCGACAGCGCTTCCTCGACAGCTTCGATACAGAACGCCGTCTCCATGGTGATCGACAGCCGACAGGACAGAACCCGGCGGCTGAACCCGTCCACGACGGCGCGCAGAGATAGACGAGCCCCGCGCCATCGGAACATTGGGCCGGGTGATGGCGAGGTTCTTCAGGAGATACGGGTAGACGCAGGCGTCCAACATCATGCCCTTCGGCCTTCAAAAGCCCTTGAAGTATCAGGCTTCCGGCGTATGGATAGTCCAGATGCAGTTCGTCGATCCGGCGCATCAGGACCAGATCAGGCCCCAACGCCAGCCGGGGCAGGTAATAGACGCTGCCACGGCTGATGCGGAGTATCTGGGCTTGGCGGGAAACCGTGGTTCCGGTCGATCATCGCTTTCCGCTCAACAGTCCCGAGCGCGCCTGCTAAAAAATCGTTCTCCAGCGTCAGTTCGCCAGTCTTGGGATGCAGGCTTTTGACAAAAACGGCCGATTCGGGGCTTCCGTCCGACCGTCATCGAAGACGTCTTCGGCTCTATCGAGGCAAGCGCGACTTTCACGTTAAAGGCGGGGCTATGGCTGCGGCGGGGTCGTTTCGTCATCATAGCTCCCTGTTCCCGGCATACTGCCGTGTTTGTCAGGCGAAATGAGAAACTGACCCCGCATTGCCTCACGTTGATTGTTACCGATAGGGTCCCCGTCCCGAGGGGATGAAGCCGTCGTTGTCATCCTGGTTCGGAGGATGGGTGGCGAGGGTCGGAATTGGTCGAAGCGATTGTCGAGCGATATCGATCGAGCTGCCGGGCCGACAAGCAACGGATTCTGGACGAGTTCGTCGCAGGTACCGGTTATCACCGCAAGCATGCGATCCGAGTGCTCCGCCGTCGAGCGACCGGCTCGTCACCCACTAGACAATATCCCTATGGCGCCGATGTTCGGGAGGCACTGGTAGCATTGTGGGAAGCATCCGACCGCCTCTGCTCGAAACGCCTCAAGCCGCTGATCCCCATCTTGCTGCCGGCTCTTGAGCGGCATGGCCGGCTGGATCTTGATATCGAGCTGCGGGACAAGCTGCTGACAATCAACGCAGCGACCATGGATCGCCTCCTGTCGGAAGTGCGTGCTGTGGCCCGCGGCGGACAACGCCGCCGTGCCGGAATGAGTTCTGCGGTTCGGCGGTCGGTTCCTGTGCGCACGTTCGGGGACTGGAACGATCCGCCGCCAGGTTATGTCGAGGTCGACTTCGTGGCGCATTCCGGCACCTCTTCATCCGGCAGCTTCGTACAGATAATGGTGCTGACCGATATTGCCACAGGGTGGACCGAATGCGTGCGGTGCGGACGCGAGAAAGCGGTCTTGTGATCGCTGCCTTTAAATGTGCCAGGTCGCTGTTTCCCTTTCCGCTGCTGGGCGCTGACTTCGACAATGGCAGTGCCTTCATGAATGAACTCGTGGTTTCTTGGTGCCGATGTCAAGGGTTGGAAGTGACCCGTTCCCGTGCCTATCGGAAGAATGATCAGGCATGGGTCGAGCAGAAGAACGGCGCCATCGTTCGACGGCTGGTCGGCTATGGCAGGTTCGTGGGTGCCGAAGCCACGGCGGACCCGGTAATGCTCTTCACTGGCATCCGTGCGGCGCAGGAGGATTTGGGAAGACGCGTCGATCGGCGTGGAGTGCAAGTAACGCCTGAGGAACCTGTCGTCATCAACCTGCAGCGCTTCACCGCTAATCTTGGAAAGCTGGCGAGGTGCGACCTACGCATAAAAGGTCATATCGGCGGACCAAACCCTATCCGAAGAGGCCGACCATGCTCGGGCCGTATGAAGCTCAGATTCGGGCATGGCCGGAGGCTGAGCCGACAGTCTCGGCAGCCGTCGTACTGTAGCGGCTGATGAACGTCGATCGGACACGGTTCACGAACAAAAGCCTGCGGACGGTGCAGATGGCGGTGAAAGCCTGGCGTCAGGACTCGGCCCTTGAGATACTCAATGGCGACTGGATGACGCCGGTTCTTCCACCCACCAAATCGTTTGGTAACATTCTTCGGTGAGGCAACAGGCGGGGTCAATTCCTCGCTTCGCTTGACAGTGTTCATGAGCCGAAAGCCATTTATCACAACCGTTCAATTTCCCGAGCCACCTCTCAAGTGCCTAAATTTGGCTTTTTTATCGACGGACAGGACAAGGCATGGGCTAGCGGCGAGACGTATAGTCCGACGACGTCGTGTAGTTTCTTGGCAAAAGCCTTATCATTCGATAGTTTGAAGCTGCGCCAGCGGTGCGGTGCAAGACCATGCTCGTGCCAGTCGCCTCCATGATCGCGACAGTCCAAGACCATCACCGCTCATCAAAATGATCTTCACCCGCCACACGTGCTTCTGCGGCGAGGTACTTGCGGAAATAAAATGGCCTAAAGGGCCATGCCGGTCGGCGGCCGAAACATCGAATGTAATAGCTGTGCGCATGCGCTATCGTCGCAAACCGCATGTCGAAAAGGAAATCATAATCGGACTCTTTTGTTTCGATCAAGCCACTAGATCCGCAAAACATCGCAACAGATACTTTCAGATAACTTCACAGAATCTTTGCGACTGTAAATCGCTCATAGTGCTACGTTTGCCCTGAAATTTGAGCTCACGCACGGACAAAACGCCCGCGTCGCTCAAGCGGCTACAGCACAAGTGGAGGTGTCAACGCCCATGGCAAGAAGAGCCCTTATCATAGTTGAAGGCACCAGGAACAATGGTCCGCTGTACGTCCAAGCGGCCCAGCGTCTTGGACTTCATCCAATTACCCTGTCGGCTGATCCAGCTCAGTACGACTATCTTGCGGCGGAAAGCATTGAGGCGATCCGGGTCGATACAGGCAATCTCAATACGCTGATTCGCGAATGTTCTCGGCTGGGTGAAACGTATGACATTGTCGGCATTACGAGCGCCCAAGAGTCGGTCTATGCAACCGTTGCCAAGCTCTGCCGGCATTTCGGTCTACCGGGACCGAACCCCGCAGCCGTTGAGCGGTGCTGCGACAAATTCACTCAACATCAGCTCCTTGCGGAGGCTGGCGTCCCAATACCTGCTTACCGCTTGTCAGCGAATGCGACTGAGGTTGAAATTTCTGCTGCGGGGATCGGCCTGCCAGTGGTTATCAAGCCAGCCGTAGGCAGCGGGAGCAGCGGTGTCCGGTTGTGCCGCAACGTCGATGAGGTGGCCGATCATACGACTTATTTGTTGGGGGGGAAGCACGTATGGCGATCTTCGCCGAGAATATTGGTGGAAGAATTCGCCGAAGGTCCCCATTACATCGCTCATATGATGGGAAACGAGGTCTTTGGGATCGAGGCCTCCGATTTCGACCACCCACCCCATTTCGTCTTTCGTCAGGGCGTCTTTCCAGCCCCACTAACCGATGACGAGAATGGGCAAATCGCGGATGTTTCGCTAAGCTCTTTGCGAGTTCTTGGCCTTGGCTGGGGCCCATCGTGCATTGAACTCCGCTGGACGAAGCGTGGCCCAGTGGTCATTGAAGTCAATCCGCGGCTTGGCGGCTGCCCTCAACACATTCAGCTCGCTTACGGTGTTGATCTCGTCAGCGAGCATATCAAGCTTGCCATCGGGGATGAATGGGATTTGCGCAAAACGCGTTCCCACATCGCGGCCTGGCGGTCCCTGCTTCCTGAGCGCGATGGCATCCTCGATTGGATCGATGGCGACCGTAGGGCGGCTGCGGTCTCCGGGATCGCCGAGGTTAAATTGAATGTGAAACCCAAGGCACCGATCGTCAGGAAAGGCGATTACCGAGACTCCATGGGATATGTACGCGCCGTTTCACCCGACCTTGCTCGAACTGAGGCGATATTGCAGCAGGCCGTCGACTTGATCGATTGGTCGATTACTCCGTTTCCGCCCGAACAGAATGACGGCGTGGTGCAATAGCCGGTGGAGCACTGCGGTAGCGACGACCGGATTCACCGATCATCGCAGAATGCCCCACTTCTTGGCGCTGGGTGTCGCTCAGGTCTACCGGCCGGGCTGTGACGAACAGATCTAGACTAATTGCATGCGAAACTGCTTTCTCATGACCTATCCCTTCGGCTTCTTGCATCGAGCAACAGGTTACGAGAGAATCAATGAAAGCGCGCAGTTCAACGAGCTTGGTTGCCGAAAGGCGCGGCTCGACTACAATCTCGATCGAACTTGTCGCAGGATCAAACATCCATGCAGGGATTTGAAAGAACCACCATGGGCCTGCCGAATGAGCAGATGTTCAACGCCCTCGTGCTCATGGCTGCCGGTTACCAATACGGTTTGGCCAAACAGGGGATGGAAGGGATAAGTGACCTTGCTTCGAACGTCAGAAACCCGGCATTATGAACGCGGCTTGGATGCCAGGGCCGAACACTGGGCGACTATCGCCTCGCTCATCCAAACCTGCTCCGCTACGCCGGCGCGGCAAGGAGGTCACGTATTCAGTAGGAGCCCCAACTGCGCGAGGATGGGACGGCTATTTTAGCCCATTCCATCGGACAGAGGAGCTCGTCATGACCCCACTTCGCCAGCGCATGAGCGAGGACATGCAGGTCGCAATTTCTCGCTCAATACCCAACTCTCGTATCTGCAATCAGGTGTCGCGGTTGCACGACACTTCGGCAAGTCGCCGGACTTGCTCGGACGCGAGGACGTCCGGATCTATCAGGTCTATCTGGCCAACGAGAAGCAGCTGGCGCCGGGCTCGATCCACACCGCCATTTCGGCGCCGCGTTTTCTCTACAAGGTGACGCTTGAAAGAGACTGGGTGCCTGAAGAGGTCCTCCCGCTTCCCAAGAAGCCACAGAAGCTCCCGATCGTCCTCAGTCCGGATGAAGTGCAGCGGTTTCTCGGCTGCGTGCTCGATCTCAAACATCACGCGATCCTGACCACCTGCTATGCCGCCGGTCTACGCATTTCGGAAGCAGTGCACCTGAAGCCCACGGACATTGACAGCCAGAGAATGGTCGTCCGTGTCGAGCAGGGCAAAGGCCAGAAGGACCGCTATGTGATGTTGTGCCCAAGCTCCTGGAGATCCTGCGCGATTATTGGAGGATGCGGCGGCCAAAGGAGTGGCTCTTCCCCGGAGATCGCACCAGCCACCCGATCACTCGGGATGCAGTTGGGCAAGCCTGCGCGAAAGCGCACGATCTCTCCCGCTTGTCCAAACCGGTGACGCCGCACAGTTTGCGGCACGCCTTCGCCGTCCATCTCCTTGAGGCAGGCGCCGACGTGCGCACCATTCAATTGCTGCTCGGTCACCGCAGCCTGGCGACTACCGCCCATTATCTGCGCATCGCCACCAACAAGGTCTGCGCTACCGCGAGCCCCTTCGAGCTCTTGCCACGTCCAGCGCCCACCTTGCCGCCGCCCGCCAAGCCTCAGTACTTCTGAGCTCCCGATGGTCCGTTCGGGGCCGGAAGTGGCGGACATACTCCGCCGCTACGGCGAGGCCTATCGTGCCCAGCACACATCGCTGTCGACCGCTCAGCGCCGCGTCGTGACGTCGATCGAGTTGTGCCGCACCGCCGCGCTCGGTGGGCACGTGGAAGCGTGCGATCAATGCGGACACAGGCGCAATCGCCTTCAACAGCTGCCGCGACAGACATTGTCCCCGCTGCCAATCGCTGGCCCGTGCGCAATGGCTGGAGGATCGACGGGCCGAGCTGCTCGATACACAGTACTTTCATGCCGTCTTCACGCTGCCGGCGCCCATTGCCGCCATCGCCTATCAGAACAAGGCGCTCGTCTACGGCTTGCTCTTCCGCGCCACCGCCGAGACGCTACGCACCATCGCTGCCGACCCAAAGCATCTCGGCGCCGAGATCGGTTTCTTCGCCGTGCTGCACACCTGGGGGCAAAATTTGTTGCACCACCCCATCTGCACTGCGTCGTCCCGGGTGGCGGGTTCTCGCCGGACGGCACGCGATGGATCGCCTGCAAGCCGGGCTTCTTCCTGCCGGTCCGCGTTCTCTCACGCCTGTTCCGACGATTGTTCCTGGAGCACCTGGAGAAAGCCTTCGACGCCGGCAAACTGCAGTTCTTCTCCGACTTGCGGGCCCTGAGCGAACGCAACGCCTTCCGGCGCTATTTGGCGCCGCTGCGAAGGGCCGAGTGGGTCGTCTTTGCCAAGCCGCCCTTCGCCTATCGAGGATGGCGCGGTGCGTTTCCGCTGGAAGGATTGTCGGCACGGCGATCGGCAACAGGTGATGACCGTGTCGGCCGATGAGTTCATCCGCCGCTTTCTGTTACACGTCCTGCCCGAGGGCTTCCATCGGATCCGCTACGGGCCGCTGCAGGCATCATAGCGTTGAGCGGTCGCGGCAAAATGGCCGTTGAGGATATCGCCTTCCTCAACATTCGGGTTGGAGAAAAACCGATAAGCCGCTTTGGTGGCGGCCCAGTCCTGGCACGCGAAAGGAATAGAGCCGCCCATGTGCTCTCCAAGCTGTCGTAAAAGTTCTGTGCAGAGTCGGCCAAGGCGCGCATCCTTGAAAGACGCCGCGTCTATTTACTGCTTGCTCCAATGGCTGTCATTATCAGCCGTCACATCGTCTCGACCGACATACAGCACCGCCTTAAACGAATCAGATGCTCGACAAAGAACCACAAGTGAGACTTTTGATTCAAGATTTTACTGAAAATTTTCGTAAGCGAGTCAGTTACTTATGGGTAATTGCAAGCCTGGCCGGATGGATACATCTGTCGTACAGATTGGTCAGCAACCCAATCCCTACCGGAGAACACTAATGATTCCACGCCGGTGCTCGCTTGCTGCGCGCTAGGCCGCTAGACACAAACGCAACCATTGATTGACCAGCTTATTAAGTCAACAGCACGGTTGAGTATGGCCTCAGTTTGCGCAAAGCTGGGTGAAGCCGCGATAATATGACCAACAGAGTCCAAGTAATCGCCTTTTCTGACGATCAGGGTGTTTGGTTTAACATAAAATCTGACCTCAGCGACACCAGGTACCGCAGCCGCCCGACTGTCGCCGTCGAGCCAATCAAGGATACCATCGCGATGAGGAACTAGGAACCGCGCCGCTGCAGTGAGCAAATGTGTTGCACGCAAATCGCATTTCTCACCGGTGACAAGATTGATGTGCTCGGTGATGAGATCAACTCCGTAAGCCAGTTGAATTAAACGGGGAGTGGTCCAACCGGGAAGCCGCGGATTAACTTCAATAACGACGGGGCCTTGCTTCGTCCATCGAAATTCAATGTTCGTTGGCCCCCAACTAAGACCGAGGGCTTGCAAACAGCTCAGTGAAACATCGACGATGCGTCTATAGTCATCACCAGTTAGCCGGGCTGGAAAGACGCTTTCGCGAACGACGAAATACGGTGGTTGGTCGAACTCCGCCGCACCAACGGCGATGACCATATCTCCCATCGTATCAGTGCTATAAGACGGCCCTCGCGCGAATTGTTCGACCAGTATACGAGGCTCGCACGGCCATGTGTGCTTCCCTCCCAACAGATAGTTCGTATGTTCCGTTAATTCACTGACGTCGCGGCACAGTCGGACACCGCTGCTGCCGCTCCCTACAGCTGGTTTAACTACCACCGGAAAGCCAATCTCGGTAGCAGAGTCTTTTACTCCCATAGCATCTGCCGCCAAGCGAAAGGCAGGCATTGGAACTCCAGCCTTCGCGAGACACTGTCGCTGAACGAACTTGTCGCAGCATCGCTCAACCGCTGCGGGGTTCGGTCCTGGTAGACCGAAGTGTTGGCAGAGCTTCGCAACGGTCAAATATAACGACTCGTCGAGGCCCGAAAACCCCGTAATGCCGACAATGTCATAGGTCGTCCGTAGCCGAGAACACACGCGAATCAGCGAATCGAGACTCTTCGTATCAACACGGATTGCATCAATCTTCTCCCTTTCCAGATAATGGTATTGAGTTGGATCCGTTGTCAGAGTAATTGGATGAAGATCAAGACGCTGGGCCGCCTGAATGTAGAGCGGACCGTTACTCTTATGACCTTCAAGCAGGATAAGTGCTCTGTTTGCCATTGGCTCCTGACCCCCGCGTGCGTAATTCGGAATTGCCACCAGCTCTTACCGGTGGCTGATCTCAGACGCGCGGGAACCTAACATTGTCGAGCGATTTGCGGTTGTGAAGATCCTGTAAAGTTTGAGGATCGACTTCGGCGCCGTGTTTGCTAAGCCCGGCTTGTCTGTTGTAATACAGTATGTCCGCCTCTGAAAACGTGAAGTGTGGCTCGCCCTACACACTGCGCGTTCGAGGGTTGCTCGGGCTTGCCGAGCCTATCCTCATCACAGTAGGACGAGCCATGTCGGCTTATAGAGAAGCCTTTGTCGGAATTAGTGTTGCCAAGCTGAAGAGTGCCATCGCGATTGCGGATGGCAGTCGGAACGGAGAGGTCCTTCTTTCCATGAAGTTGAGGCGTCGGACGCAGTCATGCGCCGGGTGATTCAGCGAATAGCCACAAAGTTTGAGCACGTGCATTTCTGTTATGAAGCCGGTTCCACCGGCTACGGTCTCGATCGCTTGATCCGATGGCCACGATTGCACCGTGGTCGCGCCCTTACTGATCCCAAGGAAGCCCGGTGATCGGGTGAAGACGAACCGCTGAGATGCACTTTCGCTCGCCCGCCTGTTGCGGGCCGCCGAGCTGACCGCGGTGTGGTTCCGGACGAAGGGGATGAGGCCATAGGCGATCTCGTTCGCGCTCGAGCGGCGGCAGTCGATACATCGCGTGTGCACCGCCAACTGATAAGCGCCTTCATGCTCAAGCACGGTCGTATCTATCCGCGCAAGAACGGCTGGACGATGCGTTATCTGCGCTGGCTGCAGGAGCAACAGTTTGATCACCCGGAACATCAAATCGCACTCCAGGAAATGGTCGAGGCGGTGCGCATCCCGAACGAACGGGTCCAACGGCTGGAAGGTGCGATCGAGGAGTTCGTTGCTTTGCCTGGTCGCTGGCGCCGATCGTTCGTGCATTGCAGACATTACGCGGCGTGGACCTGATCGTCGCCGTGACATTCGCCACCGAAACCGGCGATGTGCTGTCGGATCGAGAACACACGCCAGCTCATGGGATATCTCGGCCTTGTTCCTGAAGAACGATCAACCGGGAGAGAAAGTCAGGAGGAGTGGCATCACCAAAGCAGGGAACGGAAGAGTTCGACATATGCTGGTCGAGAGCGCGTGGACTTATCGGCATCCTCCGAAAATGGGCGCGAAAAAGCTGTATCGTCTGGAACAAGCTCCACCGAAAGTGCGGGAAATCGCATGAAAGGCGCAGACCCGGCTAACGTCGCGCTATCGAATGTTGAACGGGCGGGGTAAGCGCACGACGTGGTTTGCACGGCGATCGCCCGCGAACTGGCCGGTTTCATGTGGGCCGTCGCGAGAGAAGCGCAGCCGTCCCCGTCGTAAATCCGCCCGACGCTGCAACTTGCATCTCGCGTATGGGCGGCGGCGGAGCAACGGTGAGTGCGTCACCATCACACGCGCCTGAGCGGCCTCCTCCCAAACCACAGTTCGCCCCCGACTGTGGGACAATCTCGTCCCGTGCAGCTATTAAGGATGGTAGTATAGGCTCGGGGTATTCGTTGGTATTCGTCAACTGCAATAGTGACTGAAAGCGGCTGCATTCAGTCCCATGTGCATGCAAATCCACACTGCTATCAAACCGAGACAGCATTCATGTCCGTCACCTACTGGCGACCTTCTGTTTCGAATGGAGAATTCGGATCGCCTTCAACAGAATAGCGTCTGCTGCTACGTGATCTTAATCGTTGTTCGGCCGCGAAGTGGGCCGGTTGCGGTGTGAAGGGCGACAGCACTTCATGCAATCTTTCGGAGTCACCAGTCAATGCGAAAAAGAGCTCTCGTTCTCCTTGAAGGCGCAAGTAATGGCCCGCTGTACATCCAGGCGGCCCAGCGTCTTGGTCTTCATCCGATTACTCTGTCAGCTGATCCAAGTCAGTATGACTATCTTGTAGGAAGTGACTGTGAGACAATCTGTGTCGACACAGATAACCTTGCCGCGATGATACAGGTATGTTCTAGGTTATCCCGGTCCGCCGACGTTGCTGGCATAACCAGCGCGCGGGAGTCACTATACGCGGCCGTCGGCAAGCTCTGCCAGCACTTCGGTCTGCCGGGACCGAACCCCGCAGCGGTTGAGCGATGCTGCGACAAGTTCGCTCAACGTCAGCTTCTTGCGGAGTGCGGTGTACCTGTGCCTGCATTTCGCTTCGCGGTAGATGCTATGGGCGTAAAAGACTCTGCTACCGAAATTGACTTTCCGGTGATTGTCAAGCCAGCCGTCGGCATCGGCAGCAGCGGTGTCCGATTGTGCCGCAATGTGGATGAGCTTGCCGAACATACGGACTATCTATTGGGAGATCACAGATGGCAGTGTTCGCCAAGAATACTGGTCGAAGAATTCGCGCAAGGGCCCCACTATAGCGTTGAAATAATGGAAAATGAGGTCATCGGAATTGGCGCCGCTGACTTCGGCGACCCACCGCATTTCGTCTGTCGTGAGTACATCTATCCCGCCTTTCTGACCGATTACAGGCATAACCGCCTCGTAGATGTTTCGCTCAGCTGTCTGCAAGCCCTCGGTCTTGGCTGGGGGCCAAAGAACATTGATTTACGGTGGACGAAGCTCGGCCCAGTTATAATTGAAGTCAATCCTCGTCTTGCGGGTACACCTAATTCTCAACTGGTCAAGCTGGCGTACGGCATCGATCTCATCGCCGAACACATCAAGCTTGTCATCGGAGAGGAATGCACTTTTCGCCAGAGTCGTTCGGATACCGCGGCCGCGCGGGTCCTAATTCCTGATCGCGATGGCATCCTCGATACCATCGGTGGGGACACTCGGGCGGCTGCGGTACCAGGTGTCCAAGAGGTAAAGATTTTTATCGAACCTGGGACTCCGATCGTCAGGAAAGGTGATGAACGAGACAAGATCGGACATGTCATCGCCGCTTCGCCAGATCTTGCACGCACCAAAGCGATACTTCAACGTGCCGTAGACCTGATTGATTGGTCGATGACACCAATTGCAAGTTCGCGTGATCAGGACCAAGAAGCTGGCGCGCATGGGGGGGTCAGTGAAAGCAGCAGACTTCATCCGGGCTCTGGCCTGACGCACTAGCGAAGGTTTGTACGATGGTCTATAGGTTATCGCCTCTGCACAACCTTCAGTCCATCGATGGCTGCGATGACAATATGCTAGCAGCCGCTTTCGTCTGCACGATCTGGAGGCGGGAGATCTCGTTGGTTCCGGCATGCCAGAGCGGCGCGTGCGACATAGACCGACTTGAAGCCTTGCCACGGATTTTGGCCCTGCATTAGTGCTGGCCCAGTGATGAACCAATCTGGTGAGAGCAATCGCGTCGGCCGGATTTCCCTGTGTGGTGACACAATGATGCGAACGCTGCTCTATGAAGCGGCTCAAGTCATGCTGACGGTGGTCAGAATATGGTCCTGGCTTAAGGCGTGGGCGATGAATATTGCCAGGCGTCGCGGCCGTCGATCCCTTTGCGCATGTCGGTCGCCCCGCAGGCGAGATACACGCGCGCATTCGCCCCTGCCCCATCATGCGTCTTCCACCGACCGGCTTTCAGTCCACACACTCATGCGTTGGAATTATGCCGCCTGAACGGCCTTGGCTTGCCACCTACAACCAGAGGCTGTTAACAGCAAGAACAAGAAAGAAAAACAACTTACTTCAGCAGACGCGCACTTCGCAGTAGGACCTTAGACAATAAGCCTTCGTAGCCATCGGGTGGAGCGCGATACTTGGGATCGTTCGAGGTCTTCAACGGACCCCCTTCCTTAAGTATGAGACGCAATGATCGTAACGGCTTCTTCGCGACGCCGATGCAATTGGTGTGCCACGACGAGGATGTGTTAGAAAGGATATGCAAAAACATGCGCTTAATCCCGCGGCGGCGACTACCTGCGTCTCACGTGCGTCTGGTCCCGAACAGCAACGTCCTCAAGTCTACACAGCTAATGCGGATAATGAAGTGCGGTCCTTGGGTGGATAGACCCGGGTGAGGAATTGACCGGCCTACCGGGTTCTCGGAAAGAAGACTCATGGCAAAGCACCGCAGTCACAGCGTCGAATTTAAACGTCAGGTCGTGCAGGATTCCTCGCCGGCGAACCGTTGCATGGTCTGACAAAACGCCACGACGTGTCGTGCAATCTTATCCGCATCTGGGTCACGAAAATACGAGGAAGGCGCATTTGACGACGATGCGCAGGCCGCCGACCTCATCCAGGGATACGAGGCCTCGATCGCGGCGCTGAAGCGGCTGGTCGGCAAACAGGCACTGGAGCTGACGTTCGCAAAGGGGCTGTGAAAAGGCACCGCGACCGACGGGACTACATCCGTCATCACCGGCCCCGCGGCATCTCCGTGGCGGAAGGATGCCGGCTGATGGGAAGCGCTCCACCTATTATGACCGCCCGGAAAGATCGGCCGACGACACCGCGATCGTCGAAGCGACGTTCGCGATCTACGACGAGCTCGAGTTCTACGGCTACCGCCACGTCGGTGCGGCCCTGCGGCAGCAGGGCCTTGTCGTGAACCACAAGAAGATTGACCGCCTCATGCGCGAACACGATCTGCGGCCTAAGATCAGGCGACGGTTCATCGCCACGACCGACAGCGATCACGACGGCCCGATCTTCCCGAACCTGGCGAAGGACATCCGAGCGGCTCCCAACCAGCTTTGGGTCAGCGAGATCACCTATGTTTCCCTGCCGACCCGTTTCATCTACGTCGCATCATCCTCAATGCCTGGTCGCGGTTGATCGTCGGTTACGCCATCGGTCAATCGATCGACGCACGGCTGACGGTGACAGCCTTGAGGCGGCCATTGACAGGAGAAAGCCGCCGCCGGGCGTGGTCCACCATTCCGACCGCGGCTCGCAGGGCAGATTCAACCGGTCGTCGCAACACTGTGGATTTTAACGTTTGAGAGGAATTCGTCGAGTGCTTCCGCTGGTGTTCTCCAGCCAAGTGTTTTGCGTGGCCTTGTATTGATAGCATGGGCGACCGCATCGAGTTCGTCGGAGGTATGTTTGCTGAGATCGGTGCCTTTAGGAAAATACTGCCGCAATATGCCATTCGTGTTTTCGTTTGTGCCGCGCTGCCAGGGGCTTTGGGGATCGCAAAAGTAGATCTGTAGTCCCGTGTCGACCCGCAGAAGTGCATGCTGGGCCATTTCTGCGCCCTGATCCCAGGTAAGCGACTGGCGCAACGTCTCTGGAAGACTTGTGATCGATCTCGTTATGGCATCGCGTACAGCTTCGGCACCGTGGCCGGCCAGCGCCGGACCATTTTTGATGCTCTTTCCGGGTTGATAGCCCTCCATGCGCGGCAGGTGCAGCAGCATCGTGAAGCGCGTAGCACGTTCGACCAGTGTACCGATTGCGGAGCTTCCCAAGCCAAGGATGAGGTCCCCTTCCCAATGTCCGGGCACGGCTCTATCCTCAACCTCGGGCGGCCGCTGGCTGATCAGTATTGCGTCGCCAATGAAGGACTTGCCGCGGTTTCGGGCTCGTTCCCGAGGCATGCGCAAAGCCCGTCCGGACCGCAGGCAGGCGGTTAGCTCCCGACGCAGTGCACCACGTCCCTGGATATACAGCGCTTGGTAAATAGCCTCATGGCTGATGCGCATGGTCGGATCCTCGGGGAAATCGAGCCGAAGCCTATGCGCAATCTGCTCCGGGCTCCAGGCCGTTGACCAGCGCCTGCTCTGGCGGTGAACAGCACGGCGCCCCTTCCATATCACATCAGGGCCGGTAAATCCGACGCCATCTCCTTTGGTAATCGTACCTGCTAGCCGTTCCTGAACATAATCGCGCAGAGCAGGGTTTGTGACGAGCTTGCCTGGCCTTGGACGAAGGGAGGCGCGATCGGCATGCCATTGCGCTGTACTGGCCCGATAGTCCAAGTTCCCACCTCGTGTGGCTGCGTTCCGCCGCAGCTCGCGAGAGATCGTGCTCGGCGACCTGCCGAGTTTGCGTGCGATGGCCCGGATGCAGGTGCCTTTGGCGACTTCGATTGCAATGTCCTCGCGCTCTGAAAATGTTAGATATCGCCCGCCCGGCGCCTTTGCCGATGGGGCCAAATGCGTTGGTGGCATTCCTCCTGAACTCCGAAACCATCGCGCTCCGACCGGTGCCGAAACGCCGGCGTCTACCGCCGCGTCCTCACTCGTCTGACCAGACGAAATACCCTGCCAGAAGCGGCAAAGATTCTCACGCTGCCAGACTGGTGGCCGGCCCGGCGAACGTAGTTTGCTTCGTGTCGAGCGATCTGAACGACGCTTGTGAGGCTTCATCGTAACATCCTTGTTCAAGATGTTGCGACGACCGGTTGAATCTGCCCAGTATGCTGCCGAGCTCTACCGCGAGACACTGGCCGCCAACGGCCTGATCGGTTCAATGGGTCGCCGGGGCAACCCTTATGACAACGCCAAGGCAGAGAGCTTCATGAACACGCTGAAAGTCGAGGCGGTCTATCCGATGGCCTTCGAAACCTTCGAAGAGATCACCGAGCACCTTCCCCACTTCATCGAGGAGGCCTACAACAACAAACGATGGCTCCATTCAGCGCTCGGCTACTTTGAGCCCCCAAGAGTTCGAGGATCAACACATCCGCCAGACTGGCAAATCAGCAGCCTGATCCATGTCCACCCCAAAGGGCGCACTCCAATACGGGGTCAAAGTTCAGCGCCGGTTCACAACGCTCAGAGAGAGAGAGAGAGAGAGAGAGAGAGTGCCCCTCGGTATCGCTCGGCCGCTGAAAAGCGACATTACAGCGGCGAAGCATCAGGCCGCCGGCGCTGTGTCCGAAGGGATCGACATGCTTGCGATGGCTGCAACGACGGAGGCGATACCTGCCAGAGCGAATGTGGCTGACAACGATTCAGGGATCACCATCCCAGCAATGGCCGAGCCCAGCGGGAAACCGGCGCCGTTCAGGCTGATCGAAATGGAAAGCACGCGCCCAAGCTGTTGCGGATCGGTACGGCGTTGGCGCAAGGTCAGCAGTGCGACACTGATAGGCCCGGACGCCACGCCGGCGAGCATCAGGCCGGTTGCCAGACCGCCGAATCCGAATTCCGCCCCAACCGGCCATGCTGCAAATGCGGTGACAAGCATTCCGGCGGCCATGACACCGCGCTCGCGTCCAGTTGTGCGCACATGCCCGGCAAGGAGCGCACTGACGCCTCCGGCAATACCCATCGCAGCCCACAAAAGCCCGGTTACTGGATCGCCCGCCGCCGTGGCGTAGTGATCGGCCACGTAAACCGGAACCACAACGTAGAGGGCGCCCCATGTGATCTCATACAGTGAATAGGAGACGGCTAGGCCGCGGAGGGTCGGCTGCCGCGCCACCATCTGAATGCCTTCGATCGTTTGACGCAAGAAAGATGTGTGTGTGGAATCCGATCCCGGCAAGTGTTGGACGTGGGGCAAGCAGATCGCGGCACCAGCGTACGCTGCGGCGATCATAGCCATCGCAGCTTCTGGCCCAAGCCAGGCGAGGACGACACCCGCCATCGCCGGCCCAACGACATCGACGATGGCGTAGACTGCGATGTCCAGTGCGTTGGCCCGATCAAGCGCGCCGGGTGGAACGAGCCGCGGGAGCAGAATGCGGGTTCCCGCGGCGCCCAAAGGCCCGGTGAGCGAGAACAGCATCACCAGGATGAACAAGGCCGGCGGACTGGACCAACCGGCCCAACCGACGAAACTGATCGCGACGACGAAGACTGCGCTGGCGATCATGTCGATCCTAACCGCAATTGTCGGCCCTACGCGATCGAGCAGAACGCTCGCGAGAGGGCTTACAATCAGACCAGGAACGATCGCTGCAAATGTCAGCCACCCTGCCAGCGCCGATGACGAAAACTGCGCCAGGGCGAACAGAACCAATGTGAGGACGAACATGCGCCCGGCCAGACGGGACAGGGTCGCAGCAACGATGAGAGGGAAGAGGCCAGGGATCTTCAAAAGATCGCGGTATGAGCCCTGCCGTTTTGAAAGTTGATGCATGACCGGTCACACGTCCACAGGATGGCCACGTCTGACCTGTGCGGCCTACACGCCCGCAACGGCCCGCTCTCTCAGGTGCGATCCCAAAACCTAGTCCGAACTGGAGTTTTGGCGGTGGCTTGGCACCTTTAAACGGCGACATCGGCCGCGTGCACCTACTTAGGAAGATAGTATCGACACAGGCAGCGTATACGCTGACTCCGCGAACGTTGCGGCCAATCTTTGCAGCCTGCTTGATGAGGCTCGCGGACGTCGTGTTGGCATAGTGCTGATGTGTCTTAGGCATGTGCTCGTTGACGGTGACCGCTGCGACGTCCGGCGGTGGCGGGCGACGCGTTGGTGATCGTGGAAGATCTCGACGATCCGGCTTGTGAGCCGGACATCGACCTGGCGGCCGATCAGGCGGTGCGGCACGGAATAGAAGGCCTTATCGACTTCGACATGGTAGTCGGGATGAACCTTTGCCGATTTCCATTCGGAATATTCGAATGCGGTTGCCGGCAAGGGTGCAAGCGCTTCGCGTTCGATCTCCTCGAAGAGCTGACGTCGGGATTTGCCAACCCGTCGCATCGGTCGGTTATTGAGATCGTTGAGAAGCTGGCTGATCCGCACGTTGAGATCGACGAGGCTGAAGAAGCGGACGTTTCTCAGCCGCGCCAGGATCCAGCGCTCAACGATGAGAACGCTGCCTTCGACCTGTGCCTTGTCCTTCGGCCGTTTTGGACGGGTCGGCAGGATCGTCGTGTCGCAATGCTCGGCGAATGCTGCAAAAGTGGCGTTGATGGCCGGCTCAAATCACAAGGGCTTGGCAACGCCGGCCTTGAGGTTGTCGCAGACGATCGCTTTCGTCACGCCAGCGAAGAAGCGCAGCGCCCGTTGCTGACCCTCGATCCAGTCCGGCAGCCGTTGAGTGAAGCTTGCATAGGCGAAGGTGTACAAGGAGGGCGGCAGAACCGCGACAAAGATCTGCGCCGGCCAAATCTCGACCCGTCGCCGGATCGATCACCCGGACGGTGTGGCCGGCGTAGTCGGTCTGTATCGCCGCGCCGGCAGTGTGGCGATTGCGAAAGGTGGCGCTGGCGCGCTGTTCGAAAGCGGCGAACCGCTCACAGAACCATGTATATCCATAACCGTTGGGCCGCGGTCCGCGAGTCAGCGTCACGCCCTTTCGCTTTAATTCGCTGGCGATCTTGCCCCAGTCGGGCTCGTGCATGTCCTGGGGCGGGCGGCAACGACGATGGAACAGGCGACGCAGCAAAACAGCGTCCTCGTCAAACCCAGGCGGCAACGGCCAGCCCGTCAGCCCGGCTTCACGCGCCCGCAGCAGATACGTCGAAATGGTCATTTTGCGATCTTCAGCCGTTCCGATATCGCACGAACCGAAAGCCCCTGTTCGTGCGTCAGTCGCAATATCGATCGAATGTCCTTCACGTCAGTAAGTCTCGGCTGTTTCCGTCTCGCCATTCATCAGCCCCTCGTTCAAATCGAGGCTCAGAATGGCAAAAACGGCGCGTACGAAAGTCGATGTTGTAATCGCCGAAAGACTGTCAGGGAATTAGCGGAAATGCTGTCCCGGATTTAGTGAAATCGCTGTCCGAGATTTAATGGAATCCCTGTCCGCGAATTACCGAAACCCGCACCCTGAGCACTTCAGCGACCGCGCCTTGGACGATCTTACCTCCGGAGCGGGCACTCCAAGTGAACGTTTCCGCCATCGGCTTTGCGATCTTCAAACAAGTCGATGCGCTAGCCATCAGTGGAACCGTCGTTCACGCAAAAAAGCCCTGCGGCCCTCGCCGATCGTTGCCGAATACTTACGATAGGTCTTTCCGCCAATCGAAGACGTCGAGAGTACAAGCCTTGCGTAACGGCAAGCTTCTTCGGGCTGCGGAAGCGCGATATATCGATCTCCGCATCGTTGCCTTGCGAAAACGGGCCGACAACCAGAAACGCGAGCCTTTGGATTTCATCCCTCGGGCAAATCATCCAACCAGCATGCACCCTCGGCGTACAGTCGTGAAAAGATCTTTCCAATTTTTTCCGGAGTTTTGTTTTGATGATATCGCATATACATGCGGCCATCGGTTCCAAGATCGAGGATCTCGATCTTTCCTGTGTAATGCGACATGATGTATTTGAAGGTCTTTTGAATACCGCTGAGGCGTTGGTTGATGCCGTGGGCAATCTCTAGTCCGCGGCGCAGTGAAACCTGAAAATGCGATGCGCCTTTTACCGGCCTACCTTGGAAGAGATAATAGGGGTGGACACCCATTTGGTGGCACTTGGCGAACGTCGCGGCCAAGATTTCGGGACTATCATTGATACGCCTAAGAAGTACCGATTGGTTGAGGAACTGCACGCCTTGTGCACCCAAGGAACGAATATTGCGTTCTGCATCGACCGAGATTTCACCGATGTGATCGAAATGTGTGACGATCACTGCGGCCTTACCTGCGTCATTGATCCGCTGGAACAAAGGTAATAAAGCGGGATCCTCAAACCTCTTAGGCTCGTAGGCGACCATTTTCGTGCCGAACCTAATCGAATTCAAATGCGGGATCGGCAGCATACTATCCAGGATTTTTTCGAGCTTGGCAGTGCTAAGCATGAACGGGTCGCCGCCGGATAGCAGCACGTTAGTTATTTCGGGGTGTCCTCTAATATATTTTGAAATTCGCGCGAAATCTGTTGCAACTTCATCGGAATTTTTACCCACGATGCGTTTGCGAAAGCAATAACGGCAATATGAAGCGCAACGGTCCGTTACCAGCAACAACCCCGTCTGAGGGTATTTGTGCTGAAATCCGGGCACGACGGTGTTGTCGTGCTCGCCGCTCGTATCCAGATTGCCGGGACTCTCGAACTCTTCGAATGAGGGCTCGACGATATGTCTAAGCTGCTCGGAATAAGTCTTGTCGGTGATTTGTTCTCGATAGAATTTTGTTACATGATAACGCGTGATGCTGTTAGCTTGTAGCTCCCCCTCGGTTCCGTCGCGCGCTCCCTCGATCGCGTCCAAGTTGTCGACCGATGCTTGAACTTGGCGAACTTGAGGCGCCGCGGAGATCCGCGCGTTCAGTTCACGATAGCTCAGGTTCTCGTCCTCGCAATGAACCGCGTCCAGCTCCGGCTGCGACTCAAGCAGCTCGTCAACGCAGCGATCCTGGTAAAAAGCCACTTCCCTCGGCTTCGACTCTGCCGAAAGACGACTCCCTTCCTTCTCCAACAGTGGCACCGACCAAACCCGCTGGCCGAAGTCGACCGCCATCTGGCTCAGCGCCTGCTGCAAATACCTCGCGAATTGCTCGACCGTGCTCTGGTCGAACAGCGACGTCGCGTAGACAAGCCTTCCGTGAATCGTCTCACCTACCTCACCAAGCTCAAGCGCCAGATCATGTTGCGCGACACGTTCGTCAACGCCGATGTACTCGAGGCTCAGCCCCGGCAATTCCACTGGCGCCCCAGGGTTGTTTGACGATGCAGGTATAGCATGTATGATTGCGGTGTGGGCCTGCTTTCGCGGATTGACGCGTTCGATCACCTGATCAAAAGGCAAGTCCTGATATACCTGCGCCAAAAGCACGGCCGTGTTCACTTGCTCCAGCAATGCCTCAAACGTAGGATCGCCCGACAAATCGATCCGCAACACCGGGGTGTTAATGAAGGGCCCAATAAGCCTAGAAACCTCTGTGCGCGTGCGGTTGGCGCCTGGCATTTCGATGCTTAATTCCTCCTGACCCGATAACCTTGCCAACCAAAACGCCCAGCCCGCCAGCATAGTCACGAACAGCGTAGTCCCAAAACGTCGGCTCTGCGCCATGAGCTGCGCGGTCAGCGGCTCGTGCCAAACGAACTCGACGGAATTGGCCTTGTAGTCAGCCCGCGCTGAGTGCAGCCGGTCCCTCGGCAGCTTCAAAGCTGTTGGGGCACCCGCCAGCATCCGCCCCCAGTATTCCGATTGCCGCTCTAACACCTCTCTCACCAGGCAACTGCGCTGCCAAAGCGCGTAGTCCGCATACTGCACCGGCAACGGCGCCAGCTGATGCGGGCGGCCAGTCCGGACGGCGGTATAGAGCTCGATGAACTCGTGCGTCAGGATGTTCAATGAGTGTTCATCGGAGACCATGTTGTGCATGGTGATCAGCAGCACGTGGTCGTCCACTGTCAAACGCACAAGCCGCCCGCGGACCAGCGGCCCGGCTTCGACGTCGAATGGTGCCTGCGCTTCATTGCTTATCAACATCGCGAGGGTCGCCTCCGCGGCGGCTCCCATTATGACATCGTCTTGTTTTAGCGGCAGACCGACGTTAGCCGGCCCCACTCGCTGGAATGGTTCGTCGCCATCCACTCCGATGGTGGTGCGCAGCACCTCATGACGCGCCACCAGCCCGTCCAAGGCGGACTGCAGCGCCGCGTCGTCGAGCTTGCCTCGGAGCCGAAGCCTCATCTGCAAGTGACAGGCGTCCCGGCCGCCCGTCAGATGCGAATGGAACCAAAGCCGCTGCTGGGCGAATGACAGCGGCACCTGCGTCGGACGCGGCAAAACTTTGATTGGCGGGATCGCGCTCAACAGTGCAGCGTCCGCTGGAGTGATCTTGAGCGTTCGAGTGCATTTCATTTTAAACCTCCTCAGCTGAAGTCTGCGGTTTGCCACTATCGCAAGGAATAATTCGGCGTGTCCCCAAGCAATCGGCGTGCCAATTAGGGGACAGTGCGGCACGAGCCTTATAGTTCAAGCGTTTGGAGCCGCAGCGACGGGAATACTTCGGTTCAGTATATCGACAGAACCGTCGTCAACCGAGCGAAGGAAACGAGACGGACCCAATCGCGAAGGACCTTGTCGCAAATAGTTTTTAAACTCCTATCACTGCTGATCTAGTGCTGCGAGATCTGCTTCGTTGGCTGCCAAAGCTTGAATCGCGCAGCTGCCGCGTCTGGCTGCGATCAATTGCAAGAGACATTCTACCGCCGCGAACGCCGGAGTCATGGTGTGAAAGACCGAAGGCACTTCGGTCCGAACGCGAATTACAGTTTCAGAGATTTTGGCAATAGGGGAGAGCTCGCTGTCCGTCAACGCCACGAGCTTCGCACCGCGCGTCGCTGCGAATTCAGCGATCTGCATTGTGTATCGACTATACGGGCGAACTGAAACTACCAATAAAACATCTCGTCGGCTCGCAGACAGGAGTGCATCATTCTGGGTTCCCCCTACGCCGTCAATCAATGCCATGGGCAAGTCAATCAATGACCCGAGATAATGCATAAGATGGGCCGCAGGAAAACTCGAGCGCAGGCCGATGCAAAAGATCTGCCTTGCTTCCACCATGAGATCGGCGGCTCCTGCGAGCGCGGCAATGGTGGAGGGTTTCGCGAGGTCACTGAGATAGCTATCCAGTGCTTCGACCGTGTCGCTAACCATGGCGCCATCACCTTCGGCCTCCCCTCGTGCTATCAATTCCTCTTTACATCCCGTGTAGCTTTGTGGCCGTTTCCTGACGCTGTTCGCGAACACAACTTTCAACTTGTCGAAACCGTCAAAGCCAAGGCGCTTTGCTAGTCGCGTTAGTGTTGTGGGAGGGACATGCGCTCTTCGCGCTTGCTCCCTCATCGACAGCAGTGCGACCTCAGTCGGATGATCCACCAACCAACTTGCGGCGACCTTCATTTGCCGAGGCAGCCGCTCATAGCTGTCCTTGATGGCACTGACAACGGGGAGATCCATTCTGATCTACTTCCTTGCTCGACTAAAAAAGTCCTGAAGCACTGTTTGGGAATAGCGGAACTGGGCGCCCCGCAATCCCGTGCGGACCAACCCGAAACGACTGATGACTTTCTGTGAGCGGACTAAGATGCTTGGTCCAAAAAAGCTAAGAAACGAACGGCACGAGCGCAAAAGCGACGCTGGGGTTGTGCCTTCCGACGTGGAGTTGGCATAGTGGCTTTCCTTTTTGTTACGTGAATTGAATATAAAAGAGGAAGATGTTGGCATTTCCACCGCTTACTACGAGGGATTCAAAAATCGTGCCCAACCGGCAAAAAGTTCGTCTAAGAATTTTTCTTTTGATTCTTCAATTCGTTAAGCAAAATGCGCAGCAGACAGCCGCGCCAAACCACCATGTCGCCGATACGCCAAAACATACAGGAGTGTCGGCTGCGAGACCTTTCTGTCAATGCCGGCAGAACTCCTTCCGCGATTGAACGTCCGATGGAAGAAACGACACGGCCGCCCGTTCGCCGTATATGTCTGCTGCCATTCTGGCCTGGCCGTCACTACAACATGACGTTCGTGAGACATGTGCGCGAGACAGGCACTCTTTTCGCGATGTTGGTTCACTCCCAATGAAGTTAGCTCGACCATCTGCTACGCAAGACGATGATCAAGGGGTATATAGGGGCTATTACCCGCTGCCGAGGCATTGCCGACCCCTACTCGAAAAGCGCATAGCCGAGGGACCGCACGGTTCGTATGAGACCTGGCTCGCCTACTCGGTTGAGGGCTGCGCGCAAATGGCCGATATGAACATCAATGGTGCGGGGGCCAATATGCACATTGTCCGGCCAAGCTGCATTCTTCAGTTCAGGTCGGGAGTACACCCTGAATGGGTCTTTCATCAGGTGATGTAAAAGACGGAATGCTGTTGGAGTAAGATGTATCGGGTGGCCATTTCGCCGCACACGATGGCTGGTTATATTCAGCTCGAGGTCAAGAAAGGTCAGTGCCTCACGAGGAGGAATGACGGAGCCTTGAGAAAAGTAGTCAGAGTTTGGTCCAGAAGCATTGTTGTTGATCATGGTCATTGATCCTGGCTGCGTGGTGCGTTTGCGACAGCCGTGCATGCACTATGCCAAATGAAAAAATCCTTCTAGAACAAGAGGAAGGCACCAAAGGAGCTGTGTTCCATCTCCGTCATTGTCGGCTCAATGAGCTGAACTCTTCAAACCGGACCATATTGGTTAAAGTTTTTCGGTGCACTTTTCTGGCTGGGACAGGAACGGAAAACGGTGAAGGCGTTGCAGATTTCGGACGCCCAGAAGGCGTCCATTTCAAAGCAGGATGATGAAGGCGTTTCGGTTGCCGAGATCTGCTGCAAGTCTGGTGGCACATCGCTCGACACCTGATAGACGTCAGCACTGACGAGATCGCTACTAAGTTAGCCATCGCGCTCAGATTGCTGATGTCAGAGCGGTTCAATGGAGATCCTTGCCCGCAGGAGCGCCTTGAGCTTAGAGCAAACACCTCGATTCAGTCGGGACTATAGAACGGCAAGAAATGCTATTCACAGACACGCCCCCACAATGGCCCACCTCAAGCAGCCAGATAAGAGGGCTCGGGAGGGCGCCGGATGTTGCGGCACTCGCATGCCTTGGATCGGCCTGGCTTGGCGGGCATCGCTGATGTCAGCGTAACATGATGTCGAATATGAACTTTGGGTCATCTCTGGGCCGATCGGCGGAACGGCTTCCCGAATGTCCACAAAGCATGAACGGAGAGCGGCGCGCCACTTCGCCTTTGCCGTGGCCGCCGCGTCAAGTTGGAACTGGAGGCAGAAGCAGCCCCTCAAGATTGACGTCAACCTTCGTGGCGGGCTGTGGTTTCACGATGTATGACGTGCATTTCATACGCCTGACGGCCCAATGCAGCTTCGAAAAACTCAAGATCATCATTGGACCGGCGCCGTCGATTTCGCGCAATGCTGCGAAGGAATTTGGGCCCGAACTTATAAACGCCGACAGGTCTCAAATCAGAGACGTTTCTCCCACTGGCAGCGTCCTGGGGGAGGATTGCTGTAAGCCGTAGCGACTTATTTGTTAGCAAGCGCAACGATCGCTGGCTATCTGCCCTACCTACTACGACGAGGTTGCTGTCAGATGACTGTGCCAAGCGCTCGATAAGCGAGAAGTCGATGTTGAGGTTCTCGGTGAAAACAAAGACGTCACCAAATACCTCCCTAATCTCGTCTACCGTTACTGCATCAATGAGGCGCCCGGCATTCGGCGTAGGCAGAGCGCGGAAGCAGAGCTCCATGCCATTCAGGCTGTTATGCAAATCCAAGCCGAGATCACCAACACCATAAAGGCTTAAGATCACCGTCTTCTGCACGCCTGCCTGCGCCAACTGAGACAACAAGTGACTTAGCACTGATGTGCCCGCAGGCAAGCCTAGCGCCGCTTGGCAGCGACCTTTCTGGTCTATGATTATCTCTCGTGCGTCGTTGACAATGATCGCCAAGCTCTGAAGCATTTTAGCCATCCTCGGACTGAGAACGCCATTGAGACTAATTCTGCATCCAGCACTCGGTCCACTATCAGACCAGATAGCTGATAAGCCGAAGCTCAAGTCAGTTGGTGGGAAGGATCGGCACGCTGATTTTGCTTTCGGGAAAGCAATCGACCTGGCCCAATTCCGGCCCGCTTGGCTGGGGTCAGCGGCCGCGTTCGATCTGCGGCTTGGTCAGCTGAGAAGTACCATTCCGGGGCGCTCTAGATGTGAGCTTTCAGGAGGTTGTCCATTCGGAGCGGATAAAGGGGACTGGATTTGCCACACGTCAGTTTTGCAGATTTCGAATGGACATTCACAGGAACGCCGACTGACGCCTTTGCGTCGATAAGAAATGGCGGTGGTAGCCGGGGGGCGGTCGTCTCAAACAAAAGCCGCACGCTTCTATGCGTCTCACCAAAGACCGTGTCCCGCTGAGTCGCACGGTTCAAGGCGGGTGGACGCAACGGCATGGCGGACCGCTCGTTCTCGCCCGAAACCAGCCCTCGGCAGACGGATCGGGATGACGCGCTCGCTGTTTAAAGCTCAAAGCCAGGTCATGCTTCCTGGCGCGCCGGCTACGGCCTCGACGACGTTAGATCACGAGCGCGGCCATTTCTTCGGAGGTGTAGCAGGATGCAGTAACCACTTTAAGCCTTTGCGTTGACAGATTTCTCCAGAATGTCCAGGCCGCGTTGAAGTGTCTGCTCGTCAATTGTCAACGGAGGGAGAAGCTTGATAACCTGATCGTCCGCGCCGCATCGCTCTACGACGAGCCCTTCTTCAAAGGCGTTTCGGACGATTTTCCCGGCCAGTTCTCCTGTGCCGCAATCGAGCCCCAGCATCATGCCCCTTCCGCGCACGAGAAGACTCTGATCTTGATTGCTTTCACCAATCTCCCGAAGACGTTGGCTCATAATGTGCCCTGTCTTCGTCACACGCGCAGACAGCTCTCCATTCGTCCAATATTTTCGCAATGCAGCAGTCGCCGTTACGAGGGCAAGGTTATTGCCTCTGAAGGTACCGATGTGTTCGCCCGGTCGCCAAATATCGAATTCGGGTTTGAGCAGCAAAAGGGACAGCGGCAGTCCGCAGCCACTGAGGGACTTGGACAAGAGAACGATGTCTGGCAATAAATCCGCAAATTCAAAGCTGAAGAAATCACCCGTTCGTCCGCAACCTGCCTGAATGTCGTCGACAATTAGGAGGATACCCTTCTCTCTGCAAAGCCGCTCCACCGACTGCAGCCAACTCTTGCTCGCATGATTGATGCCGCCCTCGCCCTGGACAGTCTCCAAAATGACGGCTGCTGGTAGATCGAAACCACTGCTCGCATCCGCAAGCGCCTTTTCCATAAATTCCGAAGTATCCTGATCGGGCCCCCAATACCCGTCATAAGGCATGAACGCTACGCCGCCGGAAGGAATGCCTGCCGCATCTCGGTAGTATCGATTGCCCGTTACGGAAAGCGCCCCCAAGCTCACTCCGTGAAAGCCGTTGGTGAAGGAAATTATACTGTGACGTCCAGTGGCCTTGCGTGCGAGTTTCAAAGCAGCTTCGACGGCATTGGCGCCGGTGGGACCAGTGAACTGAAATTTGTACGTCAGGCCGCGAGGACGTAATATTATTTCCTCGAAGCGCTCCAAAAACTCTCGTTTTGCTGACGTAGCCATGTCCAACCCGTGGATAATTCCGTTGGCGTTTAGGTATTGCATAGCATGGTTCAGAAAATTGCGGTCGTTATGCCCGTAATTAAGGACACCCGCGCCGGAGAGAAAATCAATATACTGACGACCACCCTCGTCTTCGAGGATGGCTCCTTCGCCCTTCCTGAACACAACAGGAAATGATCGCGAATACGTTCGCACGTTCGATTCGAGTCTTTCAAAGGTGGCCAGCAAGTTGGAATGACGCTCTTGAAGCATGATCTTCTCCCGACGATGCCACGAAAGCGTCGCGGCATACTCCTTGAACAACGCGATGCAATCTTGCTCTGCTCACAAGACAGCGTCAGTTGAAATTCGCGCGGTTGTTTTGCTGTTTTAAACGCTAAACACAGCCCATGCGCCTACCTACGTCGGTAGTGTGGTCACCAGCCATTCTTTAGTATCCGCCTACTCCAGTCAGAATATGTGGCCCAAAAAATCCGGACGCGATCTCCACGGTTAGGTAAGCGAGGTAACGTGCCCATCATGACTGCTCACAATTCGAAGATAGAAGTGCTGTCCGGCTCGGAGCGCCGCCACCAGTTGACGGCCGAAAGGCTCGCAATCTGCAAGAGACATTGAAATCGGACGCGACGGGAGCATTTTGCTCGGCGGCATGGCATCCAGGCGAACCAATTGTTCACCTGGCGCATGCTTGCAGCGACAGCATCGCAGGAGGAGTTATCCGATTCCGACTATCGAGCTCTTCAGAACCAGGTCGAGGAACGACAGCGCCCGCTCGGCAAGAAGACGATCGAAGGCGAAATTCTCAAGTTGGCCCAAAAAAGCTTTGTTAAGCTCGATGTCACTCGATCCAATAACGCGGCGGGTCTCCAAGCAACGTCCTTCGGAAGCTCGTAGGCGGGCTCCGCTTGCGGACGCGGGTCTGGTCGATAAGATCAAACCGATCAACCGGCGATATGCCGCCATTCGGTTATTGCCGTGTTCGCGATATTATGCGCCCAAATGCGCGAAGTGACGGCCGTTCCTGGGGAAGCGTCAAACGCGTCTATCGATGCCGTGGCAACGGCCAGATAGTGGATTGGCCAAGCAAATACTCCAACTGAATGCTCCCAACGGCCTGCGGACGGAGAATCGTGGATAGTCGGCAAACTGTCAATTGAAGCCCTAACGAGGTCTGATTGATGTATGGCAGTCCAAATTACGGTTCGATCAGTCCTAATCGCGCAGCTTTCAAAGCGGCAACCGTCCTGCTTCCCGTTTCTAATTTTCGTAATACATTTTTAACATGGAAATTGACTGTATTTTGGGAAATTCCGAGAATAACTCCGATGTCCCATGATGATTTTCCTTTTGCTACCCACCGAATACACTCCTTTTCTCTGGCAGAAAGGCTGGGAACATCGCCGCCGCTCACGTCCAAGCATCCCACTACCTGCAAATGAAAATGCAACGCGGCAAGTTGCAGGTAGGCGACCGCGATATTTTCTAGATCGCGCGTTTCCGTTTGAGCAAAGTTCATGGTCGAAAAGCTACCACACGGCCCATGCAGAGGAATGGTAACACCAGACCTCAGGCCGAACTTTGCAGCCTCGTCGAAGACGCGTCTTTCGCTGTCAGTTGTGCTTGCATCTTTGTACGCTTCACTCCACCGAAAAGCGGCCGAATGAAACCGGCTCGTCTTTACGGTGGGATCGATCTTGTCATAGCCTTTTTCGACACAGTGCTCTTGCCACTCGGGAGGATAATTCGATGTAATCTGTGGTTTGCCTCCGTTCTGCCTATGTGGATCCTGAAATTGCGCCGGAGCACCATAGGCAATCCACCGGCAGTTGAAGTTGCGCGCAAAAACGAATAATCGGTCGAACAGCTGTTCAATGCGAATAGCTCCATTGAGCTGGCTTAGAAACATGTCAAACGCGACGGCAACCTCCTCATCAGTCGTCACCTCGCAATAGACTGGCGCATCAAGCGAAAACTGATCGGACATTCTGGCTATTGCCTTAGACGTTGAAGTCACGTCTGTGATCCTGCGGTACTCCATGGAATTCACCTCGATCAGTCGTTTGCTATCGACGCGCAAGTTGCTTGCTGCAGACATGCTCCTCACCTCGCAGTAGGCTCTCGAGCTACGAGCCCAAGCCATGGGACCTTTGTTTCCGCCATCACTTGTCGAATAATTCCATGCTGTTTGGCAGCTCCTGCGCTGTACGGCGAGGGAGTTTCAAAATTCATGCCAACTGGGGTTTATGAGCGCTGACGCGAATTTTTGAGTGTAATTCAGTGGCGAGAGGCGCCATCGCTAGGCGGCGGCTCGAGCACCGCTGTGTCGTGTTTCTGACACCAGGTTTATGGATGATGTCCCAGCATCTGGCGATGCGGTAGTCATGGAAGGGGCAAGGAGTAATGCGCCGGAAGGTCGCATCACCTTTCAGCGACGCGGCTGTCGTTGCGAACGCCGCCACCGCCTTTCGCCGCAATGCACCAAGAGCGGCACATTCCGGGTCGATGCTACATCGTCGAAACAGACAAAGCGCAGAAGAAGCAGAAATATGATGGTTTTAACTAATGCTGTGGAGTCTTTCGGCGTGAGTTCGCAATGCACAACCGGAAGTTTTCAGTTGATATTCCTTGGAATGGCCGCTGCGGAATCTCGTTCGTTGGCGAAACCCTGGGACGTGTGCGGCAAACGATGTCCATCTTTCTATTAACGTTAGCGCCCATGCGCCCCTTGCTCCGCTCCTTGGCGAGTTGGACCAATCCGCGTTTACGGGTCTGCGGGACCAAACTCTTATGGCGCGCCCACGCGCTCAGCTCGCCGCTGGCGTTTCAACCGCCGGACACGGTTTCCGCCGAGCAGCACGAAGCTCGGTTCTATTACGCCAAGTTCGACAAAAAAGCAGTTTGCCGTAACGACGAAACGCCGCCCCGCCCCTTCTTCAAAGAAGGCCCGGCTGCGTTCGGTCGAGCGCCTATTTTTCATCGACGGAAAGGACAATGGCACGGCCGGCGGCGAGACGTAGAGCTCGACGACATCGTGCAGTTTCTCAGCAAAAGCTTTGCCTTTCGACAGTTCGAAGCGGCGCCAGCGGTGCGGCTAGCCATCGTTGCTGCGGTTCGCCGCAGAAGCATGGGTGGCGGGCGAGGATCATCCTGATGAGCGATGACGGCCTGGGACGGTGGCTATTATAGCGGCGACCGGCAGATCGAAGACCTGCGTCTAGCGATGGCAGGAGCGTTTCATGACCGAAGGCGTGGATGCCTTTTGCGCGACAAGAGCCGTTCGCCCGGCATTGCGCCACTCGATCCCGCGCTGATGGATCAGGTGGTCGCGCTGACGCTGGAAACGCCCAAGCAGGAGGCCGCGCCCTGGAACGTTCGCGCGATTGCAAAGGCCGTTGGGATCGCGGCCTCGTCGTCAAGATTTGGCACGAGCATTCCTTGCGGTAAAGCGCCTTTCCCCAGTTCGCCGTGTCGTCACTTGACCGGGAGGTCGACAGCGACCGCGTCGTTCAGGTCCTTGAGCACGGTCGTCTCCGCGGCCGCAATCTCGCGGGGGACAACGATCGCGTTCACATCCCCGCCATTGTCGGCTGCATCGAGGCAATAGACGAGCGGGCCGCTCATCAGCGCGACGCGGCCGGCATCCTGTCTGACCTTCCGATCGGCATAGTGCGGCCGAAGCTTGAGCGGCAGATGGAGCGCCACGCGGTCGCCGGCCGCTCATTCGCGTTCGATGCGGGCATAGCCGTCGGCGACATGGGCCGAAAGATCGGCCATCGTGCCGTTACGCTCAAGCTCGCGCCTTCCGTCTATTCCGGTATTCGCAGCGACAGCGCGAACCGCGCCGGCCTTTCGATCCTCGTCGTGAAGGCGATCGCGCCCTCCCAGGGATAGTTGGTCGTCTGACTCAGCTCGACTGCAGCGCCGTTCGTGAGCTCCAGCCGTGCCGTGCCTTCATCGTAGGGATGCAACGCGATCTCGTCCTCGGCCACCGCATACATGTAAGAGCCGATCGAGGCGACGAGACGGGCGATGTTAAATTAGGTGCGCAACAACGGGAGCCATGCCATTTCCAACGGTGGTGCCTGCCTCTGCTCGCAAGCGGATTTCTATAGAAAAACTCCTGCCGTCGAGCGAAAGACCGCTCATTGCGCATTATAGAGCGCCTGTTCCATGATATCGGCATAGCGCCGGTCCAGGCCGCGTGCGAGCGTGCGGCTTGCCCAGAAGACGAGACCGACGGAGGCGAGATCTCGGCGTAAGCCGTGTCGTTGGGAAGGTCGTAATAGTCGTTGAAGCCCTTGTTCGGCGGCCATGGCCTTGACGAAGCGCTGCTTCGAGCCGACCCCTATCGGGAAGCCGGAGCCGATGCGATCCTCATTTATTCCCGCAAGGCTGTCGCAGACCAGATCCTCGCCTTTGCCAAAGAGTGGAACAACAAGCTCCCGGTCTGCATCGTTCCGACGAAATATTACAACACGCCGGTCTCTGCCGACCGCGACGCCGGCATCTCCACGGTCATCTGGGCCAATCACGCCATGCGCGCAGCGATCGCCGGAATGCGACTTCTGCGACCGCATCCGCTCTGAAAAAACATCCGGATCGAGAAGGAGATTGCCGGATGGAAGAGCTCTTCAGCCTGATCGGCTACGACGAACTGACGCAGGCAGAAGAGCAGTATCTGGCGAAGCAGATCACATGGCCCCGGGGCACCGAAAGATCCAGCTTGGTTTTTGTGGAGGGCGCACATGCTTGCGCAACGTATGGGCGTGTTCGGCTCAAGGGGCACGAGTTTCGGGAGCCCGCGTTGACACCGACTCGGCCGATCACGACCGCGGTCTCTATGCGGCAATCAGCCGGCATTCCGGGGACCGCTCTGGCGCGATCGTAATCCAAGCCAGCCATACCATGCGCCTGCCAGCGCGAGTGCCCAGGCTGGGGAGCAATTGCCTGCTGCCCCGGCATCGAACGGATGCGTGCGGGAGGGAACCTCCTTATCGCTTCTCGGCGTGAGGGGCGTCGTCTTCGAGACGATTATGATCAAGGCTGACGCGTTTCTCGTCCAGCTCAGATCGAGTCAACGAACGCGAATCGGAAATTCAATTGCCCTCCGCGACAAAGGCACCGTCCACCGCTGGTTCAATCATCCTTGCTGAGGACGCCAGTGCAAGAGATCACTTTCCAGCGCATAGGCGAGACATTGAGGAGGAAGCCGACGAGGCCGAGAATCAGGATCAGTACGCTGAGCATGACGAGCGCCATGTCGAAGCGCTCCCTCCAGGCGCTCTCCGCCGATCGATCACCACCGGCGTAACGCCTGGTTTCGTCCACCCGGACGACATCTCCAACGATTTTGACCCTCCCGACTGGATGGATTCGACTCGAAACGGGATATGCTCTTTGTAACAAACTACGAAAGGTATCGACTGTACCCGTCCGGTGAAGGCCGCAGCAGCTACGGCTCCGGCGGTTTGATAGCGGCAGGCTTGGGTGGAGCGTCACCCATTTCTCTACGTACATTGACGATGTGCTGAAGATTATCGATTCCGTCTTCAGTGAAGACGACGATGGTTTCGCTCAGTTCAGATGCCGGATAGGTGTCGTAGGCACTCAAGCGTCCATCTTCTGAGAACATCTCGATAGAGCAATCGTGGAGAAAGTCCTCGTCCTCGTCGAGCATCTCAGCCACATATTTAAGGGTGTAGAGCGTGGTGTTGCGGTATCCCATCGCCGATCCAGTCCTTTGATCACGCCGCCTTTTCGGCAATCGCCCCCACGGCCGACCAATTCCAAGGGAGCAGTTGCTCCAACTTAGTGATGGGGGTGTCGGCGATGCGGGCGAGCACGTCGGCGAGCCAAGCTTGCGGATCAATGTCGTTGAGCTTGGCTGTCATGATCAGCGTCGCCATGAAGGCGGCGCGATCCGCACCCCGGTCAGAGCCTGCAAAGAGCCACGCTTTTCTGCCGAGAGCAAAGCCACGCAGGGCCCGCTCAGCAGCATTGTTGCTGAGGCAGATGCGGCCGTCGTTGAGGAAGGACGTGAAGCCCTCCCAACGCTTCAGCATGTAATCGATGGGCTCGGTGACCGGTGAGCTGCGCGACAGCTTTGTTCGTTCAGAACGAAGCCATTCCTCAAGCTCGTCGACGAGAGGACGACTGTCTTGTTGCCGTCGTGCCAGTCGTTCACCGGCAGATAAGCCATTGATCTCGCGCTCGATGTCGAACAGCATGTCGATGCGGCTGACCGCTTCGAGCGCAGCCGGCGAGATCGTTGCTGCGTTCTTTCCCCGTTTCGCATTAGTGGCAATGTCGGCAAGCACAAAAAACTTGCGACGGGCATGCGCCCAACACAGCGCCTGCGTCAGCGGACCTGGATTGCGATCCACTTTGAACAGGGGATTGTAGCCGCCGTATGCGTCTGCCTGCAGAATGCCGGTGAAGGTCTTGAGATGCCTCTCGGGATGCTCCTGGCGACGATCTCGCGAGGCATAGTAGAGGGCTGCCGGTGGCGATGTTCCGCCGAACGGCCGGTCATCCCTGACATAGGTCCATATGCGGCCAGTTTCGGTCTTTCCCGTCGCCAGGATCGGCACCGTGGTGTCATCGCCGTGCAGCCGCTCGGCAGCCAGCACATGTGCCTCGATCAATCCATGCACTGGCTTCAAGACCGCGGCGCAAGCGCCAACCTGGTCGGCAAGCGTCGACAGGCTGAGATCGATGCCCTCGCGGGCATAGCGCTCACTTTGCCGGTTCAGCGGCTGATGCTGACCGAACTTCTCAAACAGGATCATCGCCAGCAGGTTTGGCCCGGCAAAGCCACGCGACGTCACATGGAAGGGCGCAGGCGGCTGAGTAATCTTCTCGCATTCGCGGCAGGAGAATTTCTCGCGCACCGTCTGGATCACCTTCCACTGGCGCGGGATTACCTCCAGCGTCTCAGTGATGTCCTCGCCCAGTTTCGCCAGCCTGGCCGAGCCACAGCACGGGCAATTTGTCGGCGCGGCAATGACGACGCGCTCGCGCGGCAGATGCTCGGGAAACGGTTTGCGCGATGGACGCTTGCGCTCGAAGGCCCTGACTGTCGATGATCGTGCCGCCATCTCTGCCGCCAGTTCGTCTTGGCTGGCGTCGGCTTCCAGCTCTTCGAGCTGCAATTCCATCTGTTCGAGAAGCCGGGCCTTCCGCTCCGAGCGGCTGCCATGGATGTCGCGCTTGAGCTTCTCGATCTCCAGTCTCAGCCGGGCGATCAGCGCATCGGAATGCGAGTTCACAGCTTGCGCACGAGCAGCAACGGCCTCGGCTTCACGACGGGCGGCACGTTCCGCGAGGATCATCGCGTGAGCGCTGGCAAGGTCGTCGGGAAGCTGATCGGCCGCGTCGGTCATGACGAGATGGAATCATATTCGCTCCCGTCATGCCAGCGGTTTTGCTCATCCAGCCGACGTCGGCCGCCAGGTTTTTTGCGGCATCCGCCAATCGATGCCTTCGAGCAAATAACCGAGCTGCGCCGGCGTAATCACCAGCGTGCCATCGGCCGCCGACGGCCATAAGAAGCGACCCCGTTCCAGCTTCTTGGTGAACAGGCAGGCACCCTGGCCATCATGCCAGATCACCTTGATCAATCCACCCTGACGTCCGCGGAAGCAGAACAAATGGCCGCTGTGAGGATCGCGCTTCAACGTCTCCTGCACCATCAGGGCAAGGCCGGGAAAACCCTTTCGCATGTCCGTGTAACCTGTTGCCAGCCAGACCTTCACGCCGCTCGGAACCGGGATCATCGCCGCTCCAGGATATCGAGGATCCGAACCAGGGCTTCGGTGTCAATGTCACTCTCGACGCGAAGGCGCCGGCTGCGGCCAAGCTCGATCGTCACGATGCTCGTCTTCTTGCGCGACCGTGCAGGCGGGGCCGTTTCCACCGCATCAGGCGCTGGCAAGCTCGCGACAACTTCGACAGGGATAAACCGTGAGATTGAGGGCGCCGATACCTGGCACAGTTCCTTTCGCCAGCGGAACAACTGGCCGGAATGGATACCAGCAGATCGCGCGATCTCCGACACGCTGGCTCCTGGCTCAAACGTTGCCGCGACCAGCCGCTCTTTATCCTCCCGAGACCAGCGCCGACGTCGCTCGACCGATGTGATAACCTCAACAAGCTGCTTTGTCATAAGACTATCCCTAGTGCTTGCACTAGGACTTGCAGTCTTCAGCCCTCTTCAGCAAGGCGGCCGTCACCGTGGGGATACTATCGACTGAAACTTGAGCTCGACTTATTGATGAAGAGGAATTACTGCAGACCCCGATCGAGCGCGCAACTATGCTGGAAAGCATCATGACCGCCGCTGCGACCGATGGGTCATCAGACAATCGTTTTTATGAGTATCTTCTACGGCGAGCGCTATTTGCTCGTCTCATGAGTGGGGGAATGAATATGCAAAGGCGTGACTTCATCAAACGTTTGGCCATGCTTGCTGCTTGCCCGCTTTGCGTCAAGACCGCTTTCGCAGCGGAAGGCGTGCATTGGAGCTATGGCGGCGACGCTGGTCCAGAAGACTGGGGATATTTGACCGAGGAGAACCGTGCCTGCTCGTCCGGTTCGCAGCAATCGCCGCTCGATATCCGGGGCGCGATCAAGGCCGACATCCCGGACCTGGTGCTAGACTGGAAGAGCGGCGGGACGATCCTCAATAATGGGCACACGATCCAGGTGAAAGCGGCGCCCGGAGGGACGCTTCGCCGCGGTGATCGGCCCTATGAGCTGGTGCAATACCATTTCCATTCTCCGAGTGAACATCTGGTCGAAGGCAAGCATTTCCCGATGGAGGCGCATTTCGTCCATAAACACGCCGAAACGGGTGCTTTGGGCGTGCTTGGCGTTTTCCTTGTTCCGGGCGCCACCAATGCGACTTTCGCCAGCTTGGCTGCGGCCTTCCCGCAAAACGCGGGTGAAGAGACCGCCCTTCCCGACGTCGAGCCGAGCAAATTGCTGCCCGCCTCGCTCACGTATTGGGCCTATGAGGGGTCGCTCACCACACCGCCCTGCAGCGAAATCGTGGACTGGATGATAGCGAAGGAACCGATCGAGGTGGATACGGCCGACATCAAGAGGTTCACTACGCTCTATTCAATGAACGCGCGTCCCGCCCTCACTTCAAATCGTCGTTACATCCTGAGCTCCAGCTGAGCGAGAATAGCTCGTAGTCTTTCGACCGCCCCACGGGGGCCGGTTGCGCGATTTCGGCAGGGCAAAGCTTTGGGCGATGGGCCTTCGGCATCAAACATCATCTCGTCATCGAAGCGCGGGAATTGGAGGGAAGGCAAGCCTCTCCGACGGCCGTGGCATCGACAGCCAAAGCGTCAAAACCATGGAAAGCGGTGGCACCCGGGGGCTTGATGCATCCAAGATCCCTGGAAACACTACTCTCATAGGCGTGCCCCATCGGAGGGTAATGGCCGGGGGCGGCGCAGACTTTATCCTCATACTGGACGCCGGTCGTTTGTAACATGTAGAGGAGCGGAGTGTCGGGTACCGAAATCAATACTCTCCAGAAGTACCGTTGAAGCTTCCCGACTGCAGCCAGTTCACTCTGCGTCCAGAGCTGGGTCGGTCGGGACAAAGGCTATCGATAGGTGGCGACGCAGTGCCAAAACCGATGATCGAATTGGGCTAGAAGACTCTTTCCGGCTTTCTGAGCCCTCATCACGACGATGAGCCTGGCAGGCCACGGTCATGCGGGGATGATCTGTTTCTCAAGCATGCGCGTGACGGCCGCCATTGTGGTCGATCTGCCTTGAGCGCCATCCCTTGCCTTGCCTTGCCGACAAACAACCTAGCGAAGTTTCCCGGACGTGTCGAACCTCGCAGGCTGCTCGTTCAGCACAGGCACGATGATCCGTGAACGTGGCATGAGGCTTTTCCACGCCTCAGACCACCTTGCTGCAGGAGGAGGTATTGATCCACGCTCGCAGCGTCACGGCGTAATCGGCTGCTGCGACTTGAAGGAGTGGGGGGTCCAGTTTGTCCGCTTGGTAGACAACGAACGGCTTGGTCCAAGCGAGCCCGCAGCGATGGGCAGTAGCCCGCAGTGGAGCAAGCAACGCGTCCATGGTGAACATATTTCGGCCACCAGGACCATATGACTCCGGAACATCACCGGTAGTAACCGCGATCAGCAGCGGCTTGCCCTCAAGTGCACGACCCTCTTGCTCGTATGTCATGTAGAACATGCGGGTGAGAACAGCATTCTGCCATGCTTTTAGAAGCGGTGGGGCGGAATACCACTGGAAAGGGAACTGCAGCACTATACGGTCGGCTGAGAGAAGCCGCGCAGCCTCGGACTCCCCATCCCGGAATAATTCGATACCGTTCGGATAGAAAGCCTGCATATCGGCTATCTCAGTCCCCGGCAGTCCAGCCGCTGCCGCAACAAGCGCCTTGTTGGCCTTGGAACGGCACAAATCCGGATGGAAGACGAGGATTAAGGTCTTTGTCATCTTGGTTTCCTTCGCTTTGGACAGGTAACCGATGCCCGAGCTTTAGAAGTTATTCCAATCGATTTATGATCAATCTATTATCTGTTTCTTGAATTTAAGAAGACTCGACTGAACCTACCTCGTCGTCCCCGATCATGTGATCGTCGCACTGAGGGGCCGGCTACCCCGCGGCAACGGCACGGTGACCGCAGACACTCAACAGGATGTCGCGCGCGTCCGGCGCGTCGGTCCTCGTTGGTCCTAACTTTCAGAGTGCTATCATTGCTGGAGAGCCCGGATCTAAGGCTCGGGAAGAGACTGCCCGCAGTTTGAAATCGGCTACAAGGATCCGCAGGCTGTGCGCCTTTATCGCCGGCCGACAGGTCGAAGTATGGTTGGGGACCGGAACCAGTAGGAACCTCGGTACAGAGCGGCGGCTTTCACCTTGGCCGGGCTTGTCACCGCTCAGATATGCCAGTCTGCGTCGAGCGAATGGGCCTTGATGTTATCCAAGTACAGCTCGGAACTGTGGACGTCGCCGGGGATCGGCGGACGTCCTTGTGGTCCGCGAGTGCTCGGGCTAGTCAGGAATGCGATAATTTTCCGAATCAATCGGGATAAGAGTCAAAGACTTGGTCGCGACCGGACGGGACACCCGGGTCGTGGATGCTCGGCTGGCGAATCCGAAACAGACTCGTAATGAAGGACTTGCCCTTGGACTCGGTTCGTCTAGGAGCCCTGCTGCACAACATTGGCGGCCACCTTTCTTCAAAGACGTGAAATCGAAGGGATCCAGGCGGTTGTTGAGGTTATCAAAGTTGAGATCAGTGATGTGGTCGGGGCTTGGCGGCCCGGGCTATGCGGTCGTTCAACCGGAACCACTGTATCCTGATTACACCTGCCTGAATGCCAGAACCGCGTTCGTGCCGCCGAAGGCGAAGGAGTTGCTCAGTGCCACGCGCACTTTGCGCTCGCGCGGCACATTGGGCGTGACGTCGAGATCGCAATCGGGGTCAGGCTCACGATAATTGGCAGTCGGCGGCACGACGCTCTCGCGGATAGCCATCACGCAGGCGATCAACTCGAGTGCGCCGGACGCGCCGAGGCAATGCGCGTGCATGGACTTGGTAGAAGAGATGGACATTGAATAGGCGTGCTGACCGAAGACGCGCTTTATCGCCGTCGTCTCGATCTGGTCGTTGGCCTTGGTGCCGGTGCCGTGCGCGTTGAGATAGTCGACATCCGTTGCAGCCAGCCCGGCATCGGCAAGGCAGGCGCGCATTGCTGCCTCCGGCCCCTCGACAGTCGGCGCGACGATGTCGGAGGCATCGGCGGAAAGGCCGACGCCGGCGATCTCGGCAAGGATCGTGGCACCACGCGCCGTGGCATGCTCATAGCTTTCCAGCACGGCCATGCCCGCACCCTCGCCGAGTACCAGTCCCTGCCTGTCGGCGGAGAAGGGCCGGCACGTATCGGGCGAAAGCACGCGCAGTGCTTCCCATGCCTTCAGCACACCCCATATGAGCGGCGCTTCGCTGCCGCCGGCAAGCATCACGTCGGCCCGGCCGAGCCTGATCTGGTCCACCGCGGAGGCAATCGCATGGTTTGCCGAGGAACAGGCGGACGTGACGCCGAAGACCGGCCCGCGCAGGCCGAGACTCATGCTGACCTGGCCGGTGGCGGCGCCCGGCATCGCCTTGGGTACAGTGAAGACGGCGGCACGCTTACCGCCCAGAAGCATGGCGCGGTAGGTTTCCTCGATCGTTTCCCAGCCGCAGCCGCCAACGCCCACCGTCGCACCGAAGCGATAGGCATTTCCCTCATTGCAGGAAAGTCCGGCGTGCCGCATGGCTTCGCGCGCTGCAAGCACAGCGAGCAGGCTGACGCGGTCCATGGAGACGAGCTGCTTGCGCTCGATGTCGTGCTCGGGCAGCGCCTTGATCTCGGCGCCGATCCTGACCCTCAATTCATGGAGCTCGGAGTTGACGATCGGGCCGATGGCGGAGCGGCCCTCGCGCATCTCTTTCCAAATGGAGGCGGCGTTGGTCCCAAGCCCGCAAAGCCCGCCAATCCCAGTAATTACGACGCGCCTGTCCATTCAAGCCTCCTTGGCGATCAAGCCACGGACGGCTTCGACCACATCGCCGATATTTTGGAGATTCGACCAGGCATCGGCCGTGTTCATCTCGATCCTGATACCGTAGGTCTGTTCCAAGTCCCAAAGGACATCGGCTAAACCCAGTGAATCGATGCCAAGCGAGGTCAACTCCGTGGCAGTCGTTATTTCGCCGATCGATACCGTGTTTTTTCTCTCGCGGTTCTCTGATTCGGCGCGGTTCTTGATTGTACCAATAATTTCTGTTGCGAGTTGATCTGCCATTCTGTTCCTTTCCATCACGCGTTACGGCCTGGACACGGCACTACTCGGAGCCGAACCGACTCGCGAAAATTGCCCCTCGCGGAGCTTCTGCGACTCATAAGGCCTATTGCTCTTAGCAGCCGGATGAGTTCCGGCGCAGTCCGCAGGCAAACACCGAGACCAATGAAGTCGCCCGCATTCTAGACCTGTGCTGCTTTGCTATGGCAGCATCGGGCAAGATCGGTAAAATTGATTGTTTGGATGAAAAGCATCCAAGCGATGGATGCCATGATCTTGTACTCCTAGCGGCCGTGATCTAAATTTTGTTTTCGTGCGCGTCGGCCTGGCGACCGAGCCTGATCTCACAGCCGCGGCGCAGCACCAAATTCCCCGGCATGCGTGCGGTCGCCAAGAAAGACAGTACCGATCTATTTAGCACTTGCCTGCCGGAGCGCGTGAGCAGTAATCGGGTGCCGGCGGCCAAGACATCGACCTCGGTGGCAGAAAGCTCGAGTCTCATCACCAAACGCGTAGCGCCGGGTCGCAGAAAGCCGCCTGGTTTTTTTCCTGCAGGGCCCTGCATTCGTCGGAAGCCAATGTTGCGCATTTGTTTGGCAGGATCGGTCGCGTGAAGGCAACGAATAACGTGGATGGCCTGCGCCTGACATTGGAGGACGGCCGTATCCTGCACATCCGAGCTTCCGGAAACGCGCCTGAATTGCGTTGCTACATTGAGGCTGGCGACCAAAATACCGCTTAACAACTGCTTGAAAGGGACTGGCGCTGCTAAGCGAATGGACACCACGGAACGCCGTGACTAAGTCAAAGTCGTCGAAACGTTGCCAACCGGGCATCCTCGGCGCCAGCCTTCTCCAGGAGCTGATGGTTGAGGTGAGAGCCGAAGTTGAACGCCCGGCAGTCCGCTGAGCCAATCAGCAGGGTGATCGCATTGACGTGGCCGATGTCACGGCTTCTTGTTCAGGATGTCGCACACGCGCGTCACATCCATCCGGCTCGACACGCCGTTGGAGAGCGAGCCCTCAATCTGTGGTCCGAAATTCCGAGCGGGCGACCGTCGCCGGTGCCCAGGTTTCGAAGCCATTCTGCAACGGCTCGTGATCCCGATCCCGCGATTAGCAGCACTTTGATGCGGCTGGCGTGGCGGACAACCTCGGCGGTCAGTTCCGCTCCCGCAGGAGGTAGCGATGACCCTCTTCCTTTAGTCAGTGCCTTTCCTATTGAGCCGACGCCCGCCCGAACGACAGCAAAGGCTCTTGAAGCAGTTGCCTTCGGAATATCCAGAGCGTGGATACTGTCATTCAAACAATCAATTTTACCAATCTTGCGGAACGCTATTAGAAACCGCTGAATTAACCCGAAGCAAGCGGTCGGCGACGAGTTTACAAGCGGCGCAGTAAGGACGGGCAGTGCTAAGAGAACGCAACGGCTATGGATCGCGGTGTTACAAGGGGCTCCATACCCAATTTGGTAGCATCCCGACTGCTGTGATCAGATTTTGGCGTGCAAACGTAGATGTAACATCGCAGTCCATCGGTATTCCGGCACGAGGCCAACGCAAATGCTAGTTAGTGGATTGATGAAGGACCGGTTCGTCGTTTCTCGACGGCGTACTGGTTTCGGTGATTGCCTGTGGTCGCTGGCGGCGGCTTGGCGCTACGCGCAGCGGACGGGGCGCACGCTAGCCATCGATTGGCGTGAGTCCTGTTATCTCGATCAACCCTTTACGAACGCCTTTCCGCTGTTCTTCGAGCCTATTGGAGACATTGCTGGCGTTCCGGTTATTTGCGATGAGCAGATCAACCAGGTTTCGTTCCCGGGGCCGTTCTTCCCACAGTGGTGGAATAAGCCATCGATTGACTGCGTTTACCGCCCAGATGAACAGATTTTCCGAGAACGCGACGAACTGAGTGAGCTTTTCGAGGCTCAAGCTGATAGTGAAGCCAATACAGTAGTGTGTGATGCTTGTTTGATGTGGCGCTGCGATCAGGAGGCAGAGCGACAGATTTTTCAGAGTGTCAAGCCGCAGGCCGAAGTTCAAGCTCGGATTGAAGCTATCTATCAGGAACACTTCAAAGGTCACAGCATAATCGGCGTTCATGTTCGACACGGCAATGGCGAAGATATTATGGACCATGCGCCCTATTGGTCCGATCCGGAGTTTGCCCTACGGCAGGTATGCGCTGCCATCGAAAAGGCCAAAACGTTACCGCATCCAAAACCTGTGAGGGTGTTCTTGTGTACGGATAGCGAGCAGGTTTTGGATCAGGTATCGGCTGCAGTTCCAGATCTGTTCACTATCTCCAAAAGTTTCCAGGCGCGCCGGGCGGGACCATTGCACAGTCCAGCACTTGGAGTCGAGGGCGGCCTTTCCGCCCTCGTTGAGATGTATCTTCTCGCGCGATGCGATACCGTGATTCGTTTTCCCCCGACCAGCGCCTTCACGCGCTACGCCCGACTTTTCGTGCCTCGGGTTATTGAATTCGACCTGAACGACCCAAGTCGTTTGATCTTGATTGAAGATTCGTCAGAGGATCTTCCGGCTTCATAAGTGGTCAGCCTCGAATGTACCGCGAATGCCGACGCATCGACTTTCTAGGCCTACTGAGGTCGAGCTCCAAGGCCTGGTGCAGGAAATCCCTCAGACGGAGCGAAACCGCTCTATCCACTTCTGCCTCGGACGGCATCCTGTTCACGCACGGGCGCCTCATCAGCGGGGTGATCTGCATCGACCTCGTTTGGCGCTGAGAGCGCTATTCAAAATGCAGTCCTCCCCCCACAAGCAAAATAATTGGAGATTTCAAAGTGGCAGATCAGAAAGTAGCTTTAATATCGGGGGTAACAGGTCAGGATGGGGCATACCTTGCGGAACTGCTGCTGGAAAAGGGCTATATAGTTCATGGCATAAAGCGTCGTTCATCATCATTCAATACCCAACGTATAGAGCACATCTATCAGGATCCGCACGATCCTGAAGCCAGGTTTTTTCTCCACTATGGAGACATGACAGATTCGACCAATTTGCTGCGCATTGTGCAGCAAACCCAGCCGGATGAAATCTACAATCTCGCCGCGCAGAGTCACGTCCAGGTAAGCTTCGAAACGCCGGAATACACCGCGAATGCTGATGCAATTGGTACCTTGCGCATGCTTGAAGCTATTCGAATTCTTGAACTGACCAATCGGACCCGCTTTTACCAGGCATCAACGTCAGAGCTATATGGTCCCAAGCAGTACCGCAAAATGAGAAGACACCTACCCGCGTTCACCTTACGCTGCCGCAAAGCTCTACGCGTACTGGATTGTCGTGAACTATAGAGAGGCTTACGACATCCACGCTTCCAACGGTATTCTTTTCAATCACGAGAGCCCGCTGCGAGGTGAAACATTCGTCACTCGCAAGATTACCCGGGGTGCGGCAGCAATCAGTCTCGGCCAACAGGACGTGCTTTATCTGGGAAATCTTGATGCTCAACGTGATTGGGGCCATGCCCGTGAGTATGTGCGCGGCATGTGGATGATGTGTCAGCGCAGGACAGGCCAGACGACTATGTCCTGGCTACGGGGGTGACAACACCGGTTCGCATGTTTGTAGAATGGGCATTCGAGGAAACCGGAAAGACGATTGAATGGGTGGGAGAAGGGGTCGAGGAAAAGGGCATTGATGTCGCCACAGGCAAATGCGTCGTGGCAGTAGATCCACGTTATTTCAGGCCAACAGAGGTAGATCTGCTCTTAGGCGATCCGACCAAGGCGCAACGGGTTCTGGGCTGGAGACACGAAACAAGCGTGAGGGAGCTTGTCCGCGAAATGATCAACGAAGACCTTCACGTAATAAAGGGCAGCTTGACAGTAAAGGAGGCCTGAAGTCGATGTATTCGTTAAGCGGAAAACGAGTTTGGGTTGCAGGACACAGGGGCATGGTCGGCAGCGCGATAGCCCAATCGACTGCGAAGTTATCGTTGCCGATAGGCAGAACGTTGATCTAACGCGGCAGAAGGAATTTGAGCAGTTTCTGTCGAAAGAGAAACCGCACGCTGTCATAATGGCGGCAGCGAAGGTGGGCGGCATCCTTGCAAATAACACTATGTCGGCTGACTTTATTTATCAGAACCTGGCAATGGAGGTCAACGTTATCGAGGCCTCCTTGCAGAACGGCGTTGAGAAGCTACTTTTTCTTGGATCAAGTTGTATTTATCCGAAGTATGCTTCACAACCCATAAAGGAAGAAGCGTTACTGACTGGTCAGCTTGAGCCGACCAACGAATGGTACGCAATTGCGAAGATTGCCGGCATCAAGTTATGTCAGGCCTATCGCAAGCAACACGGCGCAGACTTCATTTCAGCCATGCCGACAAACCTCTATGGTCCTCGCGATAATTTCGATCTCGCCTCCAGTCATGTCGTGCCAGCGTTAATACGCAAAGCACACGATGCAAAGATTAAAAGCCTCGATCGATTGTCTATTTGGGGGAGCGGAACGCCGCGCCGGGAGTTCTTGTACAGTGAAGATTGTGCCGATGCGTTGATATTCCTGCTTAAGCATTATTCCGAGGCAGAACACATTAACGTCGGCTTCGGGAGCGACATAACCATCATCGAACTTGCGCGGCTCATCTGCGACATTGTTGGCTTTAAAGGTGAGATAGGACTTGACGCATCCAAGCCTGACGGAACGCCACGAAAGCTCTTGTCCAGCGCCAAACTGGAGTCAATGGGGTGGCGTCCCAAGACCTCTCTTGAGGTCGGACTGGTCAAATCCTATGAATGGTTTGTCGAAAACGTGGCAGACAAATAGCCGGCGCGCGGCATCGCCTTGACCAAGCTCGGCCAAACGGAGCACGAACCCCTTACCCATGCCAGGAAGGAGCTGCGGTGGCGGCTCATCGGCAGGCGCATATCGTCAACGCTGCGGGAGCGTCGTACGCGGAGATCGAAGGAACCGTGCAGTATTGTCACGGATAAGCATGATGGGTTTGACGGTGGTGATCCATCCACCTCCTGGATGGAGGGCATCAAAACAACCAATTTTACCAAAACCGGCGGATTTGAAAATCTCGCTTCTTGAACACGTCTACCGGAGGTCTCTCGTGCACGCTCTCGGAGTGCATGGAGGCTGTACTGACATAACACCTACCTGCCTCGGCTGCAGGACCGCTCGGAGGCGACCAAAGTTTGGTCGGTGAAAGTGACGCAGGGGTCGCCTGCAGTTGAAATGTGGAGAAAAAGTTTAAATGGAAACGATCCAGTTTTTTAGCGGAAGCCTGCGAAAATCTATCCACCGGCCCGTGCGAGAGTTTCTGGAGGCCTTGCGGGAACCTGCGTCTTCTTTGAAGGTACATCGACAGATTGTTTCGCTCCTCCAAAAGCCCGATCCCGTGATCCTGGATATCGGCTGCAATGATGGAACTGATACGCGACGCTTTCTCAGGCTTTGCCCGGAAGCCCAGCTTTACTGCTTTGAGCCGGACCCTCGGGCGGCTGCTCGCTTTAAGGCATACATGAACCTTTACCTAGACAAGGTGAAGCTATTTGAGATCGCAATGAGTGATCGAATTGGCAGGATCGATTTCCACCCCAGCAACGGAGATGGAAGTGCGAAGGAATGGGACCGTTCTGGCTCAATACGCCGGCCTAAGATCCATCTTTCCGAATATGACTGGGTTCGGTTCGACCGCCCCATTTCAGTTGAAACTCGGAGGCTGGATGACTGGTGCAGCGAAGCGGGCCTGAAGAAGATCGATTTCATCTGGATGGATGTGCAGGGAGCCGAGGCAAATGTCATCGCTGGCGGCGAACAGACCTTGAGCAACACACGTTTCATCTACACGGAATACAGCGACCAGGAACTCTATGATGGGCAGCTGTCCCTACGAGCGATTCTTGACCTGTTGCCTTGGTTCGAATTGGTAGCCCACTATCCGCGTGGTGTGGAGGGTGATGTTTTGCTTAGGAATACGAGGCTTTAGACAACCGCAGTTCTCCTTTTTTCCTGCTGCGGGTCGTCCTCGTCCTCCAATCGAGAATCCGTACCGAGCCTGGCACGGTCCGCCACATTCCTTACTTCGAAGAAACCTAGGGCATTGACTAAGCATACCGACAGGCCTGCCCTGTCGGAAAGCGAACAAGGAGGTCAAATGAATCTGACTGTTTTTGGCATTGGTTACGTGGGGCTTGTTCAGGCAGCGGTCCTCGCTGAAGTCGGCCACAATGTTATCTGCGTCGACGTTGACGCAGAGAAGGTCCAGCGGCTGAAAGATGGCATCATCCCCATTTTCGAACCTGGCCTCGAGGATCTCGTCAAGGAAAACCATGCGGCTGGACGGTTGACATTCACGACGGACGCGGCCGCTGCGATCAAGCACGGCCGGATCCAGATCAGCGCGGTGGGCACCCCGCCTGGCGAAGACGGTTCTGCCGATCTGAAATATGTTTTGGCTGTGGCCGAGACGATCGCCAAGGAAATGACCGAACCCAAGATTATCGTCAGCAAATCAACTGTTCCGGTCGGAACATGTGACAAACTGAGAAAGCGCGTCGGCGAAATTCTCAAGATGCGCGGGCTCGAAGTGCTTGAATTTGACGTGGTGTCGAACCCCGAATTCCTGAAGGAAGGTTCGGCGGTCGCCGATTGCCAGCGGCCGGATCGGATCGTCATCGGTACGCAGTCGCCGGTTTCTGAGCAGTTGATGCGTGAGCTCTACGAGCCCTTCAACCGCCATCACGAAAAGATCATCGTGATGGACATCCGCAGCGCCGAATTCACGAAATATGCCGCCAACTGCATGTTAGCGACAAAAATTAGCTTTATCAATGAGATGGCATGTCTTGCCGAACATCTGGGCGCCGATATTGAAGAGGTCCGAAAGGGCATCGGTAGTGACCCTCGCATCGGTTATCACTTCATCTATCCCGGTGCAGGCTATGGCGGCTCTTGTTTCCCGAAGGACGTACGCGCCCTAATCAAGACTGCCGAGAGCGTCAAGTTCGATGCCACCATGCTGAAAGCGGTCGAGCAGCGGAACAACACCCAGAAATCTGTTCTGTTCGACAAGGCGTACCAGTATTTCGGCGGTGATTTGCGTGGCAAGCGCTTTGCCTTGTGGGGTCTTGCCTTCAAGCCAAACACGGACGACATGCGCGAGGCGCCCTCCCGTGTGTTGATGGAAGCCCTGTGGGACGCGGGCGCCAGTGTCAGTGCGTATGACCCAGAGGCCATGGCCGAGTGCCAGAACATCTATGGCCAGCGCGATGACCTGTTATTGTGCGGCACCAAGGAAGCCGCGCTGCGTGGAGCCGACGCACTGATGATCGTTACGGAGTGGAAGAATTTCAGGGCTACCTCTTTCGACATGTTGCGTGAAGCACTGGCAACACCTGTCATCTTCGATGCCCGTAACCTTTACAATCCAAAGACAGTTGCGCGTCACGGACTTGAATACTTCGGCATCGGACGCCAGGCAGCCTGAACGGCTTGAGCAAGCGCGATCAAGACATTCCTGCCAATGGTCATCCTCGGGATCGATCCCGGAAATTCTAAAGCAAATTGGCAAAGCGCCCCTGACCTATTCCTGATGCCAACGACTGTTGGACAGAAGGATCGGCAAGTTCGAAGCAAGGTCTGAAGCGGCGCAATTTGCGAAATAACTCGCAGTAATGCGGTAGAGGAGCAGCGATCATGAATGTTCTTTTTGCTGGCGGCAATGGATATTATCCCCAGTTCAGTGGCGGCGTGCAGTCAAGTACGCATCATCTGATAGAGCAATTGCGGTCTATGGGACATCAACCCGCGGTTCTAGCCCCTTTGATCGGCGACGGCTTTTTCGGCTTCAAAGTCAGAGCGAAGATGAAGCTCTTGGGCCAGCGCGCTGCCATGGACACATTCCCTGGCTATCCGGTGGTTCGAGCTTGGTATCCCTGGGAAGCGGCAGATTTTGCGGTTCAGAAGACCAAGCCCGATGTGGCGGTCGTTCAGTGCCACAAGTCTGTGCCGATCGGCAAGGCGCTTCAAATCCACAATATTCCGCTTGTCGTCTACCTGAGAAGTGTCGAGTTCAATGAACTGGCCGGCGACCTGAGAGAGCTCCATTCGGCTCTCTACATTGCCAACTCCGCATTTACGGCGCGAATCTACAAAGAGAAGTTCGGTATCGATTCGGTCGTGATCCCGCCGACCATCAATGCTTCTCATTACCGCACCAATTCGACGGGTGAATACGTCACGCTCATCAACCCTTACAATAAGAAGGGCTTCGAACTGGCGGTAAAAATTGCCGAACAGTGCAAGGACATCCCTTTACTGTTCGTCGAGAGCTGGAAGCTGAGCGACGAGCATCGTGCCGAGATCGAGCGGATCATCGCCCCACTCGGCAATGTCAAGCTTGAGAACCGCACGAGTGACATGACGACGGTCTATGGCCGAACGAAGATCCTGCTTGCGCCAAGCAAATGGGAAGAGGCTTGGGGACGCGTGGCATCCGAAGCCCACTGCAGTGGAATTCCGGTCGTGGGCTCAACACGCGGCGGCCTTCCCGAAGCGATCGGCGCGGGTGGCGTCCTGCTCGACTATGACGCACCAGTGGAGAATTGGGTACAGGCCGTTCGTCGGCTGTGGGATGACAAGGGGCACTACGAAGCCCTGTCTTCTGCGGCTCTGGAGTTTTCAAAACGGCCGCAACTGGACCCAGTTCGCCAATTCGCCATGTTCATGGATGTCCTGACTGAAGCCGCAGGCTCGGTGACCGAGGCGCGTCGGGCATCTGACACGGCCCATTCTGGGCCTCAACAAGATTGACTAGGATCCGCAGAGTGTGCATGGCCTTCCTGCCATGCACAAGACCCGAAACACTGTTCTCGGGATCACATCAAAAGGGCTTCATATGCGCGTTGGTTATGTTGTCGGAAGGTTTCCTGTACTCTCCGAGACCTTTGTTATCAATCAGATGGCAGGTTTGCTTCAGCGAGACTTTGAGGTGGGTGTCGTCTGCAACGGCATTGCGCCGGAAGCTCATATCGACACCTCCGTCGAGCCCCTGTCGACACTGATGGCGGGAACACGGGATTGGTGGGGACCCGCAGCGGGTCTCCGCTCCAGGATCGCAACTCTCCCGAGCGGACTGAGGGACAAGGCCTCTACACTTCTCGACATGCTTTCGGTCCGTCGTCTCAATAGTTTCGACGTGATCGTCGCCCATTTCGGACAGAATGGTGCGCGGGTTGCGCGTCTCAAGAAAAGAGGCTTGATCACTCCCCCGATCATAACGGTTTTTCACGGCTACGACGTTGGCGTTCCGTTTCATGAAAAGCGACTTGGCGAATACCGTGATCTTTTCAAGTTTGGATCGCTCAACCTGCCGGTCAACGATTACTTCCGCAGGCTTCTCATCGAGGCCGGTGCTTCTGATCACAAGGTGTCGGTACACCGCATGGGCATCGACATAACACAGATACCGTTCACGCCCCAGTCCCGGCGCGAGCTGCCGCTGCGACTTATTTCCGTGAGCCGGCTGATCGAGAAGAAGGGGGTGGAGCTTGCCCTTCGGGCCCTCAGCCTAGTCAAGAAATCAAAACCAGAGTTCGATTGGCGGTACACGATCGTGGGCGACGGTCCCAATCGCGAACAGCTTCAGCAAATCGCGGCCGAGGGTGACATTACGGACCGTGTCGCGTTCACTGGAAGCCTGCCCCATGCTACGGTCAAGGAGGAACTGAGGCATTCCCATGTCTTCGTCTTGCCCAGCGTCACGGCGGGCAATGGGGACGTCGAGGGAATTCCCGTCGCCCTCATGGAAGCCATGGCCGCCGGCCTCACCGTCGTCAGCACTCATCACTCGGGCATTCCGGAGCTGATCGCAGATCGCAAGACCGGTTTTCTCGCGCCCGAGAAAGACATTGCGGCCATTGCAGATTCCATCCTCTGGATTGCGACACACCCGGAACAGTGTGAGCAGTTTGCTCGGAACGCGCGCCTGAAGGTCGAACGGGAATACAATGCCGAAACCTTGAACGACCGCTTCGCGACTATCGTCAGCGACATCGCAAAAGCAGGTAAATGAAAGTGAACACCATGGACCAGCGCTCCTTTGGACGAACGGCTTTGCGCGGCGGGCTTGTTACAGCCGGCTCCCAGCTTATCAAGATGGTCGTGCAGTTCCTGTCGGTCGTTATCCTCGCGCGCTTGCTGGTACCGGAGGATTTCGGCCTGATGGCCTCGGTCGGCCCGATCGCCGCGTTCATCAGCCTGTTTCAGAACATGGGGCTGCAGCAGGCCGTCATCCAGCGCAAGGACATCACGCCCGCGCAGCTCAACGAGGTGTTCTGGGTCAGCACTGCCGTCGGTCTCGGTTCAACCGCCGTGCTGGTGGCCCTGTCACCGGCGGTTGCGGCGTTCTACGGCGATCCACGAATGACAGCGATCACCATCGCTTCAGCGCTGCCGTTGCTGATCGGCAGCTTGGCCGCGCTGCCACTAGCGCTGATGAACCGGAACCTCCAGTTCACCCAGCTGGCAATCAATGACGTGACGTCCACGGTCGGTGGCTTTGCCGTCACTGCCATGGCCGCTTATTTGGGGTTCGGTTACTGGTCGCTGGCGATCGGTCCTGCCGTGGCCGTAGCAATCGTGCTGCTGTCGGCGTGGCTCAGTACCGGCTGGATGCCTGGCCGGCCGACACTCCGTGTCGACCACGACATCATTTCCTTCGGCCTCAACCTCACCGGGTTTAATCTGGTGAACTTCTTCTCCCGAAATCTCCCCAATATTCTGATCGGCAAGTACTCCAGCACCATCGAGCTCGGCTACTACGACCGGGCCTACAAGCTTCTGCTGTTTCCGCTACAAAACATCAATCAACCGCTGACGCGGGTAATGATACCGATGCTGAGCCGCATTCAGGACGACAAGCCGCGGTTCCGAGACATCTACATGCGGACGAACTGGCTGCTGGCCGCCGTGACCATGCCGGGCATCGGCGCCCTGACTTGCGCCAGCGGTCCCGTGGTGAACTTCTTGTTCGGCCCGCAATGGCAGCCCGTCACGCCGATTTTTGCCTGGCTTGGCATAGCAAGTCTGGTTCAACCTACCGGAAACACCACCGGCTGGATCTTCATCTGCCAAGGCAAAACAAAAACGATGTTCCATTGGGGCATATACTCGTCGCTAACCGCAGTCCTGTCGTTTTTCGTTGGACTGCCATGGGGGGCAACAGGCGTCGCTGCGGCCTATGCCATCAGCGGCTATGTTCTTAGAATACCGGTGCTTGCAGTGCTTCTCCACAGAATAGGCCCGGTGACGGGATGGGACTTTATGTCGATTCAGGGTCTGTTCCTGATTTCTTCGCTCTTGGCCTGGATCGGTTGTGATGCCCTTGCCAAGAGCGAATTGCTTGGAAACGATCTATGGTCGATCTCAGCGGCGGTCGTCTTAAACTACGGCATCGCTTTGGTTTTGGCTCTGATTTACCCCCCCTCGCGGCGCAACCTGTTGGCCAGCTGGAAGAACGTAACCGCTCCGCTTCGCCGCTAATCTTGCAAAAGCCTGCTTCAACGGCTCCACAACTGACATTGCCGAGGCATGCTCTTCAAGCACTGAGCTCAAGCTCGTTTGCCGATACTGCTCGAGCCCCGAAACAAATCCCGCCAGGATCTCGGTGGCTTTTGCCGCGGTGACCGTGTTGATGTCAAGCGTCAGCTCGGCAATCCCAAGGCGCGCCGACAGCTCCTTCGTCTTAAATTCATAGGCGATTGGCAGCACGGGCGTGCCCACGCACAACGACATGATCATCATGTGCATGCGCGTGGCGACGACGAAATCAAACCCTTTCACCATTGCCATCAACTGCTCTGGTGAATGGAACCCATCGTCCACGGAGGTATTGGCGGCAACATCCGGGTCCAGTCTGGCGTAGATTGCTTTTGCAGTTTTTGAATCGTCATGGGCATATTCCGGCACACCTTGGCACGTGGAGACGAAGACCACTTTCTTGCCGTAGGCCCGAACGAGGACAGTTGCCATGGCACGAATGGAATCGATGTATCGACCCATTCCATTTTCGCCATCTTTCACATAATTCCAGTTCCTGACGGAGATCGCCACGACACCTGTGCCCGAACCTGCGGGTGCTGAAAGAACGGCCTGTATGCGGGCCGTATCAGCCAGAGCGAACACCGAATCCGCAACGACATGGCATTTCTCGATATCGGCCACCACCTCCGAAATATTGTCTTTCGAATGCGCGTCGCGCAGAAGAATAAGCTCGCTCTTGTCGAAGGCCTGCTTCAACCTCTGGCGATTGGTCGGATTGCGGAACGGTCCCAGAGACTGCGTAAAAAAGATCGGCGTTTTGCCGAGAATATCGTCCAGCTCGAATTGGTTGAGCCGCTTCTCCAGATTATATGTCTCAACCAGGTAGGTTCCACCCGTGGTAATGACCATATCTGCATCACGATAAGCCTGGATGTTGTTCCGATCGCGCTTGCTGATGAGACCGAACTTCGACAAGGATCCATCTGAAAAGATGCGGAGCAGCTTCAAGAGAAGCTTGTTGTAAAGTGGCTTGGCGGCGTCCTTGAAGGAGCCCGTTCCATGGCTGTATTTGAACACCGTCTCCGAAATCAACCGGCGGAACTCTATGTCTCCATAGGCAGGCGACGGATACAGCCGTCGCGAAACGTCCGGCTGCGAGTCAAACACCAGGAACTTCAGATCATGTCCAAAAGCAGATCTGAGAATGTGCCGTATTGCCATCAAAATTGCCGCATCACCCGTGTTCAAGCATACGGTATTTTCGATTATGACCTTCATTAAACATCCTTTCATTGGGACTGAGAACTCTGACGCCATTCTTTATGGCTGGTCCATGGCCACTTCTAAAGCCGGCCGTCCTCCTCCGATCTGCTCCAGCCCTCCCCGGTCAGCAAACCCTATTCTTCCCGATTATCAACATTGGTGACACCGATTTGTGACCATGTTGGGGTGTGTGCACAATGCATCCTCGTTTATCGTGCAAAAGAGTCAACGAGGCCTTGGCGGGCGCCATGTCCGCTGTTGTCACCTATTCGCGTATCAGATTGATTCCCGCCACCGTTAAAAGACGGTTAACGTCCTTTTGCCGAAGGTCACGCTGCGCGCGGGCAAATTTTTTACAGTGTAGGCGCGTCATACAGTTCTCGCCTTTTTGGGCGAAAATCCGTAGTGCCGCTTGAATGACGTGGAGAAGTTCGCGATGTTGGTGTAGCCGGCAAGTGGTGACGGCAAAAAGCCGTTTGAGTCGCAGCGACGAAAAACGCTAAGGTGACAAGAGAGCGTAGTCCCATAGCTTTCACGCTGGGGGCAGACTGTCGCTTTCGGTTCAACAGGAAACGGTGACCCTCTGAGCGGCACGCACTACGGCTTGTCTTGTCTCGATACTTGAGGAGCCGAGCGAGCAGCCTATCAAAGTGACACGTGCATACCTGTTTTCGCTCATCGTATTATTGGAGAGAACATGCTGGAAAAATTTGAACGCTACCAGCTTACCTTTGGTCCGACCCCCATCGAGAAACTTGACCGCCTGGGAAAGCACCTTGGGGGAAAAGTCGAAATCTATGCCAAACGCGAGGACTGCAATTCCGGTCTTGCGTTTGGCGGAAACAAGCTCCGCAAGCTCGAATACATCATCCCAGACGCGATCGCCACCAAGGCCGACACTCTTGTTTCAATCGGCGGCGTGCAGTCCAACCACACGCGGATGGTCGCTGCGGTCGCCGCCAAGATCGGCATGAAATGCGTCTTGGTGCAGGAGAGCTGGGTGCCGCATGAGGACGCCGTCTATGATAGGGTGGGCAACATTCTGTTGAGCCGTATCATGGGCGCCGACCTGCGCTTGGTCGACGAGGGCTTTGACATTGGCATCCGCCGCAGCTGGGAACATGCGCTGGAAGACGTCAGGTCAAAGGGCGGCATACCCTATGCGATACCTGCCGGGGCTTCCGCTCACAAGTATGGCGGCCTCGGCTATGTGGGATTCGCAGAGGAGGTGCGCTCCCAGGAACAACAGTTTGGGTTTGCCTTCGACTATATCATCGTGTGCACGGTCACGGGATCGACGCAGGCTGGTATGCTGGTCGGGTTCGCCAAGGACGGCCGACAGCGTAGCGTGATCGGTATCGATGCCTCCGCCACTGCTGCCCAAACCAAGGCGCAGGTGCTAAGCATTGCCCGGAATACAGCGAAGCTCGTCGATCTCGGCTCGGAAATCGTCGAAGACGACGTGGTCCTCCTCGAGGCGTACGCGCACCCATGCTATGGTATCCCATCCGACGAAACCAAGGACGCTATCCGCCTGTGTGCGCGGCTCGAGGGCGTGATTACTGATCCGGTCTACGAGGGCAAATCGATGCAAGGACTGATCGATCTTGTCAGGAGAGGCTTTTTTCCAGAGGGATCGCGGGTTCTGTATGCGCACTTAGGCGGAGCGCCGGCTATCAATGGTTACAGCTACACGTTCCGCAATGGCTGATCCTCGACTCTCGCCTTTGCCAGATGCGAGGGCGCCCAATTGGAAATTTTTGGCGTTGCGATCAGCGGCCGCTGTATCCTTAAGGCTTCAATTCTTCAAGGTCTGACATGATCTCTTTCCCCGATATGGGCTCCATCACGCCCGCGCCACGTCCGGATATGCATTGATGACTGCGACCGCATCGTTGACCAGCCTCGTACCGGTTTTGGCGCAATCCCGAAGCGTATTGAAGCCAAACCGGTGAACATCACGCAGGGTCTTTGACAGCAGGACCAACCTTTTGGTCGTAAACAGCACTCGCCCGAAGCCCTCCTGGCTGACCTCCATCGTCCGCGACACCAAAAGGTCCGAGCGCTCCTCGATAGCGAGGCCGACGGCGGCGTAAAAAATATCGAGCTTCCACATGACATATGGATCGGGATCGCCAATGATGGGGATCGCTCGGCGCTGTTCATCCGTGACGGTGAAGTTGGCCAGCAGAACGGCGTCGCACTTGCCTCTCCACAATCCGTAGGAATCCTGAGCCCGCATCAGCCGCACGAGGCATTTGAGGAAGGGGCTGGCAAGGGTCTTGTCGTCATTGACAGCAGGGGTAACCACGGGATCAGATAACGTTGTCATCATTCAGTCCTCGACTTTGAATCTGCCTTTCTTTTCGATGGAGCGCTTCGATCTATAGCTAGTGCCTGCGGGTCTTCCTGCGCCATGCAAAGTCAATATCCCATCATGCTCCCGGAGAATGGCCAGGATCGTTCCTGCTCGCAGAACAGCCCATGGTGTCAACATGATGAGGTTGCGATTGCACTTTCGGCCATGCGAGCTGCGCGCCACGTTCTCCCAAAGCTGGGGACCTTCCGAGGATTGACCCATGCCCTAGCGATCGTTGGGGTGTCCTCGTCGCAAGAAGCCTAAATGATGAGGCGCTCGGACAGCTCTGCGAGCGCAGTTATTCCGCCAGACCAGAAAAAGAACACTTCCGAAATAAGCGAGTTGAAGAAGCAGCGAGGCAGCCAGTGTCGTGACGATCGTTACGCGAATGGAATGCGAGACGGAGTAGACCACGGGAAAACTGGTGCACATGAGCAGCCATAGGATGCGGTGAAGGGTTCCAAAGCGCATTGCAGTTCTCCTGGTTCTTCTGTCGGATCATCAGACAATCGTGTCAGTCGCGACATGAGTCTGGCAGTTCTTGGGACAGACGCGGGCGCAGGCTCCGCAGCCGATACAGCGGCCGGGGTAGTCGACGACCATAATCACTCGATTGAGCTCGCCATCGAAGTCGTCGTCCTCGCCATCGCAGACGCCGAGGATTTCACCTGCATCGTCGACGCCGTGAGGGTGCATAACCTCACGTGAGCAGACCTTGAAGCAGCGGCCGCAGCCGATGCAGGTCGCACCATCGATTTTGTTCAGATATTCCGGTATCCATCTAGACCCATCGCGGGTGACGAATGAGCTTGTCATTGTGAATTCTCCGACACAGCGAGTTCTCTTTTCGCAGCGTCCAACTCAGCAAACGCGTGAAACGTTTTCTCAGCGACTGCTGTAATTTCGGCCCAGTTGACCGGAAGGTCTTCGGCGAGGTCGTGCAATTCCATCTTCGCAGTCCCGGCGCGCGTCTGCAGCTTCCGCACTCTTTGCTTCAATTCTTCAAGGTCTGACATGATCTCTTTCCCCGATATGGGCTCCATCACGCCCTCGCCACGTCCGGATAAGCTTTGATGACTGCGACCGCATCGTTGACCAGCCTCGTACCGGTTTTGGCGCAATCCCGAAGCGTATTGAAGCCAAACCGGTGAACGTCACGCAGGGTCTTTGACAGCAGGACCAACCTTTTGGTCGTAAACAGCACTCGCCCGAAGCCCTCCTGGCTGACCTCCATCGTCCGCGACACCAAAAGGTCCGAGCGCTCCTCGATAGCGAGGCCGACGGCTGCGTAAAAAATATCGAGCTTCCACAGGACATACGGATCGGGATCGCCAATGATGGGGATTGCTCGGCGCTGTTCATCCGTTACGGTGAAGTTGGCCAGCAGATCGGCGTCGCACTTGCCTCTCCACAATCCGCAGGAATCTTCAGCGCGGATCAGCCGCACGAGGCATTTGACGAAAGGGTCTGCAAGGGTTTTGTCGTCATTGACAGCAGGAGCAACCGCGGGATCAGATAACGTTGTCATCATTTAGTCCTCGTCTTCGAAGCTGGCTTTCTTTCCGGCGGCGCCCGCTTCCGCTAACACCTTGCGTAGCCAGGGTGGAGGAGCCGCTCTGAGCATCGTCTGAATGCGCGCGAGCACGTCGTCGATAAATTCCGGCTGCGGCACCTTGATCGGATGGATCTTTGCCGCAATAACCTTGGCTGCCGAAGGCCCGCCAATAGCGAGACAAAATAAGAGCTGGCAGCCTTTCAAAGCTGCCACCTTCGGAGCGATGCGGTCTTCACCTTCGGCTCTATGCGTTCCGCTCTCATCGGAAACGTCATCGAACGCTACCGCTTCCACGAAACTCCACGCGTCGGGCGTCACGTCGTAGATGGCAAATCGTTTGGCCGACCCGAAATGCGCGTTCAGTCCTTTCATGTCTTGAGTGGCGATTGCTACCCGCAATGCGCCTGCCTGCCGTTCTGGCCGCTTTATCTGAAACCCGTCATTGACGAGCGAGAGACGACGAGTTGAGCTCATTTTGCATTTCCCGGCTACAGGTTGGATCAAGTGCGCCCGGCGTCGGCGGGTGCTGGTTAGCCTGAACGATGTTGACAACCTCGTAGATCATGTCGCGCGTCCCCTGATACAGGATTGTAAGCTTGTGCTGGCTGCCTAGGCGGTCGAAGACAGGGAAACCAACACGCATCAGCGGAATGCCGAGGCGCTCTGCAGCTTGCCGGCCGTGCGAGTGCGTGACGAGAAGATCGGCCCCCGCGGCGAGACGTTCCAGGTCACCGAGATCGCCGACCTGGACCGTGCCCGCCGGCACTATTTGAAGTGTCTTTGAAGTCCCGGTCGTGGTGACGGCGGCTGTAATTTCCGCACCCATGCCAGTGAAAAAGTCTGCGAACTGAAAGAGTTGATCCGGCTCGGAGGCGATTGCGACCTGCTTGCCGGCAAGATGGAAATGTCCGTCGAGCATGGCGTCCTGCAACTGCATGCGGCTGCGACGGACATTGGCCGGCGCTTGTTCGCGCGACATTGCTGTAAGCAGCCAGATAAACCGGTCCGCGTTCCTTAGGCCTGTGAGCGACTCGAACAGCACGTACGGTACGCCGGTTAGCCGTCGCAACGCTTCAGCCGGTCGCCGCATCTGCTCGCCGATGGCGATGCACTGTATCGCCGCACCGAGATCGCGAATGTCCTCTACTTTCGTGCCGCCATACGTGGTCGGGACCCAGTGGTCGGGGACGGTGCCATCGAGCGCGCCCGACACCTCTGGCAGGATTACCGGTGTGAGCCCGAAGCTCTCGGCCGTCTCGCGCAGATGCTCTATGTCGGCGACTGTTATGTTCCAGCCGGGCAAGATCACGACCTTCGTCGGGTCGCGTTTCTGCGTCCCAGGCCGCGTAATCCCTTCGATCATAGCGGTAACAGCTTTGGACCAACCCTCCTCTATCGCACCGTCAAAGTCCGGCGTGCTGGCGAGTACCACTTCCGTACCTGTGAGCTCTGTCGCCCGCTTGCGTTTGATGTTGGCGAGGTCCCCAGCGACGTCTTCGTCGCGGGTCTCGACCAGTGCCGTCGTGCAGATCCCGATCAGCCGGGGCCTTGTGCGGGCCTTGAGATTGAAAATCGCCTGTTCGAGGCGATCCGCGCCGCCGATGATCGTCGCGATTTCGTCCATCGCCGTCGTCTGCAGCGGGATCGTTTCCTTGAAATGCCTCCCGAGCAGCACCAGCGCAAAGCTGGTACACCCCTGGCTGCCGTGGAACAGTGGTATTGCGCCGTCGATGCCGAGAAAGGCGAAGGCAGCGCCCAGCGGCTGCGACGATTTCAGAGGATTAATCGCCGCCGATTTAGTTTGGAGGAGAATGTGGGCCATAATAGTACCTCAACAGTCATCACCGGCGGTCTCGCCGTTCGAATTCAACGCGCTTGCTCTTCCTTCTCCCAACCTCTCCTCCGCAGGCAGTGCCTGCTCCCATGGCGCGGGTTCGCGCACCTGCGCCCAGATCGGGTTGTGGATTGCCAGGTCGATCTGGCGTGCGAGTTGCACCATGCCGTCATAGCCGGCGTAAGCGTGATGGCGCTCCTGATTGATGTCGAGCCAAGGCATTTTCGCCTTCAGTGCGATAAACTGGGTGCGACCGCCAGACAGCATGATGTCAGCCTTGTGCTCGGTTAAAATCGAGTAGAGCTCGCGCGGTGCCATCGACTCGTACAGGTGGTTTTCGTCCTTCAGAATCTGCTTGATTCGCTCTTTATCATCGACCGTCGATTTCTTGACCGATGTGCCGACGATCTCCATGCCGATCTCCATCAGCGCATGGACGACCGACCAGGATTTCACACCTCCGGTGTTGAGAAGCACGCGCTTGCCCTGAAGTCGAGGCCGGTAGACTTCCAGCCTCTTCCATGCCCTTTCCTCTTCTTCCGCAACAAGCGCTTCCGTGCGATTGAGAAGCTCGGAGTCGGCACCTTTCTTTACGAGCAGTTCAGCGATCCGCCGGAGCGCTTCCGAGGTGGAAGAAATGCCGTAAAAGGAGCCTTCGAAAAAGGGGATGTCCCAGCGCTCCTCCATCTTGCGAGCGAGATTGATGAGAGCGGTCGAGCACACCATCATAGCTGCACGTGCGCGGTGGGCCGAGGCAACCTGCACATAGTGTGCGTCGCCTGGAATGCAGGCGCGGACACGGATACCAAGCCTATCCAAGAGCGGCTTCACTAGCCAGAATTCGCCGGAAAGGTTGAATTCGCCAAGGATATTGATGTCGTGAGGGCCTGCGTCATCGGGCTCCACCGTGCCTATGACATGGTCGAGTAACGCCTCGCCGGCGAGCTTGTTGCCGAGGTTCTTCGAACCGACGAAGCCCGGCGCATTGACCGGCACCACGGGTATGGCGAACATTTCCGCCGCGCGCTTGCAAACCGCCTCGATGTCGTCACCGATCATCGCCGTAACGCAGGTTGCATAGACGAAGATTGCCGCCGGCGCATATCCCTCCTTGATCTCGCGGATCGCTTTGAAGAGCTTCCGCTCGCTGCGCCCCATCACTATGTCGAGTTCCGTAAGGTCCGTGGTGAAGCTTGTGCGCCAAAGCATGGAACCTGACGACGCAGCGCCGCGATTGTCCCAGGAATTGCCTTCGCAGGCGAGCGGCGCGTGAATTAGATGCGCGACGTCGGTGATCGGCTGCAGCACGACTTTGGCGCCGTCGAAAGCGCAGCCGCCGGCTGCAGCTCCTGGGGTCAACGGCTTCGAACAGCCCTTTTTGCGCGCCTTGGGCTCCTTGCTGCGATTTCTCGCGCAGGCAGGCTCGTCGAAGGCTTCTTGGATTTTGACGTCGAGCGAGGGCATTGCGCTGGCCTTCAAGTTCGGCGGAGAGACGGCCGGCCTAGGCCGGCCGCCGCTCTTAGCGAGTGAGGTCATAAGAGTAGTCCGTCACACCCGGCTGCATCGTCTCGCGATCGAGCTTGTCAAAGATCTTGTCGAGGATGGTCGTCAAGACATGCAGCCCGCCTTGGTAGCCCATGAGGGGAAACCGATGGTGATGGTGCCGGTCGAAGATCGGAAACGTCAGTCGGATCAGTGGCGTGCCGGTGTCACGCTCAAGATACTTGCCATAGGAATTGCCGATCAGCAGGTCCACCGGCTCGGTGAACAGAAGTGATCGCATTGCCCAGAGATCCTTGCCGGCCCACACCTGTGCATCCTTGCCGAAGGGCGAAGATACGAACAGTTCCTTCATCTCGGCTTCCCAGGCTGGGGTGCCGTTGGTGGCGAGGCAATGCGTTGGCTCGCCACCGGTCTCCATGATGAAGCTCGCCATGGCGTAGACGAAGTCCGGGTCGCCGTAGATCGCGTATTTCTTGCCGTGCAGCCAGGACTGGCTGTCTGCCATTGCGTCGACCAGTCGGCCACGCTCCAACCGGATTGGCTCGGGGATTTCCCTCCTGGAAATCTCCGAAATTTTCATCAGGAATTCGTCGGTCGCCTTGACGCCGAGCGGATAGTGGAATGAGGCCGTCGCCTGTCCAACCTCTTTGCAATATTCCAGCGTCTTGCGAGTATTGTAGTGCTGCAGCGACACTGTTGCCTCAGCATTCAGCGCCGCCTTCACGTCCTCGATCTTGGTGCCTCCGTCATACATGCGAAACTCACCGTCGGAAGGCGTATCGAACTGGTCGGCGGCGTCCTGGATGAACACGTAGGTTACCCGCATCAGGTTGAGCAGGCGTTTCAACTCGCGATTGTTGCCAACGCAGAACCCATCGAAGCCAGGAATGATGTTTACGCAAGCAGCGACTTCGGTGCGCTTCGTGCCCTTCCAGAAATGCTCCAGCACCCCTTTCACCATGCTATCGTACCCATCGACATGGCTGCCGACGAAGGCCGGCGTGTGGGCGAAGGGCACGTCGAAGTCACGCGGGACGGAACCTTCGTTCTTGGCGTTTTCAATAAAGCCGTGCAGGTCGTCGCCGATGACCTCTGCCATACAGGTGGTCGAGACCGCGATCATCTTCGGGTCGTAGAGCTTATAGGTATTGGCGAGCCCGTCGACCATATTCTTCAAGCCGCCAAATACAGCCGCGTCTTCTGTCATGGACGACGATACCGCGGATGACGGTTCCTTGAAATGTCGCGACAGGTGCGATCGGTAATAGGCAACGCAACCCTGACTGCCATGGACAAACGACATCGTCCGCTCAAATCCAGCCGCTGCGAAAACCGCTCCGAGCGGCTGGCATGCCTTGGCGGGGTTCACGACAAGCGCTTCGCGGGCCAGGTTTTTTGCGCGATATGCCCAGCTCTTGGTGAATTCGCGTTGATCAGTAACGATCTGATCCGGGTGTGGACATTCGAAGTTTAGCTTCTTCTCGGTAAACATTTGCCTGTATTCCGGCTCGCGGAACAGGGGAGCATGGTCGAGAACTTTGTCGGCCGATTGCGGCATAGTGGTCACCTCTTTCCATCTGGCCGCGACTTACGGCGGCACAGAGACCTTTGAGACGTTTCAGGTCTCCCGCGGTCCTTGTCCGCGAGACATTGACTCATTCGGCTGCAACTGCCGCCGCGGGCGCCGTCTTTTTTTTCCAGGGCGCGTCGTAGAGGCCCCAGACCGGATTGTTGATGGCCAGATCCATGTCGCGGGCGAAAATGGCGAAACCGTCATAGCCGTGATACGGGCCGGAATAATCCCAAGAGTGCATCTGACGGAACGGGATGCCCATCTTCTGTACCGGGTATTTCTCTTTGATGCCGGAGCCGACGAGATCGGGCCGAATCCCCTCGATAAACTTCTCCAGTTCGTAACCGGTCACATCGTCGTAGATCAGCGTGCCTTTCTTGATGTAATGACCGGTGCGCTGATAGTCGTCGCTGTGGGCGAATTCGTAGCCGGTGCCGACGATCTCCATGCCGAGGTCCTCGTAGGCCGTGATGACGTGACGGGGGCGCAATCCGCCGACGTAAAGCATCACCCTCTTGCCCTCGAGGCGAGGCCGGTACTTGTTGGTCACAGCCTCGACGAAGGGCTTGTACTTGGCGATGACCTTCTCGGTCTTGCCCTCGATGTCTGGTCCGAAATGCTTGGCTATGTTGCGTAAAGAGGCTTCGATCTGGGATGGGCCGAAAAAATTGTACTCCATCCAGGGGATGCCGTACGTTTCCTCCATGTGCCGACAGATGTAATTCATCGACCGGTAGCAGTGGATGAGGTTGAGCTTGGCCTTCGGCGCACGCTCTACTTCTGCGAGCGTTGCGTCCCCAGACCAGTTGCCGACCACGCGCAGCCCGATCTCCTCAAGCAGGATGCGCGAGGCCCAGGCATCGCCGCCGATGTTGTAGTCGCCTATCACATTAACGTCGTAGGGACCGGACTCGAATTCCACGTCCTTCTTGTCGAAGACCCAATCGCGGATCGCATCGTTGGCGATGTGGTGGCCGAGCGATTGCGACACACCACGAAAGCCCTCGCAGCGCACGGGCACAATCGTTTTATCGTGCTCCTTGGCCTTCTTTCGGGATACAGCCTCGATGTCGTCGCCAATCAGACCGATCGGGCATTCGGACTGCAAGGTAACGCCGTTATTGAGTGGAAACAGTTCCTCGATCTCGTCGATGACCTTTTCCAGCTTTTTGTCGCCACCGAAAACGATGTCCTTCTCCTGGAAGTCGGAGGTGAACTGCATCGTCACGAAGGTGTCGATGCCTGTCAGCCCGACGTAGTAGTTGCGGCGCTGTGACCAGGAATATTGACCACAGCCAACCGGACCATGCGAGATGTGGACCATATCCTTGATCGGACCCCAAACGACACCTTTTGAGCCGGCATAGGCGCAGCCGCGGATCGTCATCACGCCCGGAATGGACTTGATGTTCGACTTTACGTCGCATTCGGAAACGGCGTTTACGTCCTCGCCGGCTCCCTCTCTGCCCGTCGCGACACTGAGGTGCTTATTGCGGCGCTTAGCCGCCTTGTCTGGATACTGCGACAGCACTTCCTCGATAAGCTGCGCATGGAAAGCACTGTCATTCTCGTAGTCGAGATTCATTGGGCCTGCCCCCTTTGAAGGTTCGGATGACGCCTCAGCAACGAGGCATCGTTCGTCGAATGGCGCGCGGCGTTCAGCTGCGTGCCCCTTGTCTGCAGCCTCGGTTACTGGCAGGCTGCCGCCTTCGCTTCCTTGGCCTGAAGTTCGGCAAGCATCTGCTCGTCGGTCTTCATGATGCCGAAGTCGAGCAGCATGTCCTCAAGTTCCTCCATGGTGATGGGAGTCGGGATGGTACCTTGGCCCGAATTTGCATGGATCTTTTCGGCCAGCGCGCGATACTCCGCCGCCTGCTGCGAGTCCGGCGCATATTGAATCACTGTCATCTTTCTGAGCTCGGCGTGCTGGACGATGTTGTCGCGTGGCACGAAGTGAATGAGCTTGGAATTGAGCTTGGCAGCCAGCGCTTCAGCGAGGTCAAGCTCGCGGTCGGTCTGACGCTCGTTACAAATCAGGCCGCCCAGACGTACGCTGCCGGCGGTGGCATATTTCAGGATGCCCCTGGCGATATTGTTGGCGGCATAGAGTGCCATCATCTCACCGGACATGACGATGTAGATTTCCTGGGCCTTGTTTTCACGGATCGGCATCGCGAAGCCGCCGCACACTACGTCGCCGAGCACGTCGTAGGAGACGTAGTCGACGTCGTCGTAGGCGCCGTTCTCTTCCAGAAAGTTGATTGATGTAATTACGCCGCGTCCGGCGCAGCCGACGCCGGGCTCCGGGCCGCCAGACTCCACGCATTTGATACCTTTGTAGCCAGCCTTGAGCACGTCGCCGAGTTCAAGGTCTTCAACCGAACCTTCCGTTGCCGCGAGATGCAGAACCGTATCCTGCGCCTTCGAGTTCAGGATCAGGCGGGTGGAATCGGCCTTAGGGTCGCAGCCCACGATGAGGATCTTCTGCCCGAGGTCAACAAGGGCGGCGAGCGTGTTTTGGGAGGTGGTGGACTTGCCAATGCCCCCCTTCCCATAGAATGCGATCTGACGCAGAGCTGCCATGCTTACTTTCCTTCACTTGTTTGAACCAATGCGGTTGTCCGCGACGTGGATGCCCGCCGGCAGCTTCCGCCGCCTCGCAAGAAGGGGTTCAAGAGTCATGCCAAGCAGATCGATTGGGCTGACCGAAAATTATTTGCTGCTTTTCCAGCTACTTAGACGGTAGAGTACGCGATCTGACGAAATAAAGCGGTGTCGCGGAGCCGACAAAGGTGACGACGGTGTCATAAATTGGTTGTCGCGTCAGAACGGCGACAAATTGGTCTACGGCGCAAGCCCTCTCAGATTGAAGTGCTCGGTTTGGTTCAAATGTAGTATGCCAGAGACAGCAGTTCCGAAAAACCTATTTGCTAGACCGAGCCTCAATGGCCCGTGGTGTCACGGTTTTAGGCAGTGGGACTGGAAAGCTCGACGGCTATAGCGGATTGCGCGCGGCTTCACCTTTCAAGCGTCACGATATTACGTCCGGTAGTGTTTGGGATGTGACGAGTAGGTTTTTAAACAGTCACCGGTACTTCAGTGTACAATTGCAGGAAATTGGCGGAGACAGTCCTTTTTTCAGGTCGCGCAGGTGACCGGTCGCAGGGACCGACGGCCAGTTTGGATTGGTTGTGATTGCTCAAGCAGAGACCTCGCCGCGCGTACATCGACCATTCGACCCAGACGAGCGCGAAGCCGGACGCGACGAATTACCCGACCATCCGCCCGATAACGCTGTCTCCCATCGGCTCTTGACGATAATCCAGCATGCGCTGTGACATCGGCGTTAGCTACACCATATGCCCAGCGTCATTGTGCGCCCGCAACGCCATTGTGTCGGTTTGCGGAGGCCCCTATCGCGCATGCGCGGCGCTTGAAATAATCAAGCATACGAACCGTAGTGCCTCAAACCTCCAGATGACCGAGCGATTTGTTGATTGCTGGGATGATCTTTTCTCCCCAGAGCTCTATCTGACGCAGCATTGTCTTCGGATCGAGGTCTCCCAACTGAGTCTGAATTGCAATCTGGTCCGGCTTCAGGACTTCGATTTCTTGCAGGAGGCGATCAATAACTCGGTTTATGCTGCCGATCGGCAGGTTGTCGAGCATAGTCTCGAAAGACAGATCCTGCTGCGTCGGCGTTGCCTGCATCATATAGCCATCCTGGCTCTGCTGGCGACGCTGATACAGCGCTTCGGATAGCCGGCGCTGGAAACGGGCGTTGTCGAGATACCGGTCGATCTCCGCTCCATCATCGCTGGCGTAACAGCAGCGCAGCAGCGATACCTTGGCGTCGCTAGGGCTCTTACCCTCGGAAGCTGCCGCCTTCTGAATGGTTCCCCGCACCGCGCCCAAAATCTCCAAGCCGTCGTGTAACGCGGTTACGAAGAGATTATGTCCCTCACGATAAGCTCGGCGCATGCTTCGCGTACACGCAGTTGCGATCCAGATCGGCGGGGCGGGCTTTTGAATGGTGCGGACCGAAATCGCCGTAGGGGGTAGCTGCATGAAGTGGCCGTTGTGCGAGAAGACATTTTGATTGAGACCTTTGAGCAAGATGTCCAGGTATTCCAAAAATATGGCCGGCGCCTCATCGATGTTGACGCCAAAGCGCTCGAATTCGAACTGCTGATACCCTGAGCCAACACCGAGCTCGAGGCGGCCGCTTGCAACCACATCGGCGAAGCCGATCTCGGCGAGCAGGCGCTGCGGCTGATAAAGCGGAAGCACGCAGACAGCAGTGCCGAGGCGAATGGTGGTGGTCACACCGGCGCAATGAGCGACCATCATCAAGGGCGACGGAACTAGGCTGTAATTGTTGAAGTGATGTTCCGCGAACCAAGCGGTATTGAAGCCGGCCTGCTCCGAAAGGATGGTCTGTTCAATGGCGTCGCGGATGACGCTATCGGACGATTGATGGTAACCGCGCTGAGTGGCCAGCATGAATGTTGCGAATTCCATGAATCTTCTCCAATAAAAGAACTCAAGGGGCAAAACACCGCCATTTGGGGTTTTTCCTTGGGTTTGGTTGTGGTTTTGACCGGCATTGGCGCCGATCGGCTAAGTCTCTTCCTTCCGCTAGACAGTTGTTTTCCGTCCTTCGGTTCTCGAGCCATTCTTGTGCGCGGTGGGGAAGATCAGATGATGCGCCCAGCTTCTTGGCGGCCGCGGGGTCGGTTCTCATTGATGGTGGAGTAGTCGACCCCGCAAGCCGCTGTTGCCATTCACCGTGAGCCGCCTCGTGGAAGGCTGGGGCTGATCCAATGAGACGTTCCGTCTCGATCAGGCCGCGCTGCGAGCCAAGTGAGCGGGAGCTTGACGGGCGCGACCGGTCGCCTCGGCAATTCCCGGTACTCATGTATCTCAGATCACTGCTGGCGCGTCCGCGCTGGAAGAGGTCAAGCCGCCGTCCACATGGAGGATCGAGCCGTTGATGTAGGAGGCGTCAGACGAAGCCAAGAAGTAAACAGCGTCGGCCACTTCTTCCGGTTCTCCAATCCTACTCATCAGGATCCGCCGCCTGACCGACGCACGTGTAGGGCAAAACACGGGCCGTCCTCTCGGTAATATATTGACGGCGAAGGCGTGGCTCGATTTGAGGCGAGACTTCGTTGGGATCTCGTAGTGGCTGCGCCAGCATCGGGCTCTCGATGCCTGAATAGGTGGCTGGCGGGGTCATGACCCTGAACAGACGACCATTTAAGCGCATCTTCACCGAGCAGACGTCGGCAGCAGGGAACGCTGGGTGTCGCAGATTAATCATGGTCCTTCGCCTCCGATGCCGGTCCGGTTCTCCAGGTGATTTTTCGAAGGTATGATGCACTTCAAAAGCGCATAAACTGGATCATTCGGATGAGGCGCTCCAATCGGCTGCCGCGATCCAAACCTTTCGCATTCTGGAGGCGCGGGTGGGCTCTGTTGCTCAAACCAATCGTAGATCACGGTTCGTTCGGCGATGCGCCACTCCCCTTCCCTCTTGTGAAACAGATCACAGTAGCGGCCGCACAGGAGCATCTGGCATATCTCACCGGCCGTGTCCGGCCCGCGTTGCAGCGCCATGAAATAGCTCTCGACTGCTGCCTCTGACGGTCCGGAGAATTCGATCAGTATATTCGCTATCTGATGGACATTACGCGGTCCGGTCTTGAAGATACCTAGTGCAAGTCGGATGAAGCCCTCGGCCGAGCCGGTATAGGCACCATGATTGTCATGCGCATCCGGCCAGTACGCACTCCGCAGCGCGGCCTCATCCGCCCGGTCGATCCCGCGGCAATACCGATAGAGGCAGTCGCGGATCGCCTCGCGGTCGAGTAGTTCGGTTATGCTTGCTTGGTCCATCGGCTCATTCATTTGGGGTTCTGAGGTTGGAAGTGGCGTTTTCATGCCTTCACCTGCGCAGCCAAGGTTTCGTATTTTTGGCGTCGGCGTAAACTTAAAGCCCGGCAACACCTAGCTCTGATGGCCATAGATGGCGGATTGCGGGGCACCGTTATCCGTCTTTTTCGCTTCGTGCCCGATCACGAGGATCATCATTACACAGGCCACCAGCCCCGATACGAATAGTGCGCCATACATCATCGGTCCGACCTTTTTTGCCCCGAACGACGGCCAAATTGGTTCAGCGCCTGGAGTTTCCTGGTCTGCTCAATAGCCATGTCGACGCGCTTGCGCAGGACGGCCGACTGCCGTTCGACCACTTCGGACGCCGACGTCGCCCCAATCGGTGCTTGTAGATGCGAAAATTCGGCGCAGACGTCGGCCTGCAGTGCAGCAATCGGCGACAGTGGGTTACCGATCCTGATAGTGGTCTCCATGATGGGCTTGAACATTTTCTGGGCGTCAAGAACCGGCGCCAGCTGCTCGCCTCCGCAATCGGTCGCTCTGGCGCGGTCTAAGGGTGGTTTTTCGACAGCTTCAAAAGGCTTTTCTGCGATCCTCGTCATTTCTTTCCTCCGTAGACAATGGTTTTGTCCGTGCATTTAGCATCACGACCAGTTTACGCTCTCCAGCGATCGCGGTTGTCCATCGACGTGAATGCTAGCCGGGCCACCGGCGCCTTTAAGGAGGTTCAAGACTCATGCCAGTTCGGCTGACGGCGCTAAAAAAGATTTTATGTTTTCTTTTCAGCCATCTAGCCTTAGATAAAGGCAAAGATTCGACCAAAGAAGGCTGTGTTGTGGATGCGACAAAGCCGACAAAATTGTCGGCGCTCTCGTTTAAAACGGCTACGCTCCCCCGGACCTTATACGAAACTTCGTTCCGTTTAGCACATCACATGCCGTGGCTTGATGCAGAAAGAATGCCGACGGTTGGCGAGTGCGATGGCTCTTCGTTTCTCTCTACCGGCTCCGGGCGAGTCGGCCGGGACCAGGTCAGAATCAAATTTTCAACCCCGAATACATGGCCGCCATGGGTGATCGGCGCCGTACCTTCCTTGATCCGAAAGGTGGGGATCCGCGCCAGCCATTCGTGGATCCCTATGGCAATCTCTCGCCGCGCAAGATTTGCTCCCAGGCAAAGATGAGGACCATAGCCAAACGCTATGTGGCGGTTGTCCTGTCGTGCCAGGTCGATAGTGTCAGGGCACTTAAATTCGACGGGGTCACGGTTAGCAATCATCGTGGCGCATGAAACGTAGTCTCCCTTACGGATCGGCACACCTTCAAAGTCTCCATCTTTCGTGGCTACGCGAATGATCTGAACGGTTGAATAGGCGCGCAACAATTCTTCAACCGCGAGCGCGATCCGGTTGGGCTCTCTCCGCAGCAAGTCCTGGTCCCCTGGATTGCGTGCGAGATAGGCTAGGTCAAAGCTTATCGCGGCAGCGACCGTGTCGAGTCCCGCAACCAAGAAAAGTACGCCGATGCCCCGGACTTCCTCCTTTGTCAGGGAGCGACCCTCGATCTGCGCCTGCACGACGAACGTCATGAAATCGGCAGCTGGTTGCTTGCGGCGCATCGCTGCAACTTCGTCAATGAACTTCACGATCGATTGAGCCGCTTCCGTTCGCTTAACTCCATTGCCGTGGAGCAAATCGCTTACCCAGCGAATAAGAATCTCGGTTCGGCTATTCGAGAGCCCCAGAAAGCCAAGGAAGACGTCCACTGTGAATGGAATGGCAAAATCCTTCATGACGTCACAGCTGGTCCTCATTCGGGCGATCCGGTTGATCAGCGCACTCGCTTGCTTACGGACAGTCCGCTCCAACGCCATCACTCGTCCAGGCGAGAACAGCGGATTTAGGAGTGCACGAAAGATGCCATGGGCCGGTGGATCAAGCTCGAGCGGGATCATTGGCCAGTTTTCGCCGAGTGCGGAGGAGAAGATGCTGCGATGACTGGAAAAGGTTTCGAGATCCTCTAGCACCTTGCGCTGGTCTCGCGCGCGCGTGATCACCCAGGTACCCCGTCCATCGCGCGTGTTAAAGGGGGAATAAAAAATACGGGGCTCTCCATGGACGCGAGCAACAGCTGCGTGCGGATCTCCGTTCGGTGTTGGTGCCATGCCGGGCGATGTGAACAGACTGAAGTCTCTCACCAACTCGGATGGAACATGATCTGGAATGGGATTGCTCGCCACTCTGTTTTCTCCTTCTATCCAACCACTCATCAGCTTCGCGGGTCTTCCCATTCGGCAACACAGTTGCTCACGACACAAGCACAGGACCTCAGCACGCAGGTCCTTCAAATCTCATGCCAATCTGGCTGATCAAGACGAAGGTGATTTAATGCGGAATTTCAGGCATTTAGCCTTAGGATGACCAAGACGTTACGAAACTAGCTGTGTCGCGGCTCCGACAAACCGACTGAAGGTGTCTGATGACGTCAGCTAAGACCGCTGTCGGGCCATCTGGTGCATTTCAAGGAAGTACCGTGTTGGGTGTCTTCATTCTTGCCGCGTTGCCCAGAGGTTTGGAGATCGCAAAACATATTCCGCAGGCGCGTGTGATCCGCGTGCTGAGCGATGAGTGGTGAAGTCGCTGCGCCGATTGTGCCGGGCACCGATATCGTCGACCGTGATGAAGGGTGCCGGACAAGCCCGACATGCAGAATGGCGCTGCCTTGCATAGGCGGCGAGCTGCTTTTCGAACGTCCGCACCACCTATCGAAATCACGGCCCACTTTCCTGTCGATCCTGCTGGGGGCATCAGGATTGTGTCCTCAACGACCGAGCGATGAATTGGCTGAAAGCGCACGTCGCTAAGCAAGCGATCATCGCAAAGGTGAAAAGCAATTCACCCCTCATATTCCATACCCAGTTGTCTTCCTGGAGCATTGGCCGAGAATAGCATCGATATTTCGATCGGCAGCTCGTGCGCCTTCTGGGCGAAGCCGCCATATGGGCGCCATCCGCCATCGTCACTTGGAAAGACCGTGATCATCTCCGACGACGCCGGCCAGTTCCGATCACCATCCACGCATTGTGTTGGATCCATGCCGAGCGACTGCTACAAAAGCTGTTGCCAGCAAAGGCGAAAGAGGTGCGCTCCGCCGATCCGCGCCCTCGTCTGGCGCTTATTCAAGGCGCTCAAAGCCTAGAATCAGGAGACGTCACCACAAGCAGCCGATGGAACCGGCGCAGGTTCGAGAAGATGGTCGCACTCTGAACTGCTGATTGTGTCGGGCTGACGCCCGCTGGTTTCTCGAAAACGGACGCAAATTGCCGGCTTGCACCATCGCCCGCCGGCGATTTCATTTTCCCGCCCGAAGCTTGAATTTGGCGTTCAATCCGGCAATGAGACTCTTCAGCTCCGGTTCAGGAACCTGTGAAGATGCCTCGGTCGGTGGGAGCCAGGCTAGCACGCGTTCTCGACACTCCGGAAACGTGGGTCTGACCTTCTTGACCTTCAGGAGATGGACTTCCACGACGCACTGAATGGAGCGGTTGTTTTTAAGCCGCTTCAGATATGCGTAGTACCCGTATGGCTTCTTTTTGGCTTTGCCTTTTATGCCGGCTTCTTCCCACGCTTCACGTTCCGCAACATCATGCGGCTGCAATCCCTTGATCGGCCATCCCTTCGGAATGGTCCAGCGGCCGGTTTCGCGTGTCGTGATCAGAAGAACTTCGAGGATCCCGTCAGGATTGGACCGAAAGCAGATCGCACCGACCTGATTGACAGCCTCCCCATGCATCATTGCCTCCGCATGGGGAGCAAGTCGCGCACTCGCCTAGGCGAGAACAGCGGATTTAGGAGTGTAAGAAAGATGCCATGAGTCGCTGGATCGATCTCGAGCGGGATCATTGACCAGCTTTCTCCGAGCGCTTGGGAGAAGATGCTGCGATGACTGGACGAGGTCTCGAGGTCTTGCAGCGCCTTGCGCTGGTTTTGCGCGCGCGTGATCACCCGGCACCCCGGACTAAAGGATTGTGGGGCCCTCCATGGATGCAAGAGCAACAGCTGCGTGTAGGTCTCCATTGGGTGCCGGTGCCAAGCCGGGACGTGAACAGACTGAAGTCCCTCACAAAATTGAGCGGGATATGATCTGGGATGGAACCGCTGTCCACCCGGTTTTCTCCTTCCATCTTGCCACTCATCAGGTGGATCGTTTTCACATTCGGCAAAGTGGCTGGCCTCGTCGGCAGGCTGCGGCCCGTCCGGCGAAGAGCGGACGAGCGAATTCGCCGAGGGGCGGCATTTTTTCAGACTCGAATGGCGCGATGAAGATGCACGATCACGCGGCGGCCGACGGCGACGGGGGGTCAGGTTCGAGAAGGCCGGAACCGGCATCGCATCGCACTCCAAAATGGAGCGAGACGATGATGTTCTCTTCTTCCATGCAGCGTGATGCTTTTCCAAAGTCTTTCTCTTCCTTCGCTCCATCGCGCTTACCCACGACACAGTGCAGGCCCGAAGTGGATTGCCGCCTTGTGATGGAAAGCTTCAAAACTCATGCCAATCTGGCTGATTAAGCCGAGGAAGTACTTTTATGACTGCTTTTCAGCTATTTAAGTCTTAGGAAGGCGAGAGGCAGACGAAACACCTGTGTCGCAGATGCGACAAAAAGTCCGGTGTACGTCCATGTGGGATGACGGCAGGAAGTCGGGGCGGACACCGAATCTGAGACGATCAGGAGAAATCCGCCAGCAATTATAGTCCGCCCTTTTGGTGCGACTTCCAGCGGCTTCGCCATGTGCTGCACAACTGCCTTGAGGTCGGCGCGCCCGTCATCGGCCCCAATACGAGGGAAACGGCGCCGACCGTCTCCCATCCTCGCCGGCCAGAGTTCGACAGAACGAATCCAGTTGAAATAACTGCTCCTCGCGGTTCCGATCCGGCGTTTCGCCCGAACGTCAGTCGGCGCCCAATCGCCGCGGGCAAGACAGGAGAGTGGTGGCCGAAATACTTCTCCAAGGAAGATGTCCGCGGCACGATTTTGGACCCGAGGCCATCGTCGATCGTAGCGAAGCGGCCTGACGCGAGCGGAAGTGCATCGGCTACGGGCCACGAGCAATGGGAGCTCACGATAGCATGCTACTTGGCGTTTCATTTGGGCATTAGCGGGTGCTTGTAACGCCCTTGTTGCGATCGAAAACTTTCGATGACAAAACTTGTAGCCGCCGCCGCGAACGAGTCATCCCACGCAAGGGAGCACCTCGTTGCACAAAAGGCGCGCCCATCGTCGCGTAGAAAAAGGGCGCGATCTGGAGAACCAGACCGCGCCAAACCGCACTTGTCGTGCGGGCCCTGGGAGGCATTACTTGGCCGGCTAGATGACCGGCGGAATGTAGTCGATCGGCAGCTCGCCGGCGAGCGCGACGGAGAGCTGCGCGCGATCGAGCTCTCCTTCCCACTTCGCGACGACGAGCGTCGCAATTGCATTGCCGATAATATTGGTAATTGCGCGGCATTCCGACATGAAACGGTCGATGCCAAGGATCAGCGCCATGCCGGCGACCGGCACCGCCGGAACGACCGAGAGCGTCGCGGCAAGCGTGATGAAGCCGGCGCCGGTGATACCTGCGGCACCCTTGGAGCTCAGCATGGCGACGAGCAGCAGCAGGATCTGGTCGCCGAGGGAGAGCGGCGTGTCGGTCGCCTGGGCGATGAAGAGCGCCGCAAGCGTCATGTAGATGTTGGTGCCGTCGAGGTTAAAGGAAAAGCCGGTTGGGATGACGAGACCCACGACCGAACGCTTGCAGCCCGCCTTCTCCATCTTGTTCATGAGGCCCGGAAGAGCCGCTTCCGAGGACGAGGTGCCCAGTACCAGCAGCAGTTCCTCCTTGATGTAGCGGATGAGCGAGACGATCGAGAAACCATTGTAACGCGCCACCCCACCAAGCACGAGGAAGACGAACAGGAACGAGGTGAGATAGAAGGTGCCGATCAACATGGCGAGGTTAGCGATCAAGGCGACGCCGTATTTGCCGATCGTGAAGGCCATGGAGCCGAAGGCACCAATTGGTGCGGCTTTCATGAGGATAGTCACCAGCCGGAAGATCGGCAGTGTCAGCGCTTGCAAGAAGTCGACGACGGGCTCGGCCTTCTTGCCGACCAGGGCAAGTGCGATGCCGAAGAGTACGGAGATGAAGAGGACTTGCAGGATGTCGCCTTCGGCGAAGGCGCCGGCAAGCGTCGTCGGGATAATGTTCATGAGGAAGCCGGTGACCGACTGCTCATGCGCCGTCGCGGTGTAGGCGGCGATCGCTTTCACATCGAGCGAAGCCGGGTCGATATGCATGCCCGCTCCCGGCTGCACCACATTCACGACCACGAGGCCGACGACGAGCGCAAGCGTCGACAAGGTCAGGAAGTAGACCATCGCCCTGGCGGCGACGCGGCCGACCTTGGCGAGATCGGTTATACCGGCGATACCGGTCGCGACCGTCAGGAAGATGACCGGCGCGATGATCATCTTCACGAGCTTGATAAAGGCGTCGCCAAGCGGCTTCATTTGCGTGCCGAGTTCGGGATAGAAATGTCCGAGCAGGATACCCGCGGCGATTGCCGCAAGAACCTGGACATAGAGATGTCGATAGAACGGTGTCTTTCTGCGGATTTCCGCGGAATCCTCAACGATCATTGCCAAATCCTCCATATGGGCGGCGCACGAACCGTCTCAACGCCGTCTGCTGAATTGACGGGCAAGGCATGGCTGCGGCCAATAGCTGACGTTAGCTGCTCCTAATTCAAATCAGTCGCGCACCCCAGTGTTGCGCTTTCCTCAGGGACAAAGCAGCTTTTAAAGTCCTTGCATTCCCGGCAACTGGGTGCGGTGCATCGCGAAAAACCCTCAGCCTCGCAAAGCATGCGATAAAGGTACTTTTTCCACCTCATGTTATTGGTATTGCCGGCTGCAAGCGTGGGGAAATGGGTGGCGAGCAAGAGACTGAGTTCGGACCTATCGGAAAGACCAAGCTCCAACCACAGATGGTCGTGACGCAAGGCGCGCCGGGCGATGATCTTGGCGAAACAGGCGCTTGTTGGGTCGCCCGGTCGAGCATGCGCGAGCAGCAGATCGCGCAGAAGTTCCTCCTCCACACACGGCTCGGCTTCGCGCACTTTTTCCAATCCGAAGGCCTGCATAACACTGGCGGGAACAGAGCGGTTAAGGACGTTTCGAAGCTCGGCACGGGAAAGGCCTGTTGCCTCGGTCGCAGTTGCCACCTCCGCAGCAATCTCTTCTAGCGCATGCAAGAGGACGCAGGAAAACACATACCGATCGAAGTCCATATCGAGGTCTATAGGTGGGCTGAGACCTAGCGATTGCGATGATCGCCGATCGGTCAGGAGGGTCACTCTCCTTTTCGACAAATTGCGGTTCTGAATGACATTTGACATGTTGCTTCCCCTCCTTCGCTCCAGACGTCGCCACGAGATGATCTGCGGCGCGGCAGGTCTGGCTGCTCGCGAGGAGGGCGTTTCAAAACTCGTGCCAATCGCGGTTACAGAGCCGATTAGTCAAGTTTTTGCTGGTTTTCAAAGGTTAAATGAGTTCGCCGTTGCAGTCAGAATGAACACCGGCGCGTCTCGGGATCGACAAAACGACGAGATTGGATGTCGGGTCTGCGCCAAAAATTGCAGCCCTCGTTATTGAGACGCGAGAACAAACTCGCGGCATGGTGGATTTGCAACACTGCCCATTGGATCAGTCCCCCGCGGACAAGGTAAGCATATGACCGAGCTCCCGGCGAGTTGCCATCCACCTGCGCACGGCACGACTTAAAATATTGGCAGCGCTTGCTCAAGCCGATGGAAATGGACTGAGTATCCGTTACACCAGATCCTAACCGTGCTCGGCAGAAGCGGTGCCGTTACAGCCTTGATGTCAAAATGGCACGGCGTTTGCTACTCGTTCGTTGGAAGCCGGCCAGCAGCCGAGAAGAGCATTTGAGGCAACGCCTCTGACGCGTCCGCCAATGCGTTTTCCTGGAGCACCTGCGCGCTGGTGGCGAAATCTGGAAGACAATCCAAAATCGCCGGTTCGACAGCAGGTGTGGTGGCAAACGCATCAGATCTTTTTCTAAAGGAGCAATGCTGATGACGATGAACAAAAGGGTTCCGTTCGTTACCTTTCGCACGCGTGTTCGCGATGAGACCGTGGAAGGGCCAAATCCATACCGTTGGGAAGACAAGACTACGGAGGACTATTTTAGCGGTAGGCGCACGATTTTATTTTCGCTTCCCGGCGCCTTCACCCCGACCTGCTCGACTCAGCAATTGCCGGATTTTGAAAAGCTCCACGACGAATTCGTTAAGCACGGAATCGAGTCGGTCTACTGCCTCTCTGTCAATGACGCCTTCGTGATGAATGCGTGGGGCAAGGCGTCGGGACTGAAGAAGGTCAAGCTTATTGCTGATGGTTCAGGCGAATTCACTCGCAAGATGGGCATGTTAGTCGCAAAGGATAATCTCGGCTTCGGCCTTCGCTCTTGGCGCTACGCTGCCCTGATCGACGACGGCATTGTGGAGCAATGGTTTGTGGAGGAAGGACTCTCGGATAATTGCGAAACCGATCCGTATGGAGTCTCGTCACCGCAAAACATTCTTGCAACGCTGAAGTGACTTGGCCGCGCCCGCCCCTAACCAGAGGACAGAACGTTCTGACGGCTCAGTGACGCAGGCCCTAAATTGCGTTTCGCGAAAGGTTGCGGCTCTAATTTTTCAGTGTGGTTCAAGTTGGGTCGCGGACTGAGCAAACTCGAGAACCCACGTCGGTCGCCGGCGCTTGGCAGGAATGACTCATACGAGTTCACGCTAACCCAGCCCCACCACTCTGCATTGTCCGATCTCCGACGGTGTCGGAAATGCCACATAGCGGTGGTTGAGCTTTACGTTGTTTTGGAACGGGTTTTTCGGTTGGCACGCTACGTGCATTGTCGATTGCGAACGCAACTCGGAAACCAGGAGAAACGATCCGATGGTCACGCTCACCGAAAAGGCAATCGCCGCAGCGAAAGGTATTATTTCCCAGTCTCCCGAGCCTGTGAACGGCTTGCGCATCATGGTCCAAGTGGACGGCTGCGCCGGCCCCAAATACCATGTGGGCCTGGAGAGCGAGTTGCGAGAGGGCGATGCTGTCATTGAGACGGGTGGGGTCAAGGTGTTCGTGGACGCGGGCTCTCAAGACCATATCGCCGGCTTGACCTTGGATTTCGTCACGGAGGCGGGTTCCTCCGGTTTTATCTTCGACAATCCTAACCCGCGGGAGAAGTGCGCCTGCGGCAAATCCTGTAGCTGATCGTCTGGGCAGGGCGAACGGCAATGCGGGATCCGCTCGACGGGCCTGCGGCTGTGAGGCTTCCATCATTTCGGTAGTTGGAGCGTGGTATCATTGAGGCCTGTCTATCTCGACAACAATGCATCAACACAAGTCGATGCCGAAGTTGTTCAAGCGATGCTGCCGTTCTTTTTAGATCAGTTTGGCAACCCTTCATCGATGCATGATATCGGCGCCGCTGCCGGCGCAGCGATCAAGACGGCGCGCCAGCAGTTGCAAGCGCTGATCGGTGCAAAGTTCGACCATGAGATCACTTTCACCTCGGGCGGGACTGAAAGCGTCAATACGGCGATCCTTTCGGGTCTCGAGGCGGTTCCTGGGCGCACCGAGATAGTCACTTCAGAGGTCGAGCATCCGGCGGTGCTGACGCTCTGTACACACCTTGAGAAGACGCGCGGCGTTAAGGTGCACAGGATCCCGGTGGACCACCATGGCCGACTCGATCTTAACGCCTACCGGACCGCCCTCACCCATCGCGTGGCGATCGTTTCGATCATGTGGGCGAACAACGAGACGGGAACAATTTTCCCCGTGGAAAGGCTTGCTGAGATGGCCAAGCAAGCTGGCGCACTTTTCCACGCCGATGCAGTGCAAGCGGTCGGCAAGCTTCCGATGGACCTGAAATCGACCGCAATCGACATGCTGTCGCTCTCCGGCCACAAGCTACATGGGCCGAAAGGCGTCGGCGCGCTCTACATAAAACGCGGCGTGCCCTTCCATGCACTCGTCAGGGGTGGTCACCAGGAGCGCGGCCGCCGCGCGGGCACAGAGAATACGCCCGGGATCGCGGGCTTAGGCAAGGCGGCCGAACTCGCGTTGGAGTGCATGGACGAGGAAAACAAGCGGGTAAAATCGCTCCGCGATCGATTGGAGAAAGGACTTCTTGAACGGATCCCCAGGACCTTCGTCACCGGTGATCCGCTGGCACGATTATCGAATACCACAAACGTCGCCTTCGACCGCATTGCTGGAGAAGCCATGCAGTTTCTGCTCAATCGCCATGGCATCGCTTGCTCCTCGGGCTCCGCCTGCACCTCTGGATCCTCGGTACCGAGCCATGTTCTAAGGGCGATGAACATTCGCCACGTTACGGCACTCGGTGCAGTTCGCTTCTCCTTTTCACGCCATAACCGCGAGGAGGATGTGGATCGGGTACTCGAACTGATACCGGGAATCGTGGAAAAACTACGTGACGCTGTCCCTGTCTCCAGGGGGCAGGCTAAGTGATGAGGGCTCCCAATCCGGCGCCCCGCCTGAGGGGAAGAACCGAGGACCAGAAACTTCCGGTCGTTCTCAATAAAACACGCATGGCCCGGCGTCGCCTTCACCACGTGGGGAAGCTGGGGCCGCCCACTCGTTTGCTTCAGCCCGCGTGCTGCACAGCGGGATCGATACGGCTGCGTGGCTGCCGACGAGGTCGACGAAGTTCGTGCCGGGGTCGGTCTGGCGGCCTCCCGATACGGCTTGAGCCGTGGATAATGCTGCAGGGCCTCGACGGGTCAATCCTGAGTAGCGTTGCCGCTGTCAACCGCGTCTCATTTCTCGATCTGCGAAGCTCGCTGCTGTTCGTCAGCTTGGAGCGAACGCATCCGCGACCACCAAAGGAAAACGCAAATGAACAGTTGTGCGGGCGAGAACCTTCCTATTGATGTCACCGACATTCTCGCGCAGCTAAAGCGCTTGTCGGCTGCCGAGGAATTCTTCGAAGTTCTTGGCGTGTCCTATGATCCGAAGGTGCTCAATGTCTCCCGGCTCCACATCATGAAGCGCATGGGGCAATACCTGGCCGAGGAGGTTAATTCCGATCTCCAGGACAAAGCGATCGCTGCCCGTGCGCGCGCCACGCTCGAGCGCGCTTACGAGGACTTTGCAACTTCTTCGCCGCTTACGCATCGGGTCTTTAAAGTGCTCAAGGACCGCGATCCGGCCAAGGCTGCGGCGCCGTGTCGCACTTTTGTACCGTTGGACTCCATCCGGACGCCATTCGGAAAGAAATGAGTGCGGCAGGATTGCTACACGACAATGTCGGCAATCCGACAAAACTGTCGCCTGGCGAAATCCTGACAAAGAGAACACACCAACATTTCAGGGGGTTACCTATGCGCAATGTGGTTGGCACGAATACTGCTTGGAGTAAGCCGAAACGCCAATCCACATTCGATCGGGAGCCTAAAAACATCATGCACATCGTAGTCTGTATCAAGCAGGTGCCGGACTCCGCGCAGATACGCGTCCATCCGGTGACGAATACCATCATGCGCCAAGGTGTGCCGACCATCATCAACCCTTACGACCTGTTCGCGCTCGAAGAAGCATTCAAAGTGCGTGACTGCCATGGGGGCAAGGTCACCGTCCTCACTATGGGCCCACCCATGGCAGAGCAAGCGATGCGCAAGGCGCTCACCTACGGCGCGGACCGCGCGATACTTTTGACCGACCGTCACTTTGCGGGATCCGACACGTTGGCAACTTCATTCGCTATCTCTCAAGCAATCGCGAAGATTGGCGATAGCTTTGGCGCGCCTGATATCGTCTTTACTGGTAAGCAGACGATCGACGGCGACACCGCCCAGGTCGGGCCTGGAATTGCCAAGCGCCTGGATCTCCAACAACTGACTTACATAACGAAAATTGCCTCTATCGATCTCCATGCGCGCGAGATCACGGTTGAGCGGCGCTCGGAAGGCGGCACGCAGATGCTGAGGAGCAAATTGCCGTGCCTAATCACTATGCTGGAAGGCGTCAATACTATCCGCCGCGGCTCTCTCGATGACGCCTTGCGTGCCGCGCGTTTCCCAATTCTGAAGTGGAGTGCTGCCGACGCCGGCATTGAGGAATTGGCTAACTGCGGCTTGAGAGGATCGCCGACGGTCGTGAAGCGCGTATTCGCTCCCACCCCCCGAGCGCAAAAAGCTATGCAAATCGACACTACCGACAAAACGGTGGACCATGTCGCCGACGAGGTGGTCGCATCGATCTTCACCAACCAACCGGCGTTGGAAGTTGAGCTTTCATCCAATGGCAGTGCGTGAGCAGCAAGGAGCATATGATGGAAACCCAAAAAAGTGAAACGCCGTCTCCAGCCGCCGGCCGTGCTGGCATGAAGAAGGAGTTGCCCAACGATTTCCAGGACCATCGGGACGTCTGGGTCTTCATTGAGCTTGAGCGGGGCCAGGTCCATCCCGTGTCTGTCGAATTGCTCGGTGAGGGCCGCAAGCTTGCCGACAAGCTGGGCGTTCAGCTTGCTGGGGTGGTTGTCGGGCCGCCGGATGGAGTGGGGACCGGGCCTGCCATTGCAGACGCCTTCGCTTACGGCGCCGACCTCGCCTACCTCATTGAGTCGCCGCTACTCGCCAATTATCGAAATGAGCCTTTTACCAAAGCTTTGACAGATCTGGTCATTAGCCACAAACCTGAAATTCTCCTGCTCGGTGCGACCACGCTCGGCCGCGACCTTGCGGGTTCTGTGGCAACGACGTTGCAGACGGGGCTCACGGCCGACTGCACGGAACTGGATGTTGATGCAGATGGTTCCCTCGCGGCAACACGGCCGACCTTCGGTGGTTCCTTGCTGTGCACAATCTATACGCTCAACTGCCGTCCGCAAATGGCAACGGTGCGTCCGAGGGTCATGTCGACGCCGCAGCGAGTGGCTAAGCCAATCGGACGCGTTGTCCGACACGATCTGACGATGGTCGAGGAAGAGATCGTCACCAAAGTCCTTGGCTTTCTCTCTGATGGCCAAACGGAGGACGCCAATCTCGCCTATGCCGACATCGTGGTTGCCGGCGGGCTCGGGCTCGGTGCAGCCGAGAACCTGCAGCACTTGAAGGATCTCGCGAGGACGATCGGCGGTGAGTTTGGCTGTTCGCGACCGCTGGTCCAAAAGGGTTGGATGCCGCTTGATCGGCAGATCGGCCAAACCGGCAAGACGATCCGGCCCAAGCTCTACGTTGCGGCCGGAATATCGGGCGCAGTCCAGCATCGGGTTGGCGTCGAAGGAGCTGATCTAATTGTCGCTATCAACACCGATCGGAACGCCCCCATCTTCGATTTCGCCCATATGGGCGTTGTGGCTGATGCGATCACGTTCTTGCCGGCATTGACAGAAGCCTTCACCAAGCGGATGGCGCCGCGCGATCGTATGAAGCTTGTGAACTGAGGTAAGGCCTATGAGCGAGGAGAAGTTCGATGCCATCGTAGTCGGAGCCGGTATGTCCGGAAACGCGGCTGCTTACACGATGGCTAGTCACGGTCTGAGAGTGTTGCAGTTGGAGCGCGGAGAGTATCCAGGCTCCAAGAACGTCCAAGGCGCCATATTGTACGCCAACATGCTGGAGACGATCATTCCGGATTTCCGCGACGACGCGCCTCTTGAACGGCATCTGGTCGAGCAGCGGTTCTGGATAATGGACGACACGTCGCACACAGGAATGCACTATCGATCAGACGACTTCAATGAGCGGAGGCCAAACCGCTACACGATCATCCGCGCCCAATTCGACAAGTGGTTCTCGTGCAAGGTACGTGAGGCTGGCGGCACGGTTCTGTGCGAGACAACGGCGACGAAACTCGCCCGGGATTCGAGCGGCAAGGTCATAGGTGTTCACACGGACCGCGCAGGGGACGTGATCCTTGCGGATGTAGTCGTTCTCGCTGAAGGGGTAAACGGGCTTCTCGGCACGCGGGCCGGCTTGCGCGAGATGCCGAAGCCGGAAAATGTGGCGCTCGCGGTCAAGGAGATGCATTTCCTGCCGGAAGAGGTCATCGCAGAGCGCTTTGGCCTGACCGAGGACGAAGGCTGTGTGATCGAAGCAGGCGGGACAATTTCACGCGGAATTACCGGATTGGGCTTCCTCTATACCAACAGGGAGTCAATCTCGCTCGGCATCGGCTGCCTCGTCTCCGGCTTAGCTGAAACCATGGAAAAACCGTACGCCCTTCTCGACGCCTTCAAGCGCCATCCCTCAATCCGACCGCTGCTAGCGGGGTCGGAGGTCAAGGAATACGCCGCGCATCTCATTCCGGAGGGCGGCTTCAAGGCAATCCCGCAGCTCTTCGGCGACGGCTGGGTCGTCGTTGGCGACGCGGCGCAACTCAACAATGCCGTGCACCGCGAGGGTTCCAACCTCGCCATGGCGTCGGGGCGCATCGCCGGCGAGTCGATCTTCCGCATAAAATGCCGCGGAGGTTCGATGACCAAGCAGAACCTCTCCCTTTACAAAAGCATGCTGGACAAGTCCTTCGTTATGAAAGACCTGATGAAGCACAAAGATATGCCCGCCCTCCTCCATACCAATTGTCAAAGTTTCTTCACGACGTATCCGAAGCTGATATCGCAGGCCGCGCAGAATTTCGTGCGCGTTGATGGGACTCCTAAGATCGAAAGGGAAAAGGCGACAACCGCCGCCTTCATCAAGGCACGGTCCCGTTGGGGGTTGGTCAGCGACGCAATCCGCCTCGCCTTCGCTTGGCGCTAAAGGAGAATTCAGATGACGGCAACCATCGTGGAGCGCATCGAGGACAAACTCTACCAGAATCGCTATCTGGTCGACACGGGGCGCCCACACATAAAAGTGCGGGCGCACCTGTCGCCAAGCCCGAACCTGCTCGCACTGACGAAGATTTGTCCGGCCAAATGCTATGAGTTGAACGACACCGGGCAGGTGGAAATCGTTGCGGATGGCTGCATGGAATGCGGCACGTGCAGAGTGTTATGCGAAGCGAACGGTGACATCGAGTGGAATTATCCGCGAGGTGGGTTCGGGATCCTCTTCAAGTTCGGATGATGAGCGCCACCTCCGGCTCAGAGAGCATCGACCGCCTTGCTGCGTAAGCGACGGCGAACGGATATTCATTAGGAAATCACCATTGGCCGCTTTTCGAACGATTTTAATTTGCTGTGTTTTCGAATGCAGGTATAATCAACTTTTGAATGCTCGAACAACGAAGTTCGCGTTTTAAGGGTAGAAAAGTCATGGACAACCCCCCGCCAGGGTTTAACAGCTCACGTGCTGATAGAGTAGACCTGCGGGCGAACCATCCGTCATGAACATGCATAACCCCAACATGTGGCGCAGCGGAATCTACCGGATATCGAGAGACCTCATCGCTTCCCCTCGTCTTGAGATCGCGCTTGCTAATGCGCTGAATACCCTCTCTTCGCTTCTGCCAATGCGCCACGGCGCGATCGTGATTTCCGCCGAGGAAGGAGAGGCAGAGATCACCGCATGTTCCGGTGTTGGCCATGACTCTCCGTCACCCACTCCCACAATCGAGCCGAAAACGGCAATAGAGCATATCATCGCTACCGGTACATCGCTCGTCGTGCCGGACATTAGGAAGTCGGACCTATTCAAAGCTGCGCTGCGAACGTCTTTAGACGGCAATGGTGCCGCTACCTTCATCGGTGTCCCCGTCAAGGTGGAAAAGAAGGTGCTCGGGGCATTATGGATTGATCGCGCTGAAACTGGCACCGCCAGTGATAACTACGAGGAGGAGATACTCTTTCTGACCATGGTCGCCAACCTCACCGGCTTGGCCACCCGGCTCAATCGCAACCTGTGCAGAGATGGCGGATCAATCGCCGAGGAACAACAAGCAGAACAGATTTCGCGGATCGGGGGGAAGCCTGGCCCCGCCCCGCAAACTCCCAAAACTATCAGCTGGATTGTCGGAGAGAGTCCTGCGCTCAAGGAGGTAGTCAAGACCGCCGTTATCGTGGCAGCGACCAACTCCGCTGTACTTCTGAGGGGTGAGAGCGGCACCGGCAAGGAATCCTTTGCGAGGGCGATACATGAGTTATCATCACGGCGAAAGAAGCCTTTCGTGAAACTGAATTGCGCCGCACTGTCGGCAGGTGTTCTGGAATCGGAGCTGTTTGGACATGAAAAAGGCGCTTTCACCGGAGCGATCTCTCAGCGAGCAGGCCGTTTCGAACTGGCGGATGGTGGAACGTTGCTGCTGGATGAAATAGGCGAAATATCGCCAGCATTTCAAGCGAAGTTATTGCGCGTCTTGCAGGAAGGTGAACTTGAGCGAGTCGGCGGAACGAAGACATTGAAAGTAAACGTTAGACTAATATGCGCCACCAACAAAGACCTCGAGACGGCCGTCGCGAATGGGGAGTTTAGAGCCGACCTTTATTACCGGATCAATGTGGTGCCTATCATTTTGCCGCCGCTTAGGGAGCGCGACGGTGACATTCCACGTCTAGCGAAAGTATTCCTCCAGCGATTCAACAATGAGAATGGTCGCGATCTCGACTTCGCGCCATCGGCACTCGACATATTGTCGAAATGCGACTTCCCCGGCAACGTTCGCGAGCTGGAGAACTGCGTACGACGGACCGCCACTCTCGCCCGTTCAAGTACGATCGCTCCATCGGATTTCGCCTGCCAGCAAGGCCGATGCTTTTCTTCGCTCCTCAAGAAAGGAGCTGGCTGTGGTAATTGCAACAACGCCATCAATGACCTCGCTCCAGGTAATGGGGTGTTAGTCGGACCGTCGGCTAACACCGGCGCTCCAACAGGTCCCGCATCCACGATCGGGGCATCGGGGCTGACTGACCGTGACCGTCTGATCAATGCAATGGAGACGGCCGGTTGGGTTCAGGCCAGGGCGGCTCGTATCCTAGGCCTGACGCCGCGGCAGGTCGGCTATGCTCTGCGCCGGCTTCGTATCGAGGTGAAAAAGTTCTGACGCGAGTGTTATCAGGGATGTCGCGAGCGTCACTTCTGTCTTCAGTTGGTCTAACACACGACACTTCGGGTGCGACCGTGGCCCTTGTCGCAAGTCCGACAAAAACTTTGTAGCAGCAAGCCGGCAAAGCGGACAAGTTAACGTTATCCCGGTGAAACAGCAGCATTTTATGGATTGGCATCGCTCTTGCTTGTGGAATTGTAACGTTCACTCGCCAATGGAGCCGTGCGATGTCGGAACCGATGATACAGCTTGAGACTACCAGCAAAGCATCCTCCGACGGGGGGCCGCGGGCCGCAAAATCCGGCGGCTGCGCATCTTCGTCCTGTGGCCTTACTGCGCCGGATGACATAGATCCGGCGATCTGGGAGAGGATCAAGGACCATCCCTGTTTTTCAGAAGAAGCGCATCACTATTTCGCCCGCATGCATGTCGCGGTCGCACCAGCGTGCAACATCCAGTGCAACTACTGCAATCGCAAATATGACTGCGCTAACGAAAGTAGGCCTGGGGTTGCATCGGAAAAGCTTACTCCCGACCAGGCGCTGCGCAAGGTGATTGCCGTTGCCAGCGAAGTACCGCAGCTTGCCGTCCTTGGCATCGCCGGACCGGGCGACGCCTGTTACGATTGGAAGAAGACAAAAGCGACGTTCGAACGAGTCGCGAGGGAAATTCCCGACATCAAGCTATGCATCTCGACCAACGGACTCGCGCTGCCGGACCATGTCGACGAGCTTGCTGACATGAATGTTGATCACGTGACGATCACCATCAACATGGTGGATCCGGAGGTCGGGGCAAAGATCTACCCGTGGATATTCTACGGGCACAGTCGCTACACCGGCATCGAAGCCGCCAGGATCCTTCACGAGCGGCAAATGTTAGGCTTGGAGATGCTGTCCAAACGCGGCATCCTCACCAAGATTAACTCGGTGATGATCCCGGGCGTCAATGACGCGCACCTCATCGAAGTTAACAGATGGGTCAGGGACCGCGGCGCATTCATGCACAACGTGATGCCCCTGATTTCAGAGCCTTCCCACGGTACCTATTACGGACTGACCGGTCAGCGTGGTCCAAAGCCGTTAGAACTGAAGGCGCTTCAAGATCGTCTCGAAGGCGGCGCCAAGCTGATGCGCCATTGCCGGCAGTGCCGCGCCGATGCTGTGGGTCTGCTCGGCGATGATCGTGGGCGGGAGTTTACGCTCGACCAAATCCCCAGCGATGTTACCTACAACGCCAGCAAGCGCCACGCCTACCGCCAGCTGGTCGCGCGCGAGCGCGGCGATCATCTGGCGGCAAGGAAGGACGCGATCACAGCAGTCACGTCCGTGGGGTCCGGCGGATCGCTTCTTATTGCCGTGACCACCAAAGGCGGCGGCCGGATCAACGAACACTTCGGCCATGCGAAGGAATTCCAAGTTTACGCAGTCTCTCAAAAAGGGATTGACTTGGTAGGGCACCGCAAGATCGAGCAGTACTGCCTCGGTGGCTGGGGCGAGGAGGCTACTCTTTATAACATCATTGCCGCGCTCGAAGGCATAGACGTCTTGCTGTGCGCCAAGATCGGTGATTGCCCGAAGAAACAGTTGGCAGAAGCGGGCGTGCGAGCAACGGACGCTTATGGCTATGACTACATCGAGACTGCGATCGGTGCGCTTTACGCCGCCGAGTTCGGTGTCGAACCGTTGGTGGCGACGGCTTGAGCCACCTTCTGACTGAACCAGGAGCTAAAACATGGCCTTCAAGATCATTGCATCCCAATGCACCCAGTGCGGCGCATGCGAATATGAATGTCCCTCAGGCGCAATCAATTTCAAGGGGGAAAAATACGTGGTTGATCCTAAAAAATGCACCGAGTGCAGGGGAGAATTCGACACGCAGCAATGCGCCTTGGTATGTCCGGTGCCGAAGACCTGCGTCGCTGCCTGACCATCAACCGATTATCGCAGCACAAAGAATGAGAGGAGCGGCCAATGGGTCTTGTACGCGAACAGGAGGTCGAAATTCGCGAGCGACCACGGTTTATGCCGGGTGAGCGGGTCCGCGCCACCCGTCAAGTAAGGAATGACGGCACTTATCCTGGAAAGGACATCGGCGAGAATCTCGTGCGGAAGGGCGACGAAGGCTTTGTGCGAGACGTGGGCACCTTTCTTCAGCAATTTTACATCTATGCGGTCGAATGGGTTGATCGCGGCACCATCGTCGGGATGCGCGCCTATGAAATAATGAGCCTCGATAAGGCTGCAACTCCGGGGACTTCTGAAATCGCCACTTGTCTCAGAAAAGCGACAGCCAGATGAAAGTGACAATTCGTAGAACTGGCGTCGGCTTGTCTGCCTATATTCCCAAGAAGGATCTCGAGGAGCCGATCATTTCGGTCGAGAAGGAAAACTTGTGGGGCGGCTTTGTATTGCTGAGGAATGGATGGCGGCTAGCCCTCCCCGACCTTCCGCAGGATACCCGCCTGCCCATCACGGTCGAGGCGAGGAAGCTATCCCGTGGAGACTGATGCGGGACGTTGATAGCAATGAGCGCGAAGAACAATAGCGTAACACGATCCTGAACTCGGAGCGTCTGATGGTCGTTCGGAACAATCAGTCCGTGAGCCGTGAGCTGGCTTGACCTGCTGAAGCTCGCCGCGATTCCACCAGCGGAGAAATTCAGCGCTCGTTCCTTGGTGTCCTCGGGAACTCAACGAAGGACGAAATGAGGTTAGCTCACCTCATATCCAAGAGGGACGCAATTACCCTGACGCTTTCTTCGATTGGCGTATCGGCGCCGTGCACAGCAATGTCTGGTGCGAGTGGCTTCTCGTAGGGGCTGCCTATACCTGTCATATTGGGCAATAAACCGCTTCTGGCCTTCTTGTACAAGCCCTTCGGGTCGCGTCTTTCACAGGTGTCGAGGGGCGTATCTACGTAAACTTCCGAAAAATTGTTTTTACCAATCAATTCGCGCGCCAACTGCCGCTCCCGACGAAACGGCGAGATAAACGCTACCAACACGATCAATCCGGCATCCATCATTAACTTCGCGACTTCAGCAATTCGCCTGATGTTTTCAGCCCGATCCGCATCGGTGAACCCGAGATCTTTACTAAGGCCATGTCGAATGTTGTCGCCGTCAAGGAGATAAGTGCGCTTCCCGCGCGCATGCAATTCGATCTCCAGGGCATTCGCGATAGCGGATTTTCCCGAGCCTGAAAGACCGGTGAACCAAATGACCCTGCCACTATGACCGTTGAGCAGTTCGCGCTCCACCCGGCTTATGGACAGCGATTGACGATGCACGTTTTGAGCACGTCGAAGGTTAGATTTGATCATCCCGGCGGCGAGTGTGACATTGGTGAAGCGGTCGACTAATATGAAGCCACCAAGTATTTTAGAATTTTCGTAGCAATCAAATGCCAACGGTCTATTGAGGGATACATCGCACACAGCAATATCGTTTAGCGACAAACTGCCGGCTGCCTCATGATGGAAAGTGTTAACATCAATATGGTGTTTAATCGTAGAGATCGAAGCTGATGCCCATTGCGTGGCTAGCTTGATATCATACGCTCTACCGACGAGGCCCTGCTCTTCGTGCATCCACACGATTGTAGCTTCGAAATGGTCCGTCAGCTCAACCGGCGAGGAAGGATTAGATAATACATCACCGCGGGAAACGTCCAAGTCTTTGTCCAAGGTAATCGTAATGGCGCGATTGTCCGACGCGGTCTCCAAACAGCCATCCATTGTGACGATGCCCGTGACATTTGCCGTCTGCCCTGACGCAGCGACGCGAATAGTATCGCCCACGTTAACGGTGCCTTCAGCGACCGTTCCCGAGATTCCTCGAAATGAGGAGTTTGCTCGATTGATCCATTGCACCGGCATAACCAGCCTATCATTTGCTTCGCGGGACGGCTTGACGGTTTCCAGAAATCCCAGCAAGGTGCCGCCGGTATACCAAGGCATATTCATTGAATGGGTCGAGATGTTGTCGCCCTTTAATGCACTGATCGGAATTGCTGTTATCTCATCAAACCGCAATTTCGATGCAAAGTCAGTCATTTCATTGCTCAGATGATCATAGACGCGCCTGTCGAATCCAATCCTATCCATCTTGTTTATTGCAAGGGTAACGTGACGAACTCCGAGGAGGTCAGCGAGATAGGCATGCCGGCGAGTTTGTGCTGATATCCCCTTGCAAGCATCGATGAGCAAAACAGCAGCATCGGCTGTTGATGCAGCGGTCACCATATTTCGTGTGTACTGCTCGTGCCCAGGAGTATCAGCAATTATAAACTTTCGCCTCAGTGTCGAGAAATAGCGATAGGCAACGTCAATCGTTATACCCTGTTCGCGCTCTGCTGTAAGACCGTCGACGAGTAAGGCGAAATCGATTTCTTCCCCTTGCGTCCCATACCGCTTTGATGCGGCCTTCAGGGCCTCAAGCTGATCGTCGAAGATCTGTTGTGTCTCCCAAAGCAAGCGTCCTATGAGAGTGCTTTTTCCGTCATCTACGCTTCCGCACGTAATGAATCGCAGAGTGCTCTTCGCCTGTTGTTGCGCGACGAACCTTAAGAAGAGTTTTTTGCTGGAGGTATTTGACGATCCGCTTCGCAGCATCAGAAATATCCCTCGGTCTTGCATTTCTCCATGTTAGCGGTCGCGCCAGCATCAACCAGTCTTCCTTGCCGTTCCGAGTGGCGCTCACTCAGCAGTTCAACGATAACGTCCTTTACGTTTGCCGCATTCGATGAAATAGCGCCCGTCAGCGGATAGCAACCAAGTGTTCGAAAACGCACCGTCTGCATAGAAATTGTCTCGGCTGGCGATAGCCGCATCCTGCCGTCATCGACGACCAAGATGAGACCGTCCCGAACGACGACTGGACGCTCTTTCGCAAAATACAAGGAAACCAGCGGTATGTTTTCCTCATGGATATATTGCCAAATATCCAGCTCGGTCCAGTTCGACAGCGGGAAGACGCGCATGCTTTCGCCGCGTGCTTTTCTGCCGTTGTAGAGGCTCCATAGTTCCGGCCGTTGGTTCCTTGGATTCCATACGTGCTTGTCAGTACGAAACGAGAAAATGCGCTCCTTCGCTCGCGACCGTTCTTCGTCGCGCCGTGCGCCGCCGAGGACCACATCAAACCTGTGGTTGTCCAGCGCTTGTTTGAGGCCCTCTGTCTTGGTTATCCTCGTGTGATGGACTGCACCGTGATCGAATGGATTTATATCTTGTTCGATCGCATCCGGATTTACATGGATGATCAGATCCATTCCGCTCGCCTGGGCCGCATGATCACGGAAGCGGTACATTTCGCGAAACTTCCATCGCGTATCGACGTGCAACAGAGGAAGCGGCGCCTTAGCAGGGTAGAAGGCCTTTCGAGCCAGGTGAAGTAGCACCGAGCTGTCCTTTCCAACCGAATAGAGAAGAACAGGGTTTTCAGCCTCCGAGACTGCTTCCCGAATAATAAAGATGCTCTCGGCCTCCAATCGGCTGAGATAATCACTCCTCGGTCTGGCAATGATCTTACGATCGGCAACGTCATAATTCTTCAAGTTCGTCGTCCAGAATCTGTTGTGTTTCCCAAAGCAAATGCCCGATGAGCGTACTCTTTCCACGAGCGACACTCCCGCAGGTGGGGAAGTGCGGCATTACTTCTCTGCGGCACAAACATAGAAAAGGGGCCTTCGCTGGAACTAATAACGGGTTGGTGCAGGGCATCAGAAATATCCCTCGATCTTCATTTCATCCCGGCAGAGGACGGCCAGCGTTCATCGGGCCACGCCACTCCGGATGTTGAATCGAATAGATCGACCTATTTGAACTTCTGCTGATCAACCTTGATCAAGATCAAAGAGTTTCGCGTAAGGTCCATGTGCGAAGTGATCCCGCAACTCTCGAAAATTCCGTACCGTTTCACTCAACGGGCGCGATTCTTGGCGCTGTAGGATGCCGCGACCGGAAAGGTGAAGCGGTGGAACCCCGAGGAACTCCAAGACAGTTGCCACGCAAGCGCAGGGATCGTGAAGGAGCTCCTCATACTCGAGTTGAACCATGCTAGCAGTCTCGAAGGCGCTAGCGACCCGAGCGTTGAAATCGGCGGCAGCCTTGAAATAGGCTTCGCAGGCGGCGATTGACAATGTCACGGGTCGCGGCAGAGCGACAGGCTTGTCCGAACTGAACTTAAGCCACCGTCGGGTTTGCCTTGCCTGCACTAGTGATCTGAGCGATTCCAAGGTGTTTCTGCGAACCAGAAGGACGACCTTGAGGCCTGGCCAACGGGCCAGCTCGGCAAAAAAGCCGGGACGTTCCTGAAACTGAGGGTCGTTGATCTTGCAGCCGACATGAGTAACCTCCTTGTCGCTGCGCGTCGGGTAGCGCAAGAAGGCACGCTCGAGAAGCTCGTAGTCGCTACCTAACAGGCGATCCTTATCAGGCCAATTCGTATCATACGTATTGAGCAGCTCACCGTTGCTCAATACATTCGGATGCTCGTTTAGCAGTTCTTCCAAATAGTGCGTGCCGGTCCTCGGCATCCCAAGGATTGCAAATGGCTCAGGCGAAAGTGTGGAATGGATGCGTGTTCTAATTAGCATTTGCGGTAGCTCCAGAAACATTCTGAACTGTCATATATGCGCGAGGCCAGTTCAATCTTAGGTTGCGCATGCGCCTCGACCTTATTTTTGCCATTTCTTGCAAGCCGAGCTCGCTTACTTTTCGACTGCAGCGTTGCAGCATCGCGTGTCCCTCTTTTCCCGCCGCGAGCATCATCAACGCATCAGTCGTCGACGAAGCAATGCTGTCGACAAGAAGAATGGTACGACTATGTAAATGCAGAGAGCGCCGATATGCAGACCGATGTTAAAAACTGGGCGGCCGAGCATCATCGGACGGATGAGATCAATCGAATGCGCCAAAGGCAAGAAGCGTGTTGCCTGCTGGAAGGCTACAGGCAGTTGGTCGACCGGAAAGACTGCGCCAGATAGGAACAACATCGGGGTAATTACAAGCGTTTGGTAAAATATGAAGTAGTCGTAGCTGGGCGCAAGTGCCGTGACGACCATTGCCAGGCTCGCAAAGGCTAAGCCAGTCAGGGCAATGACTGGAAGCGCATAGAGGAGGGACGACCAATGAGCGTAGCCCAGCATGGCGGCGACAATACCAATTCCCGTACCCGCCAGAGACGCCTTGGTTGCTGCCCACGCCATTTCCCCGAGAACGACATCGCTGAGCCTGAGCTGTGTGTACAGCATTGCTTCCCAAATGCGCTGACCCTGCATGCGAGCAAAAGTCGCATAAATCGTTTCGAAGGTCGCCGCAGTCATCGCGCTTGTCGCGACCATTCCGGCCGCCAAAAATGCTGCGTACGATACGCCGTCAACGCGCCCCACCATCACTCCCAAGCCCGCGCCGAGGCCGAATAGATAGATCATGGGATCGGCGAGGTTGCCGAGAATGGATGCTAGCGCGGCTTTTTTCCATGCCAGATAGTTTCGACGCCAAACTGAGACCCAGTTCAAACCGCTGGCGGGCAATGCCGTTGCGCCATCTTTACTCATCGCTTACTTCTCCATCTCGCGTCCGGTTAGCCGCAAGAAAACATCCTCTAGATTAGGCGGACGCTCCAGGAGGCGCAGACTCGTATAGCCACGCAACTGCGCGCGCACCTGCTCTGGATCAGGCGTGTAGCAGAACAGGGTCTCGCCGCTAATCTCCACGCGCCGGGCATTTGGCCTGATCAAAAGACTAAGCTCCTGTGGATTGCCACCATAGATCTCAATCACCGGGCAGCCAATCTGCTCGTTGATCAGCGCTTGAGGTCGGCCTTCGGCGATCTTTCGCCCACCTTCAAGCACGCATAACCGGTCGCACAACCGCTCCGCTTCTTCCATAATATGGGTCGTCAGGAGAATCGTCTTGCCTCGTGCCAACAGCGATCGCAGCCGTTCCCAGATCAGGTGGCGCGCGTGAGGGTCGAGACCAGTGGTCGGTTCATCCAAAATGAGGAGCTGCGGGTCATTGATCAGCGCACGCGCCAGCGTCAGGCGCCGCTTCATGCCGCCGGATAGGTCCGCCACACGTGTGTCTGCCTTGCTCTCAAGCCGCGCAAACTCAAGGAGCGATGGGATGACCGTTTCAATCTCGCGCGTGCTCATACGGAAGTAGCGGCCGTACACTAACAGGTTCTCGCGAACCGTGAATTCCAAGTCGAGATTGTCGAACTGCGACACCACGCCGATACCCGCGCGTGCCAAGCGAGCCTGGCCCGGCACCTGCACTCCGAGCACAGTGATCTTGCCCGCGCCAGGCGATGTCATGCCTAGGATCATACGGGTAATTGTGCTTTTCCCTGCGCCGTTCGGCCCTAACAGACCAAAACACTCTCCCACCGGAACGCAAAACGACAGCCCGTCGACTACGACTTTGTCGTCATATGACTTCGTAACGCCATCGAGGTCGATTGCAACGGAGAACGTAGGGCCAGATGGCGACTCCTTTGCGTCTAATTTCGAATGGTACTCCCGCTCCGATAGGTTGGGATGGAGGCGACGCGGATCCGCTACGGCCGCCTCCAGATTCAATAATTGACCATTCATGTCTTGTCCCAAAATTATCTCTGCGGTGGCGCGACGATCACTGGCCACTATAAGTGACTTCAGATGTCGCCAGCTCTGGCTTTTTGGTGGCACCCTGCTTCCCACCTATGCCTGGTGCATTGACCGCGGATCCGCGCGACAGCCAATCGCTATTGGATAGTGTACACAGAGCATAAGCCTTCAAGGGAAGTAGGAGAAAGAGGTTCACAAGCGTGTGCAGAGAGAACCCTAGAAATCTAAGTTGGCGAGCACGAACCGCTACGACGCTGCAGCGTATCATGGTCATGGATGCAATCATAAAGACTGTCCACCATGGCACTGTGGCTGTCAGTATGAACTGTCCAAGTCCGGTCACTACCGACAGGGCGAGTAACAGCGGCCCGACATTCTGCCCGACCACGTCCAACGTGAGATAACGGTCGAGGCCAGGCAGTAGAGGGAGCGCTAGAAACGTGTCTCGAAACGTGCTGCGTGCCCAACGCAGTTGTTGGCGCAAATACGGTTCCAGCCTGTCCGGAACGACGGTTGCCACTATGGCGTCCGGAACATACTCGGTCTGAAAGCCTGCTTTCAGCATGAGGATTGTCAGATGCCGATCCTCACCGAAGTCGCTTCGTTTGCCCCGAAACAGTTGCGTCTCGTACTGATCTAGCAGCGAAACGAGCGCGGACCGCCGGTACATAGCACATGGGCCGCAGCAACACATAACGGCACCGAAGCGAGCCTGTGCCGCGCGCTCTTCGTTGCAGGCAAGCCAATACTCCATGTCGATCAATCGCGTCAGCCAGGTGTCATTCCGGTTGCTGGCCGTCAACTGGCCCATGGCCGCACCGACCCCCGGATTTTGCATCTTCAATGCAAGCTTGGTGACGACGTCAGACGCGATAGTGCTGTCTGAGTCCACATTCAGCACCAGGTCTCCAGATGATCGGCGTATGGCGGCGATCTGAGCTTTGCGCTTTCCGACATTCTCTGGGAGCAGAATGAAGCTGAACCTCGGATCGCGCGTATAGGAATCATGTACAGGCACGATGGCGTCGCGGTTGCTAGAACCGTCATCAACGACATAGACGCGCAGTTCTCCAGCATAATCCTGGTGTGCAATGGACGCTAGGCATGCAGAGAGGATGCGCGGGTCCTCGTTGAAACAGGGGACGATAACATCCACGGCTGGCAAAGGGCCGGTTTCGACCGGTGCCGCCGATACCGCCGAACCGGTTGTCGGCCGAGCATAAAGAACCTGCATGCTCTTGTAGACCGTCGAGAGCAGCGCATAGATCGAGATGGCGGCGGTGCTGGTTGTGTCAAGCAGATACATGGGTTCTCGTCTGTTCAGTGATGCTGGGAAGGGGGCGAATTGCAAATCCACGGCCATGCAATGCTGGGATGATCTGCGAGAGTGCCATAAGAGTTTGGTCACGCAGACCGGCAAGCGTGCATTTGCCCAACTCGTCGGGAGGACACCCGTCGTGCAACAGCACGATTGCGCCGGGCCGAACCGAGGCCAGCACTCTATCAACTATCGCGTTGGCGCCCGGGCGAGACCAATCTCGCGGGTCTGCCGACCAGTGTACAGCCGCCAGTCCAGCGCTTGCCGATGTGGAAAGCACGTCCTCGGTCCACACCCCGTAGGGCGCTCGTATGTGCCGGACCGCCGCCTGAGGACATGCGGCGATAATGGCCTTATTTGCCTCACTTATCTCGCGTTCTACTTCGTGGGGTCCGCATGTCGACAGATCCGGATGGTTCATCGTGTGGTTAGCGACATCGTGACCTTCCGCGACGATACGTCGGATGAGTTCCGGCTGATCTTTCGCATACGCACCGATGACGAAGAAAGTCGCCGGTACGCGGTGTTCAGCCAGCACATCCAGTATCTGCGGCGTACAAAATGGATTGGGACCATCGTCGAACGTCAAGTAAACGCTGCGATCTTCGCTGCCGTCAGCGCAATCAATCGGCACTTCGCGTATATAATCGAGCTGTTTCATAGTTCCGGTCCGTTTCGTTCAATCAATGTGCCGGACGGCCACTCGCTCATCGTGCGTCCAATCGGAACTACGAAAACGAGTACGTCTTCGGTGCGGGTGGAGGGCATGTAGGGATGCACATCTGGAAGGGTCGACTTCACACGAACCCCCGTCACAAGACTGGCCGTACCGTCTCGGCAGTATCTCTCCACGTGGTTCCGCATGGCGTGTCGAACCGTACCGAAGACGAATGGGACGCCCAACTCCTGCAGGACCGGAGATATAACGCGGATCGAGTGAGCGATTCCTAGTCTCTCCAGATCCGGTCGCACCCCGTACAAGCCAAGCTCGGCCACAAGCAAATCAGTCGCACCAACCTTTATGAATCGGCGCAAGAAGCCGATGTGGCCGGCTACACCGTTCGAGTCGTAAGCGATTGCGCGGCGTTCCGGCCTCGCACCACCCCAGCTTCGGCCACCCTCGAAGGGTTTGGCATTGAACGCTCCTGTCGGCCCATAGATCGTTCGGAAAAACTCAGCGAGTTCCGAGTGGTCTGAGGCTTCCAACTCATTTTCCCAGCATATTTTCCAACGCACTTCAGAAGACATGCAAAAACTCCAGTTTGTCTTTTTCTTGAGGCACTCAAGCGCGATCAAAGCAGTGGTGTCGTCGGTGCACGTCACAAGGGCGTCCAATCGTGATACTGGCTAATTCAGTTCGTAGAATCTCCAGAGCATCATGATTCGATGTCGAACACTTCCCGTACTTCGGCACCTTTATAAATTTTTCCTCGACGCCCTTGCTTTCGGTTAAATTCAGCGTTTTCTAATAGCACCCAGCAAGATTGGTAAAATTGATTGTTTGAATGACAATCATTCACGCTATGGATACACTACGATATGCGTTTCGAAGGCCTTGATCTAAATCTCCTCGTTGCGCTCGACGCTCTGATGACCGAACGCAAGCTCACGGCCGCGGCTCGCAGCATCAAGCTCAGTCAGCCGGCCATGAGCGCGGCTATCGCTCGGCTGCGCACCTATTTCCACGACGAGCTGTTTATAATGCAGGGCCGCGAACTTATCCCAACACCGCGTGCGGAGGCCCTTGCCCCCGCTGTCCGCGATGCCCTCCTCGGTCATCACTCTGTAGCAGCATCCCATAAGCTCGCCGGTCCTCACCGCACATCTCTTCGCCAGCGGTTAGAGTAATCACGGTCCAGTCGCTTCGCCATTTGATGCGTGCGTTAGGCCTATCCGGCCGTCCGCGCTGCGGCGGTGATTTCGCGCCGCAGCCAGCGATGCCCTGGATCGCGGTGGCAACGTTCGTGCCAGATAAGCGCCACCTCGTAGGGCTTTGGTTCCATAGGCGGATCGACAAGCGCGAGCGGTAGCATGGCGGCGATTTGCGTCGCAATGCGGTTAGGTACAATCAGCACCAAGTCGGTCGCTGCGATCACTACCGCCGCCGTCAATACGTTGGAAACCACGATTGGATCACAATTCGACACGCCCGACTCGCCCAACACGTCATAGATCTGATGGAAGCGGTCGTTCGACTCCGAGGCAACGGCAACGTGCCGCAAGGCCGCGAACGTCCCGATCGTCCATTCCTGTTCCAGGACCGGGTGATCGTGGCGCATCAGGCAGGTAAAGCGGTCGGCGTAGAGCCTGCGCCGCAAGTAGCCAGGCGGAGCGGCGCCGATCTGCCCTATGGCCAGATCGATCTCGCCTTGCTCGAGTCGCCGCAGTGCGCCGGCCAAGACAGGGTCGGTGACCATGTCGAGATGAGGGGCACGCTCGCGCAGCCGCGGCAGGAGACGCGGCAGCAGAACCAACGCTTGGTGGTCGGGCATGGCCATCGTTACCTTCCATCGCCATTCCCTTGAGGCGACGCTGCAGTTCACCGTCTGGCGAATCGCATCCAACACCGAAGGCAGCATTTTGGCCAAGCGTTCAGCCATCAGCGTCGGCACCAGACCGCCCGAGCCGCGAACCAGAAGATCGTCATTGAACATACCGCGCAGCCTTGACAACGCTCGGCTCATCGCAGGTTGGCTCCGTCCAACCTGTTGGGCCGCGTGGGTGATGTTGCGGTACCTCAGCAGGGCCTCGAGATCTACCAGTAGGTTTAGGTCGACGGACGCCAAGTTCGGCATCTGCGGTCGCTGTGCGGCGTCACTGCCTTCGACGATCAGACGCGTATGCGGCCGCTTCCAAGCGGGCTGATCCATGGTTCTCTCTCCTCGGGAGCTAGTGTTCTCGCGCCACGTCCTTAAGGTCGGATGAGCGCGCCGGAAGTCTTCCCGGCAACGCCATTAGGTTGGAGGGTTTGGGAGTTTTCTTTTAGTCAGGGCACCTGGCCTGTGACACCGAGACATAGGGACATGTCGCTGCTTGACCGTGCGCAGCCGTGCATGGCCGCGAGACCCAAATGGGGCTTGTATGCACTGATGGGGTCATTTTGCAATCCTTCAAAACGGCAAACGCGCTCCCGAAGAAGCGCCAGGCGGGTTTGGCGTGTCGGTGAACCAACAAAAATCATGTAGCCCCTTTGACGATAAGACAGCCCCTCCTCCCTCGACCTTGGGCCTCATCAAACCCGCCGGGGTTGAGAGCAAAGGCCGCGAGCTGAAGTGTGCGAGAGCTTATCCTGCGGTCGATATCGAGACCGTGCTCGCACAGAATGCGTAGGCGATTGTGCTGGCTGACGCCATATTTGCAGGAATGGCTCAGAAGCACAAAAAATCTCCATGCGAAGACCGCCCCACTTCAAATTCCTTGTGAGGTCTGTCCTGATGACATCTGATGCCGGAATTGCCATTCATGTTTTTTTGCAACAGTTGAGGTGTGTTTGGCTTTTCATTTCTGCCTCCGATTTTACCCGACGTTCTTCTAAAGGCATTCGCCAGGTCTGAAAAATTGACTTTTCGTATGATTGCTATTCATGCTGTGGATGGCGTTTGCAAGGCGCACTCAATCTAAATTTGTGCGCTTCAGTCACCTGCAGGAAAGCAGCGCGCCATTGGCAAATGGTGCAACGACAGCCGCAAAACGCAATTAGAGCCGGACCTGCCGCACCGCGAAGGACAGAAGCCGTCGATTGGCTTACTGAACGAGGCGCACCTCGCAGTTGCTGACGGCTTGCCCGCAGCGCGCACTTCACATCGAGTTCTCGACCATACCCGAAGCGCATGATGGCATATGGACTTTGCATGGAGAGGGCTGCGGGGTGGACAGTAGTATCGCCATCTCTTGATTCTGATTACCGGAGAGATGCCAGCAATGTACCCAAGAATTCCAGCACAGACCATCCACCGCATCGCTGGCGGCATGATCCTTCTCACGATTGGGTGCCTCATGAAGGCGACCCATAGGCGGGCAGTTGCCAAGTGGTTGGAGCCTAAAGTTCGGCATCGCTCGTGAAACCGCACCGGATGCGCTTCCCCAGCATCTCGGCGAAGAAGCTTTTCGTCAAGTTGAGCCACAACGAGGAGATCGAAAATATGCATCTTGAAGCGCGGGTGCTTGGCGAGCCAAGCACCCTACCATCCTTGTCTCGGAGGTGGGATGGTCGTGGACGATCAAGTGCTCCTCTAGCGTCATGCTGTGATCGATCCTCCCCTGGAAGCAGCGGTACTCCGGAACCCAATGCCTGGGCTAGCACGTCCGATCACCTCGCTGGCCTTAGTGTCGAGCGCGGTGATCGGATCAGGCGTGCCGTGGTGCTTGCAGTTGTGGGGCATCATCGCCGCAGCCCTTTTAACGTCTATTCTGCAGTATTGGCTAAACTTATTGTCTGGATAGCACTTGTTCGCGCAATGGATACATCCGGACATGCGTTTTAAGGGTCTTGATCTAAATCTTCTCGTTGCACTCGACGCTGTGATGACCAAACGAAGCGTCACCGCTGCTGCGCGCAGCATCAACCTCAGTCAACCGGCCATGAGCGCAGCCATCGCCCGGCTACGCACCTATTTCCGCGACGAGCTGTTTATAATGCGGGGTCGCGAATTTATTGCAACACCGCGTGCGGAGGCGCTCGCCTGCGCGGCCCGCGATGCCCTGCTGCACATCCAGTTCTCCATCGTTTCCTCGGAACCGTTCAACCCAGCGAAATCGGAGCGGCGTTTCAGGGTCATTCTTTCAGACTTCATGACACTCGTGTTCTTTGAGAAGATCGTAGCGCGCGTGGCTCGGGAGGCCCCGGGCGTCAGCTTCGAGTTGGTGCCTCTCGATGACGATCCAGATGAGCTTCTTCACTACGGTCATGTCGATTTTTTAATTCTTCCGGAATTGTTCATGTCGAGCGCGCATCCCAAAGCAAAACTGTTCGATGAGACACTCGTGTGCGTCGGCTGCCTCACGAACAAGCAGCTGCCACGGCAGCTTTGCTTGGAGAGATACATGTCTATGGGGCATGTTCTAGCTACCTTCGGACGTACGCGTAATCCGTCGATCGAGGAATGGTTATTGCTCGAGCACGGTCTGAAGAGACGTATCGAACTCGTCGTGCCCGGTTTTAACTTGATCCCGCCATTACTCTTGGGAACCAATCGTATAGCGGGCATGCCATTGCGGCTGGCCAATCGTTTCGCAAAAACGATACCCCTGCGAATCGTCGAACTTCCGCTCCCGCTTCCTCCGTTCACCGAGGCTGTCCAGTGGCCGGCCCTTCACAACACGGATCCTGGAAGCATCTGGATGCGAGAAATACTATTCCAGGAGGCTTCGCGCATGTAATCTCAGTCGGAAAGCTAGGCGAGCAACCGCCGCGGAAAAATGCGGCATTATGGAGCAGTTGCCACAAGATTTCGATGAGAGCTGATGCTATCTCCTGAGGGTGCCTCGGGAGTGTTGCTTATGGTGGAAGTCGTAGACGAACTGAAAGCGAAGTTGCTCGAGATCGACGGCAAGATGGAAGAACTGCGGCGCGAGATCGTCGTCCTCGAAGCTCAGAAATCCGCATTCGAGACGGTGATCAAGGTTTACGACCCCAGTTTCGAACTGACTACGCCGCCTTCGAAGGCACGCCGCGCCTCTTCCCGAGAAACGGTGGGCGGGCGCGTCACCGAACTTCTGGAAGGCAAAAAACAACCGTCACATCGTGCTCGACATCCTTCGCCGCTCCGAGCGTCCGACGACGACAGCGGAAATCGCCGAGAAGTTCGCAAGCGAGGCCGACCTCGGGAGCGAAGCGGCACGGTTGGAGTCTGCTCTCACGAGCAGGTTCTCCGCAACGCTGAACGGTTTGGTGAAGCAAGGACTGGTTCGCCGGGCTGGCACCGCAGACGGCCGTCGCCACCTCTGGGAGATCAGCCGCTAGTCCGGCGGCTCGCCCTGCAGCCACATCTGGTCGACGATGTTCTGGGCCGCGCATTGCCAGTACCCGCAGAGGTTTCGCGACGTTGGCCTTGAGGTGACCGTTCGCAGGAGATCGGCGAACTGCCAGCGCAGCCCCATGTAGCGCGTGTCCTCCTTCCACGACAGCATCGCCATGTACCAGTCAAGGTACTTCGTGGAGAAGCGGTGGTTGATGCCTTTGTAGGCCTTCTCGACGCGGCTGAAGAAGCTCTCGATCACGTTCGAGTTCGTACCGTCTTCCTCTTGGTATCGCAGGCTGTGGTTCACTCGAGTCATCTGGACAAGGCCGATCGTCGTACGCCTTGTGCTCGTCGGCGATCAGGAGCGCCTTTGGATCGACATGCTTGGCGACCGCGGCCCAGGTGTCCTTGCCGTTCTCGCCCATGATCACCCGCGTCAGCGTCCGGTTCGGCGCGTGTCGGTTCGCCTCCCTCAGCGCCAGAACGCACATGCGCTTGCCGTTCTGGTTTTCCTTCTTGCGGCCGTCCTTGCGCTCTTCCTTCTTGTTCGCCTTGCGGGAACGCCGCCGACATACTTGCCGTCGATCTGCACCGTGCCGTGCAGCTTGATCGCATCACGGCGAAGGCCGACGGCCTCGCGGAGCTTCTGCAACAGGACGTACGCGGTCTTGTACTGGACGTTGGGCTTGCGGCTCAGATGAAGCGCCGCCATGCCCTTCGCGGCCGTGATTTCCTCCCAGATCGCCATCATGATCTTCTTGAACGATAGCTTCCGGTTGGCGAGGACGGTTCCTGATGTCACCGAGAACTCGGCGCGGCACTCCGCCTCCGAGCACCGGAAACGACTCGACGGACGTTGTAGGGCTCCAGGCAGCCGCAGCGCGGGCAGTACGGATCGCCGCCGTTGTCGGCCCAGCGGAAGTCTACGAAGAGGCCGTAGGCGTTGTCCTCGGGGAGCGATTCTCCGGATCTAGATCGCCGCTGTCTGGGCGCAGGAGCGGATGCTGCCCGAAGCCCCCTTCGGATTAGGCCAAGCGCAGCGGTCGTACTTCGAACCTCCGGTCTCCTGCGGAGAAGGGGTCGTAGGAGTTCGGCCTCAGGATAGGAATTCGCTTCTGGAGCATGTTCAGTTTTCCGTTCGATATACGGGACATAGGCGGACAAGCGCGTCGGAAGACGGGCAAAAAGGTCAGCGCTCTATTCGTATCAATCTGAACATGTGGAGATCATTACCAGGGGCCCTTCCGGGAGTCGAGGCGGTGGATCAGCTCTTGAATGACGATCCTCCCTGTGGCGCTGACCCTTGGCCACGCTAGCGTACCGCGCCAGGGCCTCAACGGCAGGATACCAGGATCGTCCGTGACCTATGGAGCCTTTAGTTTTCGGTCGACTACGCGTAATACCGGTTGGCACACGGCACCGTTGCAGTTATAGCGCCTATGTGAGCATCCCTACAGAACATTTCCCGATCACCGTCGACGAAGTCGTCTACGACCTGACACACCTGAAGGCATTTTCCGCAGCGATTCCAGGCAAGGGGATCGAGCACGGAACTGACTTGGTCGTGGAGGTGGTGTTCTCGAACCACGTCTACACCGAGAGGACAAAGCACGGAGAACTACATCATGCCTTTGATCACCACGGGACTAAACGGACATTCGACGGGGACCGTTATGCAATGTCCAAGACTCTCGTCGGGGCGATCAGAGCAAGTATTGTGGTCAACAGCCTAACGCACGTCTCGAAAAGCTACGGTGGCATGGATAACCTAGTCTTTGTGGAAACCGCAGACGGCCGAAAATGGGCCGTCGTTTACTGCCTCGTGCCCCTTGATGACGGTTGCTCTGTGCGGATGGAGATACTCTCGTGCCATCCTAAGGTGATCGATCAGAAGTCGATTTCCCGCCGGAATCTGAGCTACTTTGCGCGAATGTGCCTCTACCACAAAGCTCGAACACCAAAAGCATAAGGCCCAGCTTTCGCCGGGCCTTGATGAATTGTCCATTACCGTGGTGTACGAGACCAAGACTATGGAGCCTTGGTTGACATGGCAGCGACCTTTAAGTCAGCCTGCCTGAACACATAGATAAGTGGTGGGGCTAACTAAGTCAAGGGCTTCGCCTTGAACGCATCTGTTATCCCAATGTGGATCGAGAGACTATGCACATAGGTAGGTTTCTGAATCCGGCGTTACAACCACTCGCCCCGATACGGTCCAAGTTCGACTGCCGGGTTGATGGAACGCCTTTTGACCCGGTCCAGCGATGCAGCGAGCCGTTTCCGGTCTCGGATGAGGAGATGATGTCCGGCTCTGGTGGTGGTTACGACATAATTGCGGATTTTTCTATAGAGGCTCTTGTGGCATTTGCTCCATAATGCCGGAAAAATGGCCGAAGGTCGTTCTGGTTGGTTCCGATGCGAAGCGTTGGCATGTAGTGGGAGGATTATCGGGTCGGATTTAATCAAGGCGAGCGAGCTTCAGCTTCTTCTCTCTTCTTCTCTCTTCTTCTTCTCTCTCTCTCTCTCTCTCTCTCTCAACAAGGTCGTTGGGCGCTGCGTCTCAATTGAGAGCAACCCCGTAGCCTAGTACTACAGTTGCATTTTTAGTCTGGTTTTGTAGTGGGCGCTCATTGCGTAGGCTTGATGCTTTCGTCGCCAGAGTGACCATGCCAGAACGAAGCCAGTCCTGATTGGTGGTCGCAATAGGAGTCGCGTGATCAGATAGCGGATCTCTGCGACGCTGGGCAAAAGCGCAAGTTTGTAGGTTAGGCGGCGATTGGCGGGTTTGGACTCGTTTCGTTCGGTTTGCCAGCGGCGCTGCGGCGCACGTCGGAGCCCAACTTGGCGAGAAACGCTGCAGCCGCCATGACGAGCGTCATGTGGCGGTGCCAGGCATGCCAGGAACGGGCCTCGCAATGGTCGAGGCCGAGATCGTCCTTGGCGCGCTGGAAGCACTCCTCGACCGTCCAGCGCAATCCGGCAGCACCCGCCAATTCGCAAAGCTCGGTTCCGACGGGCGCAAAGACAAAATAATAGGCGCGAGCGTTGGGTTCGCGCCGGTTGCGGCGGATCAAGAGCCAGCGCTCCCACTGTGGATCCGGGCGAGAGCCAAGAGGGATGCGGGCCCAGTCATAGAGCCGCAAGCCTTTGGCGCCTTCGCCGGCGGCATGGCTCTGCCAAGCCTGCGGCTCCAACTCCTCGGCCATCGTTTGAGGATCGGTCTGCTCGATCCCTTGATCGCGTACAAAGCGTAGGCAATGATTGGAGCGGACCGCCAAAACATAAGGCTGGCCGCGGCCTTCCAACATCCTGCGTAGGCGCGAATCCGAACCATAAAGCGCATCGGCCAGCACCCAGGCGCAGGGGACGCCAGCATCGAGTGCCGCCGCAATCAGGTCACAGGCAATCTCCGGCTTGGTGACAAAGTGCTGCTCTTGTGGGATCTGCGCTGAAGCGCGCCGCACCTCATCGTCCACCCAGCTTTTCGGTAGGTACAGCCGCCGGTCGATCAGGGTTTGGCCGTAGCGGCTTGCATAGGTCAAGGAAGACACCCACCAGGCAGTTCTCAATTCGGCCGGCCGTCCCGGAATATTGCCGCGCCACCCCGACCGAATGCTCGCCCTTCTTCAGGAACCCGGTCTCGTCCACCACCAGAACGCCGTCCGCATCTCCGAGGGCCTCTGCCGCATAGGCCCGAACGACATCGCGCAAAGCCTCGGCATCCCAATGGCTGCGCCCCAATAGCGACTGCATCCGATAAGGCCGCTCCAGCCCTGCCTGCTCGGCCATCAGCCAGCCAGTCTTGCGCTCCACTCCCGACAGAACGCCATCAAGAAAGGCGCCACTCGATAAGCGCAATTCACGGCGACGAAAAACCGGCCCCAGTCGCTCCTTCAATGCATCGAGTTCGCGTTGCCATGCCAATACCGACCCAGACCAGCTTGCGACGGACATGCAATTCCCTCCAGCTAAATGCCGAGAGTGAATCATGATTTCAGATTAAACGTTCGCGGTAGGGACGCCCATTGCTGAGCGCCCCCCGCACAGATCCGAGCGAGCGGAATTCCCGCACTCGGCTCCTACCTCGGGTGTGTGACGGCGAAGCGCAACTGTGGCCAGGGATGAAGGATCCGGGGTCTGGGGAGCCAGTGATCGGTGAGCCTTGTTACGCGATCCCAGGTTAGACCGCTCCGTTGGCTGCGCCGCCGAAGGGTACGTCTCCAGAGATCGGTTATGTAGAACCGAAACGCGTTCAGGGCTCGGCCGTTCGTGGGGACCGCGAAGTACGCAAAATGCCCAGTTACGACCTGCTTCAGCCATCTCCCCTGTTCAGGGATCGGCCTGTGCATTCGACGCCGCAGTTCCGCCTTGATCTCGCGAAGTTTGGTCCGCATGCGATCACGTCGCGTCTTCCGTTGAAGGAGGAAGTTCCCACGGCGCGATTTTCCACATATGAACGTGAACCCCAGGAAATTGAAGGTCTCCGGTTTGCCGACCCCGCGCTTCTTGCGGTTGGCCGCTGCACGGCGACCAAACTCAATCAGGCGGGTCTTGTCCGAATGGAGCGACAGCATGAACTCCTCAAGCCTCGCACGCATCGCATCGAGGAAACGACGAGCGTCGTCCTCATGCTCGAAGCCGACCACCACATCGTCCGCGTAGCGCACGATGATCATGTCGCCGGTGGCCTCGCACCGTCTCCAGCGCTTGGCCCAGAGGTCGAGAACGTAATGCAGGTAGATGTTGCCGAGGAGCGGTGAGATTACCGAGCCCTGACCAGTGCCCCTGTCATCAACGATCACGACTCCGTCTTCGAGGATGCCCGCCTTCAGCCATTTCTGGATCAGACGGATGATGCGCTTGTCGCCGATCCGATGCTTCAGGAAGCGGACCAGCCATTCCTGGCTGACCGCCCCAAAGAAGTTTTGGATGTCGGCATCCATAATCCAGTTCACCCTCCGCTCGCTGATCGCGACGGACAAGGCATCCAACGCATCGTGCGGGCCTCGTCCGGGTCGGAACCCGTATGAGAAACCGCAGAAGTCACCTTCATAGATCGCGTTGAGCACCATGACCGTTGCGCCCTGGACGATTTTATCTTCCAGGGCTGCGATCGCCAGCGGCCGCTGCTTTCCATCCGCCTTCGGTATGAACGTCCGGCGAGATGGTTGCGGTTGGTACACTCCCCCGTGAACTCGTGCTTGCAGGCCCCTGAGCCGAGGCTCAAGGTCTGCCTCATAGTCCTGCCAGGTTATGCCATCCACGCCAGCGGCAGCTTTGCGCCTGAGCGCGTAGAATGCCGTTCGAAGTGCATCGACATTGATGTGGTGGAGAAGTGCGGTGAACCGTTCCTTTTTCTTTAGCCTTGCGACTTTCCGTACGCGATCCAGCGACAGGGACATGCGCGCCCGGCTCTGTGTCCGGTGCATGCGTTGCTGTTCCGCGTTCCTCTTGGTCCCCGGCCTTGGCTCCACCAACTCCGCTACCGGCAACCCGGTTTTGTTCGTCGGCTTCATAGCTAATATGCCGAAGTCAGACTTCTCCGTGTCGTGCATCAGCGGCGACGGCTCCTCGCCTTCCCGCTGCGGACCATGTACCCAAAAGGGGTCATGGCCGACCCGGAGATCTCCCGGTTCCCATACAAGGAGCTTCCATACATGCCAGGGTCTGCGACCACGCCAGGCCAGACGGATGCTCGCGATTGCGCACCCGCCCGTGTCGCCTTCCGCACAGTTGACGGCGTCGGCACCCGGGATAACACTCTTACGCGGCTCAATGGCTGGCCTGTATGCTCCCCTACCGACGCTTCGCCCACACCCTCGCGGATGCGTGCGCACGGCTCGGGGCCCATGTGGCTCGCTACGCCTTCATCGTAATGGACTTGCACCATCTACTCCTTGCCGGTCTCCCGGCGCACCAACTGTAGTACTAGGTTGACTCCGTCTTTCACTCAGCCGAAAAGAAATCTTGCTTACAGAGGGAGATAACTCATGGCTGACGAGAATAATGCGGGACCCAGTATCAAGGTAGAAGACGCGGATGCACTGGCAAAAGCGCCGGCGCCCAAAACGCAGGGCGCACCACGGCGCCAGAAGGCAAGTGCCGAAACGACGGTAGTCTCATCACCTGTGACGGCCGCGAAGGTGCCAAAGAATCGCAGGAAGCGCCGTGAACTATCTGAAGAAGCGAAGCCGACGCCCGCAGGAACGCACCTCGGTGGCAAGAACAGCCGAAGAAAAAGAATGCCAAAGCCGACCGAGCAGGCCGTTCAGGCGACAGTGCCCGCGACGGATGAGATGGCGGATCTTATTCAGCTTCAAGAAGAGAATAAAAGGCTCCGTAAAACTCTGGCAGATAAGCTACGTGCGGAAAATGCCGACCTGCGCAAGCGGCTCGGGCTCGATTGATCACCGACCAACCCAGTCGCGAAAAAGGAGAAATGATCCGGGCTCCGCGCCGAGCCCGGTTAAAGCTGCGGCAACGTCGTGGTGCCTTGAAGCACTAGAAGCACTATGAGAACACTATGGAATTCTTTTTCGAATAACCTCGCGGCGACAGCCGGCAGAAACACGAGAGAGCTCGATTGAGTATGTGGCCGATACCAAGGCAAACGAAAGTGGAGCGCAACAAACCTCCGCCGTGCCCTTTGACCTAACGGAAGCATACCATACTCTCAATCATGATGAGAACTCACCCATCGATCTCGTGGCGATGACGGGTTCAACTGAAATGGACAGCTCGACGTCCAGCCGCCAGTCGAAGAGGTCCAGGAATCGGGGCGTCATGAGCTCAGACGGCCGGGTACTGAAGTGCATGCGTTGGCGCCGGAAAGTGAGAAGAGCAAAAGCCTTCACGAACATCGCGGGCGAGGCGGGTTAGACTTGTGAAGAGAACCCGCACCGACATGGTTGCGCAAAGCCCTGCCGTAGCAAATAAGGATCTAGGCGCGCAATCCTCGTCCGGCTGACAAACCTTCTTGGATGAGGTGGAAGGCCTCGACGAAGATCAAGCAGCTGAGAATTCAATTTGGCTCAAATGCTGTATTTGCAGAAACTGCAGCTTAAATGAATGCTCGAACGATTCGGCCTATCGTGAGACTGACTCACATTTTCAAAAGATTGGAACACCTATATGAAACCACAGCAACGAAAGTTCGTTGTCGAATTGAAGTCGGCCCGCCGACGGACAACGCGGCCTGGTTCGATTTGGGGCGACACAGATCTCAAGGCTCTTGCACGTGATGCCGTAGCTGACGCGCCGGATCTTTTCGAGCCACGCATGGTCTCGAAGCCTCCAGGCGAAGGCAGCGAGCTGCCGCCGGATGCAAGTACGGAAACTCGCCTCGACAATGCTGAAGCCAGCGACAGCGAGCAATTTTCGACTTCATCCGTTGATCCGGGGCAAACTTATCCACTTCAGCATGGCGATGATCCGCCGTTCGACTCCGTGCAAAAATTGAATGTCGATTTTTCCAAGCTGCGATCTCCAAAATCGGCGACGCGCCGGCGACGTGCGAGTGTCAATGATGGTGCTGATAGCACGGGGCCTGCTCGGAGGGAGCGAGCGGCAACCACTCGAGCCGAAGTGTCTTTCGAGTTAGTCTTGCTTGACGACGAGAACAGACGCCTGAAGGGCTTGCTGACAGAGCATCTTCATCAACAGAATGCGCAGCTCCGAAAGATGCTTGAGCGATTTGGCGTCGTTTGAACACCTCTCTTCACTTGATCGCCGAGACGCTGGCGGAATTTTGGACGCATTAGCTAGGGGTTAAGGATTCGCAGGTCCATTTCCATTTGATCGATTTTGCCATGGTTTCACGGTTTCATTGAAGTTCATCGATGAAGCGGCTCGATGCGGTCTGTGAGATCGGCGCCGGAGGCGAAGGAGGCGCGACGCCGACGTCGCCGCGGGGAAACGGCGGGCGCGATATGGGTATGGAGCAGTCTATCTGCCAAGTCGTGCGTTAGCCTTATCAAGCTTTCTTTGTAACCGGTGGGCTGGTGGTAAGACCGTATGTCCGTCTTCGTGGCTGAGGTGGCTCGCCCTACACTGGTCTTCCGAGGGTTGCTCGGAAGGGCCGAGCCGATCCTCACGACAGGAGGACGAGCCGTGGCAGATTATAGAGAAGCTTTTGTCGGAATCGATGTCGCCAAACTGAAGAATGCGATTGCAATTGCTGAATCCGGCCGGGACGGAGAAGTTCGCTATTTCGGCGAGATTGATGCATCGGATGCCAGCATGCGCCGCATTATCCAGCGAATAGTCGCGAAGTTTGATCACGTGCATTTCTGCTACGAGGCCGGCCCCACCGGTTACGGCCTTCACCGGCTCATCAAGTCGCTTGGCCATGACTGCATGGTTGTCGCTCCGTCGCTGATCCCGAGGAAGCCTGGTGACCGGGTTAAGACGAACCGTCGAGACGCGCTTGCGCTCGCCCGGCTATTGAGGGCCGGCGAGCTCACGGCCGTTTGGGTTCCCGACGAAGGTCACGAAGCTATGCGAGATCTCGTTCGCGCCCGCTCTGCCGCTATCGAGACATTACGGGTTCACCGGCAACAGGTAGCGCCTTCATGCTCAAGCATGGTCGCATCTATCCGCGCAAGAAAGGTTGGACGATGCGGTATCTGCGCTGGCTGCAGGAGCAGCAGTTTGATCATCCGGCACATCAGATAGCACTGCAGGAAATGATCGAGGCAGTGCGCACTTCGAAGGAGCGTGCCGAACGACTGGAGAAAGTGATCGAGGAATTTGTCCCGAACTGGTCTCTCGCCCCGGTCGTTCGAGCGCTGCAGACCCTGCGTGGTGTCGATCTAATTGTCGCCGTCACCTTCGCCACAGAGGTCGGTGACGTAACCCGATTTGAAAGCCCACGCCAATTGATGGGCTATCTCGGTCTCGTTCCTGGCGAGCGATCCACGGGTGAAACCGTGAGACGAGGCGGAATAAGGAAGGCTGGCAACGGTCGAGTTCGACACATGCTTGTTGAGAGTGCGTGGACGTATCGCCATCCGCCGAAGCTGGGCGTAAGGAAGCTGTATCGCTTGGAGGAAGCCCCGCCGAGAGTGCGAGAAATCGCGTGGAAAGCTCAGAGCCGATTGACGGCTCGATATCGCTTGCTGGCCGCACGGGGAAAACGAACGACGGTGGTTTGCACTGCAATTGCCCGTGAACTGGCCGGCTTCATGTGGGCTGTTGCAAGGGAGGCGCAGGCGATCAGAACATAGGTCACTGCAGCGAACTTGCACCTCGCGCATGGGCGGAGGCGGGACAACGGCAGGGGAATATCCGTCACCGCTTTGTGGCCGGCATCGACCGACGCCCGCAGTAAGATAGGAACAGCCCCGGACGCACAATCGGGAATGCGGTAGCCAACCCGCGCATCAGAGCTTGATCACCGACGTCCTTCAGTTCCGCCTCCACCCATGCGCGATCATCATGAGAGGACCGTTCGCGAGAGCGGTAGCTTCCTCATGCCCAAAGCGTTGACAACGGACATCAGAGCGGTGTCGAGCTTACACTTTGACCGAGCTGCGTTTTGCAGTGCCGAGTGCTGTAGAACATGACGGGGATGGCGACCATGCAGCCATTAGCGGCCAGTGCTCGTTTGCTCAAGCTCAAGGACGTTTCCCTCTGGATCGCGTGCGTACGCGATCAGATATGGCTTCTCTGGTGTCCCAAAATCCGTGACGTTGCCGATCTGCGAGCCCCCAGCTTGAAGAATCTTCGAAAGTGCGTCGCTTATATCCTCCATTTGGTGAAGATCATGTCGTCGCCGCCAAGGCACGCGCGATGGCTGCGATCCGGGCAGCAGACGCACCTTCTTCAAGGCGGATCGTGACCGGACCGACGATAACCTCAGCGCGGGAAACCGCCTTGGCAGCCAGCGGCTCCGGCATGGGCGTCTCGATAACCATGGCCGCGAATTCGACTGCTTCTTCCGGCTCCGGCAAAACCAGCTTGCCCTGCCGCGCCAGTGTTCGCCAGGACGACAGATGGTTTGCCTTCAGGCCGTAGCGTTCCGCGACTTCGTTCACCGTCACGCCCGGTCGCAAGCTCTCCGAAACAATCCTGGCCTTGACCTCGTTTGGCCATTGGCGATGAGCCTCACGTCGGCCCCGCCGCGTCGTGAGAACCTCCAACGTAGTCTCCATGGAGAAACTCCTTGTCGCTCTTCCATGGAAGCCCATCCCAGATCAGGCGATTACCGGCAATGTGGGGTCGGAACATCGGTTACGGCTGATGCTGGTGCCTGGCAGGTAAAAACCCACGGTCATGGCACCCAGTCCCGGTCATAGCTGAACTTTAGCGGGGAACTGGTCTTTAGATCTCTAGAGCCAGTTTGATCACATGTTGCTGGTCCAGTTTCTGCTTGGATGGGACTGGCTGACATCCAGCAACGGCCTATGGCGTTTGCGTCGGTTGGTATGCCGCCGCAACTGTTAGACTTGCCCCTTGGCTCGTTCGACTGCTGCCGAAAGAAGCTGAACACCCTTTTCGATCTGCTGCGGGGTCAAGGCTGAATACCCCATGACAAGCCCGAGCCTATCCGCCGTCGCCTCTTCCGGTTGCGGCTCATAAAGAGGTGAGATGCAGTAAACTCCGATGCCGGCACGCTGCGCGATTTCCAGCAAAGCCGTCTCGGACGACTTCGGCAGTTCGTTGAACCAGACCACAACATGCAGTCCGGCGTCGGCGCCTTCCACGGAGATCCTTTCGCCGAATGCGCGCTGTAACGCGTTCAACAACGTCTCGCGTCGGTCTCTGTTCAGCCGCCGTACGCGACGCACATGGCTCTCATAGCTGCCGCTCTCGATCAAAGACGCCAAGGCCTCCTGCTCGGTCACCGGCGAATGTCTGTCAAACAGCTGCTTGGCGGTTGCGAACACGTCCTGCAGTTCCGGCGGCACAACAAGATAGCCGATGCGCATCATGGGCGAGAGCGTTTTGGAGATCGTACCGAGATAAATGACGTTGTTTCCGGCCTCCAGACTATGGAGTGGAGGCACCGGGCTGATATCGTAGCGGTATTCGCTGTCGTAATCGTCCTCGATCACGTAAGCACCGTTTTCCCGCGCCCATTCGAGAAGCTGATGACGGCGAGAAATCGGCATGACGCCGCCGAGCGGAAACTGATGGGAAGGTGTGACGTAGGCCAGCCGGGCACGCACGCCCTCCAATAGCTCGGTCTTCAGACCCTCGCAGTCGACGCCGACGGCGATTGCGGAGGCGCCTGTGCTGGCGAAGATCTGACGAGCCATTCGATAGCCGGGGTTTTCGATGACGAACTCGCTGTCAGGGCCGAGCAGAAGTCGCGCGCAAAGGTCTAATCCTTGCTGGGAGCCATTCACGATGATGATTTGTTCCAGATCGCAGCGCAATGTTCGCGCTCGCCAAAGATACCCTTGCAGGGCTTGGCGCAAACGCAGCGATCCTCGCGGGTCATCGTAGGCAAGTCGGCTCGGTCGCTGAGCGATGACCGCGTTGACAGCTTTCTTCCAGGCAAGCGCCGGAAAATCGGATGGAGCGAGATCTCCGTAGCGGAAATCAACCATGAGCGAACTAGGCAAATAATCGAGCCAAGGCGGTGTCGCCCGAAGTTTTTCACCATAGGCCGACAGGCGCTGAGCGGCCCGTTGCTTCGACGTGGCGTCTCTCGGACGCTGCCCGAATGGCAACGCTGCGACCCGCGGGCGGGCACCTTGGCGCAGCTCCACAAAGCCCTCTGCCGCAAGCCGCTCATAGGCGGCAGTCACGGTCGTTCGTGATACGCCAATCTCGTTCGACAGATTTCGAGATGACGGTAGCTGACCACCAGCCTGATAAACTTGGCTCAAGATCTGATCCTTGAGCGCCTCGTAAATTTGGCGTGCTCCCATCTTCCTTGCGCGTTCTGGTGTCGCCTGACTTTCCAACTGGACCATCTTCTTTCCGCCGAATTGGATATTTCTTGCGGACTAGTATGCTGCCACTGTGGTCAGAAGCAAAGAGGATTACCGCGAACCAATGACCGGCAGCAACGAACAAGGCAACCTCCAGGACCACTCCGACCTGTCGCACGGCGTGAGCCTTGGGTTTGACACCCGGGCCATCCACCACGCGTTCGATCCTGCCGCCTTCTCAAGAGCGGTCCAGCCACCCGTCTTCCTGACATCGACCTATGGCTTTGAAAGCGTAGCGGCGAATGATGCTGCGGCATCGCACGGCGGCAGGCTCTATGCCCGCGAATATAACCCGACCACTGCGGGGCATCATCGCCGCAGCCCTTTTAACGTCTATTCTGCAGTATTGGCTAAACTCTGGGTAGCGCTTGTCCGCGCAATGGATACATCCGGACATGCGTTTTAAGGGTCTTGATCTAAATCTTCTCGTTGCACTCGACGCTTTGATGACCAAACGAAGCGTCACCGCTGCTGCGCGCAGCATCAACCTCAGTCAACCCGCCATGAGCGCAGCCATCGCCCGGCTACGCATCTATTTCCGCGACGAGCTGTTTGTAATGCAGGGCCGCGAATTTATTGCAACACCGCGTGCGGAGGCCCTCGCCTGCGCGGTCCGCGATACCCTGCTGAACATCCAGTTCTCCATCGTTTCCTCGGAACCGTTCAACCCGGCGAAATCGGAGCGGCGTTTCAGGGTCATTCTTTCAGACTTCATGACACACGTGTTCTTTGAGAAGATCGTGGCGCGCGTGGCTCGGGAGGCCCCCGGCGTCAGCTTCGAATTGGTGCCTCTCGATGACGATCCAGGTGAGCTTCTTCACTCCGGTCATGTCGATTTTTTAATTCTTCCGGAATTGTTCATGTCGAGCGCGCATCCCAAAGCAAAACTGTTCGATGAGACACTCGTGTGCGTCGGCTGCCTCACGAACAAGCAGCTGCCACGGCAGCTTTGCTTGGAGAGATACATGTCTATGGGGCATGTTCAAGCTGCCTTCGGACGTATGCGTAAGCCGTTGATCGATGATTGGTTATTGCTCGAGCACGGCCTGAAGAGACGTATCGAACTCGTCGTGCCCGCTTTTAACTTGATCCCGCCATTACTATTGGGAACCAATCGTATAGCGGGCATGCCATTGCGGCTGGCCAATCGTTTCGCAAAAACGATACCCCTGCGAATCGTCGAACTTCCGCTCCCGCTTCCTCCGTTCACCGAGGCTGTCCAGTGGCCGGCCGTTCACAACACGGATCCTGGAAGCATCTGGATGCGGGAAATACTATTCCAGGAGGCCTCGCGCATGTAATCTCAGCCGGAAAGCTAGGCGAGCAACCGTCGCGGGAAAAATGGCCGAAGGTTGTTCTGGTTGGTTCCGATGCTAAGCGTTGGCATGTAGTGGTAGGATTATCGGGTCGGATTTCTTCAAGGCGAGCGAGCTGCAGCTTTCTTCTCTCTCTCTCTCTCTCTCTCTCTCTCTCTCTCTCTCTCTCTCTCTCTCATAGGCGACAGTCACGGTCGTTCGTGACACGCCAAGCTCGTTCGACAGATTTCGAGATGACGGCAGCTGACCACCAGCCTGATAAACTTGGCTCAAGATCTGATCCTTGAGCGCCTCGTAAATCTGGCGTGCTCCCATCTTCCTTGCGCGTTCGGGTATTGCCTGACTTTCCAACTGGACCATTTTCTTTCCGCGGAATTGGATATTTCTTGCGGACCAGTATGCTGCCACTGTGGTCGGAAGCAAAGAGGATACCGCGAACCAATGACCGGCAGCAACCAACAAGGCAACCTCCAGGACCACTCCGACCTGTCGCACGGCGTGAGCCTTGGGTTTGACACCCGGGCCATCCACCACGCGTTCGATCCTGCCGCCTTCTCAAGAGCGGTCCAGCCACCCGTCTTCCTGACATCGACCTATGGCTTTGAAAGCGTGGCGGCGAATGACGCTGCGGCATCGCACGGCGGCAGGCTCTATGCCCGCGAATATAACCCGACCACTGAGATTCTTGAGCAGAGGCTCGCCAACCTGGAAGGGGCTGAGGCAGGTCTTGTGGTGACGACCGGAATGGCTGCCTTCGGCACCCTGATCCTGTCACTGCTGTCGCAGGGCGACGAGCTCGTCGTGCATAACACGCTGTATTCGAATACCGTTGCCATGGTAGAGCAGGGCCTGCCTCGCTTCGGGATCAAGGTCGTTCCCGTGGATTTGTCCGAACCGTCGAACCTCGACGCGGCAATCACGGACAAGACGAAGCTGGTTTACTTCGAAACGCCGGTAAATCCCCTGAGCACCATTCTTGATATCGCGGCGATCGCAGAGCGTGCTCACGGGCTTAATGTAAAGGTCGCGGTGGACAGCACTTTTGCATCTCCCGCGCTCCAGCGGCCGATCGAACATGGCGCCGACATTGTGCTGCACTCCTTAACCAAATACATCAATGGGCACGGCGATACCCTGGGCGGTGCGCTGCTTGGAGACGCTGAAACGCTTCATATGTTGCGAGAAACCGGCCTGCGCTACATTACGGGTGCGACATTGTCGCCGCACTCGGCATTCCTGATTCTGCGGGGACTGAAGACACTGTCTCTTCGGATGGAGCGACACAGTGCTTCGGCCCTTGCGATCGCGCGCATGCTCGAGGCGCATCCAGCCGTTGCCTGGGTGAGCTATCCCTTCCTCGAATCCCGTTCCATAGCGCGCAAGCAAATGACCCAAGGGTCTGGCATGCTTGCTTTCGGCCTTCACTCGGGTTTTGAAGGTGCGCGAACAATGCTGGACCGGCTTCAGTTGGTGACACGTGCCGTGAGCCTGGGGGACACGGATAGCCTCATCTATCATCCGGCCAGCATACTCCGGGCGCGCCAGTCTATCCGGAAAGATGCTCACTTGATCGAAGGGGTCGGAGAAGACCTCGTCCGTCTCTCGGTAGGCCTTGAAGATGTCAGCGATCTGATCGCCGATCTGCGTCAGGCTCTTCAGGTTCTATGACGGATACTGCTGGATCTCCATCCAACCGGCGAATGAGACGAACATCGGGAGTAAGGAATGAATTTTTGAGCGGACTATCCAAATTTCCTATCACGCCGATGAAACGCGACGGCCAGATCGCTGCGGACGCGCTGCGCGGGCTGATTGCCCGGCTCTGCGCGGCTGAAGTCGATTCCATCGGTCTCCTCGGCAGTACCGGCACCCACACGGACCTCGCACGAAAGGAACGCCGCCGGGCACTTGCGTTGGCTCTCGAGGAAACCGGTGGCCGCTTACCGGTTGTGGTAGGAGTCGGTGCTTTGCGAACCGACGAGGACGTCAGGTTGGCTCAGGATTCCAAAGCCTTGGGCGCCGCGGGCCTGCTTGCCACCGTCTCCTACGCTCCCTCACGGAGGATGAAGTCTTCAAGCACTTCTCGACCGTTGCCCATGAGAGCCGTCTGCCAATCGTTCATTTATGACAATCCTGGAACGACACATTTTCGCTTCACGCCGGCGCTCGTGGGGCGCTTGGCCAAAGTATCCGGCACTGTCGCGATTAAGAACCCGACGGACAAAAGCGATGAGATCGGAGGCCATCTGGCGGGCCAGAGAGGAATCACGCCAGACGATTTTTCGATCGGCTACAGTGGCGACTGGAACGCCACAGAAGCCATGATCTGCGGTGCCGATACCTGGTATAGCGTGCTTGCCGAGGGGGGTCATGCCCAGCATTTGTCTCCGCATCGTAATGGCTGCTCAAACCGGCGATATTGCAGAAGCGCGCCGGCTCGATGCCGCCCTGAACCGGTCTGGGATCTCTTCAGGCAGTTCTCCAGCCTTCGGTCGGTCTATGCGCTTGCAGACTCGCTCGGAATCTCCCAAGCCGAGCCGCCTCGTCCGATTCTCCCGCTTTCGGAGCTGGCACAGGCGCAAGATTGCTTACTGCCTTTCCCTTATTCGGCAGGATGTTTCTCCGCTTGAGTAGACGATGATTGACCCAGCCGCCTACGGAGGAAAAAATGCTTTATCTCCTCTGAGCCTACACTTGCAGTCGCCGGGGCAGTTGCGATCGAGCGAACAAGAGCAATTCGGCTCGATCAACGACTGACCACCTCTATGAAACACGATCTGAGAAGAAACAATGACACGCAGTGAAAAAGAGAAGATGCTGGCAGGCGAGATGTACAATGCGGCGGATCCGGAAATCCAAGCCGACCTGCTGGTCACCGGGGCTTGGCTGAAGCGGTACAATAATACACTGGGCGACCCCGCCGATCAGTGGCATGTGCTCCTCTGCGAGCGGCTAGGAGAGGTCGGGCCTGGAGCGGTTATCCGTCCGCCCTTTCACTGCGACTACGGCTTTAACATCAGGATCGGAGCCCACGTTTACCTCAATTTCAACTGCGTCATCCTTGACGTGGCAGAGGTGACGATTGGCGAAGGAACCGCAATTGGGCCTGCTGTGCAGATTTATACCGCCGATCATCCGCATGATCCCGAGCAGAGGCAGGCAGGGCTGCAGTTCGGACGACCCGTCCGCATTGGCAGGCACGTCTGGATCGGCGGTGGAGCAATCATTCTCCCGGGCGTGACGATTGGCGATAATGCGGTCGTGGGCGCTGGCAGCGTAGTCACGCGAGATGTTCCTGCAGGCGCAAAGGTCCTCGGAAGTCCAGCTCGGGTCAAGGGCTGTTAAAAGCCCCCGACTTCACCCACCTAGGCGTTGAGAGTACGTCAGGGTTTGGGAAAGGCTGATATTTGTGCGGTGTCTTTGCTTCGACGGACGGGGCTGCTGGGCTTTCCGATGCCCTCGCGGTCACTGTCAATCGGCACTGACTTTCACTCTGACGCGGATTTTTGGTTCATGTCTCTCGTGTGCACTGAGCAGCCGATGCCCTGCTTCCAGGAACGGCAGCGACGCCGACAACCGCGGCCAATCTGCCACCGGCATGTTCGAGAAGAAGTTGGCTCATATTCCCTCACCAGGCGTGGTAGCTTCAACGCGCTCGCGCTGTCCCTTCTGTCCGAAGGCGACGAGATGATCATACATAGGCCAGTGTGCGCCGAGGCGACCGCTCTGATGGAGAAACAGCTCTGACAGACCCGGCAAAAAAGGTCCCCGTTAATCCGTCGTCGGATACTGCGAATATCCGCGTTCGGTCACGCCTTGAACGCGCCTCATAATATTCCGAAACTCCGACGAGCCTTCTCGGCGATCCCATCGGATCACAGCGATCGCAGAATGCGGTCGCTCCTGCGGCGTCAAAACTCGCAATCGAGAATTGGCCCCACTTCCACAGAGACGCCACGCGGCAAGCTGAAACCGGCCGCGTGGTCCATGACGGTCCCGCGCTAAACTAACTTGAAACGAGCACTTCAGCCGTAGGCCCGGTCGAGGGGCGCTGCTGCGAATGACCGTCCCTCGATATGTGACTCGCGCGGGATGCTTGTTGTCGTCGAAGCCGGATTAAAAGCGATACGTAATGCCAGCGCCGATGAGGAAGGGATCGAGCTTCGCTTTGCCAGTGACGTTGTTTCCGCCGACATTAGCGTCGAAATTCGGCCTTAAGAAGATCTTCTTCGCGTCAACGTTGAGACCCCAATGATCATCGATCATGTAATCGAAACCAACCTGCAAGGCCACGCCAAACGCGTTCTTGACGTGGAGGCTCTCGGCGGTATTGCCTGACTGATTGTAGAACTTTGTATAGTTCACGCCAGCGCCCACATAGGGTCGGAAGGCACCAAAATCGGTGAAATGGTATTGCAGCATTAATGTCGGCGGCAGCAGCCAAGTCTTGCCGACCTCACCTAAACCGGCAATTGAGCCACGACCGTGAACCTTGGCATAGGTCGTGCCCAGGATGAGCTCGGCCGCGATATTGTCATTGAAGAAATAGGAGATGTCGAATTCTGGGAAGACCGAGTCAGAGTAAGAGAGGTCGGAGCCCGTTAATCCACCAACCCGGCCAGAGTCGTTTGTGATGGCGCCGAGCGCGCGCAGGCGTACCTGCCATGGGCTAGGGATGGCCGCATCGGGTGCGATGATCAAGTCGGACGCGTCAGCTTCACAAGCCGCCGCGACAGTCCCTGCGACGATAATGGCATATGCAATTTTGTTGATCGTCATGTTTGTCTCCGTTAGTGGTGCCGTCCACGAGGTGGTTCGAGCTGCGTCGATAGCGAAAGTACAATTTCTCTGTATGGGGATAGCGGGTTGAGACTGCGAGCCGCCGGAGGCTGACAGTAATCGGTCGCTAACCTCCCCGTGACCTTGCCCCCCATTCATCGATCCTAGGTCCACATCAGCGGTCTTGGCTTCAGTGGAAATTTTCAACGAAGGCGGTGAAGAGATGCGTTTCTCGCATTGAGTGACGCCCCGATGTTGCTTGACAAAACTCGCACTATCCTTTGACGGCAGTAGAGGGTTGCGAACGCTTAGTGGGCGCTCCTAGATGGCCAAGCATGGACCGTGCCAAAGGAGAAAATCGTTTTAAACCAATGCCCTAGAACAATCACTTCTATGTCGCGGCCTCGACACATTGTCGGAGATCGGACAACGCGAGCGGCTATCAATCGGCCTGCTAGTGGCGGATGAAGCCATGCAACCTAAATCAGTGACCTAGTTATAACGAAGAAGATTGTGACCACCAAATCCATGACAACCAGCTCGCTGCCGAATGACCCGGCTGGAAAGGTAAGAGCGACGTCTACTTCGGACGGCTGAACTCGATCCTTTTCCGAGCCAAGGCGAAAAAACTCGCTTCGACCGGGCGGCCGAACCGAGGGCCTCGACGACTTCCGGCATGTTTCAGGAGCCATAACGAGGATGGGAACGAAATTCCCGTTCCGGAAGAACGGCAAGACTGTTCTACGACTATGTCGGCAAGCACGCCAGACCGAACGCTGCAGTCCTTTTTCTCCGGGAGTTTCAGATCCGCTGGCTTCGCGAATGCTGCCGCGTCCGGCGCGTAGTCAAGGGATACAATGCGTCGAACAGCATCGGTGCCCGGCGGCAAATTATCGAGCCAAAAACAGCGGCAATGGCAGCTTCTCAGGGATCCATCTCGTGGCGCCGCCAAAGATTCGTTGACGCAGCCCCCGGTACCCGTGAGCGCCCATGACGATCATATCCGCGGATGCGTCCGCTGCATGCCGCGCAAGGACCGCGTCGAGTGATGGGCCGACGCTCGGCATTCGATCGACCGCCACGCGAACACCGTGCCGAGCGAGGTAGTCAGCAATGTCGGCGCCCGGATCGCGGTTTCCGTTGCAGGCTGCTTCGCGATCGGACATCACGACACGAACTTCCTTCGATCGAGACAGGAGACGCGTAGCCTCTCGAACCGCACGGAACGCCTCGACGCGCCAATCCCATCCGACCAGCACGTGCCGTGGGCACAGAGTTGCCTTCGCGCCCTTCGGCACAACAAGTAGCGGCTTTCCCGTTTCGGCCAGACTGCCGTCAATAACTGACAGCGCGAGATCACGGTCTCCAAGAAGTAAGGGTCCGATTATTGTTAGATCTGCATAAAGCGCCCGCTGTCGCACAGCATCACCGACACTGTCCTGGTCGCCATAGTGCGTGTTGACCTCGCAGCGAAGGTGCATGGCTCCCAGCAGTGTCTCGATTTCCCTAACCCGCTTTTCCAGCCTGACCATGTCGGTCGTCAGTCCATCGATTTCACGGCACCGTCTGTCCAACATGCCTATTTCCCGTGCACGCCCTTCATGCCAGGGGGCATATAACTCGTAATTGCCAGCGCTGATCGGCGGACGGGCAGCAAATCCAATGATAAGGACGGAAAGAGCCGCGCCGATCTCGGCGCATAAGGTGGCAGCTGTTCTGACGTCTTGACCGGAATGGTCCGCTGCCCAAGGTCGACTGGTGTTTATGCGTATTTTGGGAGGTGTTGGACTAACCGATGCTCGTGACGTCGGACGTTGCTGTTCGAAGGAACATAACGCGCGCGCTTGAGCGAACATTGACGCCGATCAATTATGAAGCATTTAGCGCAGTTGTGCGGTGAACACGTAGCCGACGCCCCTCACGGATTGAATCAGACTGGGATCCTTCGGGTCGGTCTCGATTTTCTTTCTCAACCGCGCGATTTGAGCGTCAATGGCGCGGTCGAAGGCCGCGAAGCTGCGATTTCTTGTCATGTCCATCAATGTCTCACGGCTAAGAACGCGCCCGGTATTCCGCAGGAAGACGAGCAGCATGTCGAACTCGCCGGTTGTCAGGGGCACATCCTCCCCGCACGGAGATGTCAGCCGGCGGCGGCCGATATCCAGGCGCCATCCTTCGAAGTGAAAACACTCCTCCTCTCCTGACGAGCGGGGGGTTGTGAGGCACGCGTTGCGGCGGCGCAGGACGGTACGGAGCCGTGCTAGAAGCTCGCGGAGGTGGAAGGGTTTTGCGATATAGTCATCCGCACCCAATTCCAGACCGACAACCCTGTCAGTGATGTCGTCCTGACCGGTCAGCATCAGGACCGGTACGTCGGACGTGTTGCGGAGTTCCCTCAACAGTTCGAGGCCATTTTCGCCCTTCGGAAGAACAAGGTCCAGAAAGATCGCCGCGTAGCCGGTCTTGGCCAGTTCAGCGCGCATTTCGGCGCCATCGCCGACTGCGCGCACCTTGTATCCGCTATCTTCGAAATACCGAACCAACATCTGTCTTATCCGGGGATCGTCGTCGACCACCAGAATACGATCCGTGTCCATGCTTTATTGCCCCACTGCAGCATTGACGCTACAGATAACTTAGCTTCGAGCATGTTTCCACCTTCACGGCACACGATCTCCGCGCTAGTCCGCCGCACCGGCGTGCTGAAACGCAGCATCCGCATCGCGGCAGCAACGGCAGCTCCAACATACGGGTGAGGTGTGGGAGGCGCAGAGCGCGACCTAACATGCCGTCCTCAGCAGATCGGCATCGGCGATATGGATATACCTACCTCTGACAGCGATGCCGAACGTGGAGAGGGAGGCGAACGCGCGAGAGAGAGCCCCTGGAGCCAGTCCGAGTTTACGGGCAAGAACCTGCTTCGGATAAGGAAGCCGGATCACTGCAGACGTCGTATCATGCAAGCCTCGGTCGAGGAGGTAGTTCGCTACGCGTTGCACAGCAGTGTTTAGACGATCGGCAGCGATGCATTCTACCGCCGCCAGGAAATTCCTCGCCATCGCCCGCGTGATGTTTTTCTCGACCGGCGGGAACCGGTCGAGAAGTGCGGCCAAAGATCCGAAATCGAACTCCGCAATCGCCGTGTGGTTGGTCGCACAAGCGCCATAGGCGTAGGTTCTGCCTACCGACAAAAGATATTCTCCGAATGTATCCCCGGGCTCGCAGACATAGATATCGGCCTGGTGTCCCGCGCGATCCGTTTTGATGAGCCGTACATAGCCGTGAATGACGCAGAACATCGATCTGGCATCATCTCCTTCAGCAACAATCTGCTGCAGCGGCGCGACGGTTCGAAGCCGGGCGATGCCCATAAAGGCTTCAAGCGCATCTTCTTCCAATCCCCTGAACAGATCAGAATTCAACAACGCCGGATTGACAGCGAGCATGGCAGTCCCCTTCTCCAGATTATTGGTATCTTCCGTCATCACGGTCATCTTCGTCATCGGCGACTATTCGCCAGGCCGCCCCCTGAAGGTCCTCGTACTGTCCGCTCTTCAGCGACCACAGGAACGCGCCGAGTCCGATCCCACCCATCACAAGAGCAATGGGGATCAGGTAGACGAGCATATTCATGCGGCCGACACCTCCGCGTCTTCCGCGCTGCTCGTCGTTGCAGCTATCTGCTGCCGCTGTCTCAAGCTGTTCAGGCGCAGGGCGTTTGCCATAACGATCAGCGAAGAGGTCGACATGGCAACCGCCGCAATCAGTGGCGTCGCGAACCCGGCGATTGCGATCGGCACGGCAAGAACGTTGTATCCAATTGCCAGCGCAAAATTCTGACGGATGAGTCCGGCAGACCGCTTTGCCACTGCGATGGCATCCGGAACAGCGGTCAGGCGATCGTTGAAGAATACGAGGTCGGCGGCTTGTCTGCCGATATCCGAAGCAGTCGCGGGAGCCATGGAGACGTGGGCTGCTGCAAGTGCAGGCGCATCATTGATGCCGTCACCAACCATCAGGACGTGGCGGCCAAAGGTCCAGAGGCGCTCGCACTCCTCAACTTTCTGCTTCGGCGTCAACCCGCCCAGCGCTCTGTCGATGCCGATTACACGCGCGGCGTTGTCGACGACTGCCTGCCGGTCACCCGATACGATTATCGTTTCAAGGCCTCCGGCCTTCAGCTCGCAGACCGCTTCGGCCGCCCCAGGCCTTAAAGTGTCGTCGAAAAAGAACCGGGCCATCGCCTGCCCATCCTTCGACAATACGACCTCCGAAAAGGGGCCATTTGCGCCTGTCGTTTGCCGTGACTCTTCGCGGGCAAAGGACGAACTGCCCAGTCTATATGTGCCTTCCGTTGTCACGGCCTCCAATCCTCCGCCGGCGATCTCCGTCACGCGATCGAAGGATCTAGCCGTTGCCGCGGGACCGCGAAGAAGTGCCTGCGCCAGCGGATGCCGCGAATGAGCGGCCAGGCCGGCGGCCACCGCCAAACTCTTTTCATCAGCGGATTCGACCTCGATCAGATACGGAACGCCCATCGTCAGTGTGCCGGTCTTGTCGAATGCAATGCTGTCGACATCGGCCAATCGCTCCAATGCCGAGCCATCCTTCACCATAATCCCCCTGCGGAAAAGTTCGCCGGCGGCAACCACCTGGACAACGGGAACCGCCAGACCCAGGGCACACGGGCAAGTGATGATCAGCACGGCAACAGCCACGAGCATCGCCTGCTTCCAGTCGCCGCCGAATATACCCCAGCCGAGAAACGACATGAGCGCCAGCAAGTGGACCGCGGGAGAATAAACCGACGCTGCACGGTCTGCGATGCGTCTGTATCGCGCCCGGCCGCCTTCGGCGGCCTCCATCAGAGCAATGATCTCCGCAAGCAATGAATTCTTGACCGTGCTTGTGGCGCGCAAGATGAGCGAGCCGGTGAGATTCATCGCACCCGACCTGACTTCGTCATTCCCGGCGACGGCAACCGGAGCGCTCTCGCCGGTCACGATCGACAGATCTATTTCGCTTGCGCCGCCTGCCACGACGCCGTCGACAGGAATACGCTCGCCTGCCGCGACCGAAATTTCATCGCCGACGGCGATATCTTCGAGGGGCACGTAGCGTTTAGACCCATCAGGCTGGATCAGCAGAGCACCGCGCGGAGCAAGGTGGGCCAATCCGTTGATTGCCGCACGGGCTTTCTCCCTCATGATATGGTCAAGCGTCCTTCCGATCAGCAGAAAGAACAGCAGGGAGACCGAAGCATCGAACCAGGCATGCTCGCCGTGGTGCATCGTCTCCCAAAGCGAGACGGCATAGGAAAGGGCCACTGCCAGCGAGATCGGCACATCCATGTTCGTCCGGCCGTGCTTGAGCGCATTCCATGCCGAGCGGAAGAAGAAGCCCCCGGCATAGACAAGCGCCGGAGCGGCGATCATCGCCGAAATCCAGTGGAACATGTCGCGAGTAGCGGCATCCGCTCCGGACCAGACCGAAATCGACAGCAGCATGATGTTCGCGGCCGCAAAACCGGATACTCCCACTGCCAGAAGCAGTTGGTTTTTCGGTTTGTCATTCTCGCCTGCAAGCGGCGCAAACAGATGTGCCCTGTATCCGACAGCGCTGATCGCTGCCATGATCTCAGTTGGGTTGACCGGATCGCCGTCCATCGTCTCGCGATAGATGCATGCCACGCGACGCGCCGTCAGGTTCACGCGTGCCTTTCTGACGAAAGGTAGCTGCCCCAAAGCACGCTCGATCGTGCTTATGCACGCGCCGCAGTGGATATCGGGCACGCTCAGATCGAGTTGGCGCAGCGCATCGCCGAGCGAATGGCTCGCCAGTGTTATTTCCTCGGCACTAGGAGTCGTGTCGCTGAGGGCCATCGCGCTTTCGGCGTCCATCGTGCAGCAGGTCATTTGCCAAACTCCGCGGTGTCGATACGTCTTGCCTCGTGCATCACCATAGTTCCCCCGTGCCGGGAGGTGATTTCCACTATCCAGTCACCTTCAGGCAGGATGTGACGGGCTACGAATTTTCCTTCTCCGATCTTCTCAGCGGGCAGCTGGAAATCCTCGTGCTCTCCGACCGGCCGTTTGAAATTGAGAGCGACCTCGTCCACGGCAGCGGGCGAGCCATCCTTTTTGCGGATGTCGTAATGGATTGCGTCAGCGCTGAAGGAAAGTGTTCCGGCAATGCCGGAGGCTGCCATCGCCTTCATCGCAGCTGCCTTGCTGTTGAACTGCTGACTGGCCACGTAGGTGTTTTCGACCACGAGCCCGCTCCAGGTTGAAGACGCAAACCAAGTCATAGTGACGTTGACGCTGATCACCACTCCAAAGAACGTCACCATGATCAAAAGAATATGGCGGCCTGTAAAAGCTCGTGCAGGAACTTGTGTGGTCATCTGGCTTCTCCCGGAGTGTTGAATGCGGCTTTGTAAAGAGCCCTGTCCGTGTGGTCGGCGTCCTCGATGACGAACAGGAAGCCACTGACGGGCGTTGCGGTCTCATGCCGCGTCACGAATACCCTGAGGGTCGTCGCCGCGTCAGGCTCGGCGTCGATGATGAAGGCACGCCCATCCAGCATGCTGATCTCGGGGATGCGCATGGTTGCGCCGTCCAGGCCCTCCAGCCGCACGTTCACCTTTCTGGGTGCGGGCACCATGTTCAGAATTCTGAGCGTGTAGCCGTTGCGGACCGAGCCATCGGATATGAGTACATACTGCGGATTGCGGTCATGGACGACGTTCAATTTCAGCCGTTCGCGGAGGCCCAGATGGACAAGCATCCCGACGCCAATCGCCGCCCAAACGGCGGCGTAGAAAACCACGCGTGGACGGAAGATGATGCGCCAGTCGAAATGCCGGATCGCACGGACGAATGTCCCCTCGGCATTTCGGACGCGCGCCGGCTGCACAGGCAATCTGCCGCCATCGGTTGCAAGGCGCATGTTGCTCGAATAATCGCTGAGAGTGGCGTAGGCAATGAGACCGCGCGGCTTGCCGATCTTGTCCATCACGCCGTCGCAAGCATCGATGCAAAGCGCGCAGGTGATGCACTCCATTTGTTGGCCGTCACGGATATCAATACCCATTGGACAGACGGCCACGCAGGCGTTGCAGTCGGCACAGTCTCCTACAGCCTGACCTGATGCCTCCGCCTTCTTGGCATGGCGCGTACGCGGTTCACCCCGCCAATCATTAAAGGTAACGACTAGAGAGTTTTCGTCCAGCATCGCGCCCTGGATGCGGGGCCAGGGGCACATGTACGTGCACACCTGCTCGCGCATCAGCCCGCTGAAAATGTAGGTGGTCGCAGTCAGGGTTGCGATCGTGGCGTAAGCCACTGTGGGGGCCCCGCCTGTCACGAGAGACTTCATAAGCTGCGGTGCGTCGGCAAAATAAAATATCCACGCGCCGCCCGTGGCTACGCCGATTGTCAGCCAGAGGGCATGTTTCGCCACCCGCTTTCTAAGCTTCTCAAATGTCCAGGGGCCGGCATCGAGCTTCATGCGGGGGTTTCGGTCTCCTTCGATCGCCCGCTCGACGACAAGGAAGAGATCGACCCACACGGTTTGCGGACAGGAATAACCGCACCAGCCACGTCCGACAGCGGATGTGACCAGGAACAAGCCGAACCCAGCCATGAGAAGCAGGCCCGCCACGTAGTAAAACTCTTGGGGCCAGATCTCGATGAAGAAGAAAAAAAAACGCCGTGAGGCCAAATCGACCAGTATTGCTTGATCCGGTGCGTAAGGTCCGCGGTTCCAGCGTATCCACGGGGCCAGATAGTAAATTCCAAGCGTGATCAAGGCGATGATCCATTTGAACCGACGGAACTTTCCTTCGGCCCGCTTGGGAAATACCTTCTTCCGCGCCGCGTAGAGCGGCTGGCGGTTGCGTCGGGCGTCTACACGCTCTGCATGGCGCCGTTCGACGTCCTTGGGGGGATTTGGCGCTGTGCAGAGGTTCATAGGACGAGTTCCATTTCACCTGCCCGTGTGCGACTTTCGGCAGCATCCTTCCTTGATCCAGGTCAAACCGGAGAAGCCAAAAAGAAGGCCACGCCCCTGTGGACGGGTGGCGTGGCCTCGTGAGGAACTACGGGGGAGAGTGCCCGCTGGGAACTTCCTCACAAATGGCAATCTATCGGCTGGTCGTTGCGTGCTCCTTGACGCAAGTCAAACTCACCTCGAACTGCCGATTTTTTCCGGATTGCCCTGCTCTCGCTTTACATCGTCCGGCTTGGCACGCACTGAGACGCGGGCGTGTACGACCGCGCGCGGAGCGCCGTACACAGTGAAAAGCGGGTTGTAATCATGGGTAGTCATATCGTATTTCTTCAGGTCCCACCGCCCAGCGAATGCACGAACACCGTCAGTTCTTTTATGGTCGTATCGCCTAGGCGGCCGCCCCACGCTGGCATCACGCCGTGCTTGGGAGCCGTCACCTGGCGAACGATCGAATCCTCGCCACGTCCTTTGAGCCAGATCGCGTCGGCGAGGTCGGGCGCGCCTATCTCAGCGTTGCCCTTGGCGTCTTCGCCGTGGCAGGCCGCGCAGTTGTCGAGAAATATCTGCTTACCGGATTCGGCGAGTGCCGGATTGGAAGGAATGTTGGTTAGGCCCCACACATATGCTGCGACCTGCTTCGTCTGCTCCGGCTTTAAGATGTCGGCGAAGGCCGGCATTTGCGAGACGTTCGTGTCGGCGTCGCCGTCGAAGCGAATGCCATGGGCGATCGTCGTCTGAATCGTCTTGAGATCGCCGCCCCATAGCCAGTCATCGTCGTTAAGATTGGGAAATCCCGGTCCGCCGCTAGCGCCGGAGCCATGGCAAGGTACGCAGTTGACCTTGAATGCAGAACCCCCGCCGGCGATCGCGAACTCGCGAAGGGCCGAATCGGCGTCGATATCCTGGACGGACTTAGCCGCGATCATCTCTTGGAACGCCATCTTTCCAGCTTTGGCATGGTTGAGATCCTGCTGGAGCTCGCCACGGCTCGAGAAGCCAATGTACCCCTTCGTGGCGGACGTGATCATTGGGATTGCCGGATAGGCGGCGGCATATCCGATCGCCCAGAGGATCGTCGCACAGAATGTCCATACCCACCACCTGGGCATCGGGGTATTGAGTTCGCGAATGCCGTCCCAGTCGTGTCCCGTGGTTTCGACGCCGCTGATTTCATCGATATGCTTTTTCGACATCTCAATCATCCTCCAGCGGAATAGCGGCGACTTGCTTTTCGGACTGCTTGCTACCGGGACGGAGCGTGAAGACGACTGCGCCTAGAAAGAACACCGCCATCGACAGAAGGCCCCAACTGTCGGCGAAGTGCCGCATTGCCGTGTAAGTTTCCATTGGTTCACCTCATCGGTAGCCGGTGGCGTCGTCATAGGTCGAGAAGTCGACCAGCGTCCCGAGCATTTGCAGGTAGGACACCAGGGCATCCATTTCGGTTAGCTTCCTCGGATCGCCATCGAAGTCGCCGACCTTTGCATTCGGATAACGCTGGAGGAGCGCGGTAGTGTCGGCGCTCGGATCGGCCTGCGCCTTCATGTCAGCCTCGGCCTCGGCAAGCATGTCGTCCGTGTAAGGCACTCCGACGTCCTCGTTGGCCTTGAGATCATCCATGCCGACTCTGGCAGTGATCTCGTTTTTCTTGAGGAACGCGTATTTGGGCATGATCGATTCAGGCACGACTGCTCTCGGATCGGAGAGGTGCTGGAAGTGCCATTCGTTCGAATAGCGGCCGCCGACACGAGCCAGGTCGGGACCGGTTCGCTTCGATCCCCACTGAAATGGATGGTCGAACATGGATTCGGCCGCGAGAGAATAGTGGCCGTAACGCTCCACTTCGTCTCGGAACGGCCTGATCATCTGGCTGTGACAGACGTAGCAGCCTTCGCGGATGTAGATGTTGCGGCCAGCTAGCTCGAGCGGTGTGTATGGCCGCATCCCCTCCACCTTCTCGATCGTGGTCTGGAGATAGAACAACGGAGCGATTTCGACGATGCCGCCGATGCTGACTACTAGGAGCGAGCAGACCAGAAGGAGTGTGGCGTTCTTCTCGAGGATTTTATGTTTGTCCAATATCGATGCCATTTTTCACCTCACTCGGCATGCTGCGTCTGGGGCACGTAAGTGGTCGGAATAGCTGCCTCGTTCCGCAGGCGGCCGCGGATCGTCATGAAGACGTTCCATGCCATCACGAGACCACCGGCGAGGTAGAGGCCGCCGCCGACGACGCGCAGCACGTAGTATGGGAACATTGCGGCCACTGTCTCTGCGAAGGAGTACACGAGAAAGCCCTGCGAATTATACTCGCGCCACATCAGACCCTGCTGGATCCCTGCGACCCAAAGAACGGCCGCGTAGATAATGATGCCAAGAGTTGCCAGCCAAAAGTGCCAATTAACCATGCGAAGACTGTAGAGGCGCTCCCTCCCCCAAAGCTTCGGCGTCATGGAGTAGATCGCACCGAAGGTGATCATGCCGACCCAGCCAAGCGCGCCCGAGTGGACGTGACCGATCGTCCATTCCGTATAGTGACTGAGTGAGTTGACGGTCTTGACCGACATCATGGGACCCTCGAAGGTCGACATCCCATAAAAGGCGATTGCCATGATCATCATGCGGATGATGGGATCGGTGCGGATCTTGTCCCAGGCGCCCGACAGCGTCATCAGGCCGTTGATCATGCCGCCCCACGAAGGCATCCACAGCATGACCGAAAAGACCATGCCGAGCGTCTGGGCCCAGTCCGGCAGCGCAGTGTAGTGCAGATGGTGCGGCCCGGCCCAGATATACATGAAGATCAGAGCCCAGAAATGGATGATCGACAGCCGGTAGGAATAGACCGGGCGGTTCGCCTGCTTGGGAACGAAATAATACATCATTCCGAGGAAGCCGGCCGTCAGGAAGAAGCCGACGGCGTTGTGGCCATACCACCACTGCGTTAGCGCGTCCTGGACGCCAGAAAACAGCGAGTAGCTCTTCGATCCCAGGAAAGAGACGGGAACTGCAAGGTTGTTCACGACGTGCAGCATTGCGATCGTAACGATGAAGGCGAGATAGAACCAGTTCGCCACGTAGATGTGCGGTTCCTTGCGCTTCAGGATCGTTCCCAAGAAGACGACGAGATAGGCGACCCAGACGATCGTCAGCCAGAGATCGAGATACCATTCGGGCTCTGCATATTCACGACCCTGCGAAATTCCGAGAATGTAGCCGGTGGCAGCCATGACGATGAACAGCTGGTAGCCCCAGAAGACGAACCAGGACAGACTGCCGCCGAACAGGCGGGCATGACAGGTACGCTGCACGACGTAAAAGGACGTCATAATAAGGGCGTTGCCGCCGAACGCAAAGATCACTGCGGAGGTATGAACCGGGCGCAGCCGCCCGAAGTTAAGGTAAGGCGCGGCGTTGAGTTCCGGAAACGCCAGCTGCGCCGCAATGATAACGCCGACGAGGAAGCCTACGACGCCCCAGAAGACGGTCGCGATGAGGCCGTAGCGTATGACTTCGTCAACATAGCCGGACGTGTCGACCTTATGCTGCCGTCCGGCAGGTGAAAAATCGAACTTCCTCATGAGCAGCATAGTGCCTGCAAATAGACAGAAGCACAGTATCGCCATATGGACAGCGAAGAGATGATCGCGAGCGAATGCTGCGCCGAGCAAGGCTAGAAACGCGCCAACAGCAACCACCATTGTTTCATTTGTGTATTTCATGATGTCGTCCCACTGCGCAGACGACCGCACGGCGGCGGCCGGCGCTCTCGCTACTATGGACAGCACTGTCATGGACCGGGTGCCGGCTCCTTGATCTAAATCAACGAAGCGCTTGTTTGGGACCGACTGCCGTGGCCGTTACAAACTGTTACAAACTCTCACTTTTTGGCACGCTGCCATCATTCCCGTGTGACTCGGCTAACGTCAGATGTCCTCATTGACCACGGGAACACGATCAATGCTGATGCAGAAGAATGCGGCTTTCGAAAACAACGAACTTACAAACGAGCCGGTTCGCACGGCGACGTCGCTGTCCTCCCTATTCCTTTTGTCCGCTACGGAAACGGTCGCTGCGGGCAAGGCGATCTGCTGGGAGGGTGATAGCGTCAAACATCTTTTTCAGGTCACCGAAGGCGTTGTGCGTCTGCATCGTATCATCGGAGAGGGTCGGCGCGTCATCACCGCGTTTCTTTTTTCCGGTGATCTCATCGGTGCGTCTCTTCAAAGCGATATCCTTTTCACTGCAGAAGCGGTTACGGAATGCAAAATTCGCCGCATCACCAGGAAGGCCTTCCTCGACGAAATCGCCCGCTGCGAGTGCCTCCGGCCAGAGTACATCGCCCTGCTGTGCCGCGAAGTGGCAGCAGCGCAGGATCACATGGTGCTGCGGTCGAAGAAAAATGCAGAAGAGCGCCTTTGCAGCTTCATCCTGAAGCTCGCGACACACGCCGAAAACGACCTCAATCATCGCCTGCTGCGCGTTCCCATGAATCGCCAGGATATCGCCGACTACCTCGGCCTCACCATCGAAACCGTTTCAAGGACCATCACCAAGCTTGCGTCGCGCAACATCGTAGTTCCCGAAGGCCGGCATGCCTTGAGGATCATGAATTTGGACCGTGTGGTTCAGCTGTCGGGCAATGCTGATGATTTTTTGGAAAAAACCTGCCACAGCGTTAGCCTCCTTTAACGCAAGTCAACGCAGGTCCGCAGCCATGCCACATCGTCTCGTTTCGCCGAGAACCGCATCCTATCAGGAACTCGATGCAATGGTGCATGTCTTGGATGGGGCGGATATCATCATCCACCGCTTCGACGGAGTGATAACCCACTGGTCGATCGGCTGTGAAAACATGTATGGCTGGATGCGCGAAGAAGCCGTTGGCGAAACCGTGCACGAGCTCCTGGCGACCCGCTCTCCGGAACCGATCGAAAGCATCCGCAGCCAGCTGAAGTCCCGCGGTTTCTGGCAGGGCGAGGTCGTCCATCGCAATAAGAACGGGCATGATGTCCATGTCGTGTCGAGACGCGTTCTCGTGAATCTTCTCGAAGGCGGCTCTGCGATCATCCAGGCAAACAATGACATCAGCGCCCTGAAACTGGCTCAGGAGGCGGTCACCGCGCGCGAGGCACACCTGACTTCGATTCTGGATACGGTGCCTGATGCGATGATTGTCATCGATCACGAAGGCAATGTCCTGTCGTTCAGCAAGGCCGCCGAAAGGCTATTCGGCATGCCGGCGGATGATGTTCGCGGGCACAATGTCAGCAAGCTGATGCCGAACCCGTACCACAATGACCATGACGGCTATATCGAGCACTATCTCCGGACAGGCGAAAAGCGCATCATCGGCTACGACCGTGTCGTAACCGGTCAGCGCGCTGACGGCACACAGTTTCCCATGGAACTGCATGTCGGCGAGGCTGCCGGGAACGGGCAGCGCATCTTTACCGGTTTCGTGCGGGATCTCACCAGTCGTTACAGAATCGAGGAAGACCTCCGGCAGGCTCAGAAGATGGAAGCAGTTGGACAACTGACGGGCGGAATCGCCCACGATTTCAGAAACCTCTTGACCGTGATCAGTGGCAATCTCGAGATGATCGAAGACAAGCTTCCGCAAGGCCGTCTTCGTGACATCTTGCAGGAAGCCCAGGAAGTTACCGCCGACGGAGCGAAACTGACTGGGCAGTTGTTGGCATTCGGCAGGCGCCAGCCTCTCAATCCGCAGTATGATGATCTTGGACAGCTCGTCACCGGCTTTTCCGATCTGCTTCGCCGGACGCTTGGAGAGAATATCAAATTCTCCACCGTTATCGCGGGTTCAGGACTAGGTGTTTTGGTCGACAGCTCGCAGCTGCAGAACGCAATTTTGAATATTGCATTAAATGCAAGAGATGCCATGCCAAAAGGCGGGAGCCTTACGATGGAGATTTCGCGCGTCCATCTCGATGCCAATTGCGCCAAGATGTATCCCGAGGTCCGGAGTGGCAATTTCGTCCTGATCTCGATGAGCGACACCGGCCTCGGCATGACGGACGAAGTCAAGAAGCACGCCATCGAACCGTTCTTTACCACGAAGCAGGCGGGTTCAGGCACTGGCCTCGGTCTCAGCATGGTGTATGGCTTCGTCAAGCAGTCCGGTGGGCATCTCCAGCTTTACAGCGAAGTTGGCCGCGGCACCACGGTCAGAATCTATCTGCCTGCCATGGCAGCGAGCCAACAGCCGGAATGCATCCAGGAAAAGCCTGCTGTCGCGGAACCGCTACCGGGCGGATCAGAAACAATTCTGGTCGTTGAGGATGACGCTCGTGTTCGCCGCGTGGTGGTCGCAAGGCTCTCGTCGATGGGCTACAATATCTTGGAAGCGGAGAACGCGCAGCGAGCCGTCGAAATACTCACGCGCGAAGAAAATGTCGCGTTGCTATTTACCGACATCGTAATGCCTGGCGGCATAACCGGCGATGAGCTTGCGAGGAAGGCCCGCATCCTGCGGCCGGGTATAGCGGTGATGCTGACCTCCGGATATTCCGAGCCTGGCGTGGCGGGCCGCGACATGGTGTCCGCACAAAGATGGCTACGCAAGCCCTATTCCGCAAAGCAACTTGCCCACAATGTACGCGAACTTCTCGACACGGTTTCGACCTAAGTCATCCCCCTGATTCCTATGAGATTGCGGATGTTTGCATATGCTTCCAAGCTGACGAATAATACTCCCCACGACGCACGCCGAAACAAAACAGCGGGACTCGCTCCAATTTGACCGCCGTCAAGGAGCGCAGCAGCTCCCCGTTGTATCCCTATGGCCGAGGTCAAGCCGACCTCGAAACACAGGAGATATGGAGATGCGTTTGAAATTCGGTCTTACCGCTGCAACGGCAGCGCTGATTGCAGCCCCGTTAATGGCAGCAGAACATCAAATTCAGATGCTGAACAAAGGTGCGCGAGGGGACGCCATGGTCTTTGAACCTAGCTTCGTGAAGATCGCACCCGGCGATACGGTCACCTTCGTACCGACTGACAAGGGCCACAACGTGGAGACTTTCAAGGGACTGATCCCCGAAGGTGCTCCGGAATTCAAGTCGAAGCCGAGTGAGCAGTACCAGGCAAAATTCGACATTCCTGGTGCTTATCTCCTTAAATGCACGCCGCACGCACGCATGGGGATGGTTGTGCTCATCCAAGTGGGCGACAATCCGTCCAACCTTGATGCAATCAAGATGGCACAGGTTCCGAACACGGTGCGCAAGCGGCTGAATGCAGAGCTCGCGCGAGTGACCCAGTAACGGCCTCGGCCGCGCGGATGGTGATGCGATCCATGCACACCATCACCGCGCAAAGTCCGGATCAGATTTACCCGCTGTGACCCTATTCAATAGCGCGCAAGAACTGCTGAAAGGGTTCCGTCCAGGTAGGCAGCCACCCGCGCCAGAGTCCATATTAATTGCAAGTCACACTTTTGCTGCAGATGTCAAAGCTTCAGCCATTCAAGGGACAGGCGGCTACCGCGCTCTCAAGATAACTCAATATCGACCGGCTGCCGAACAGCACGCTGCTCAGTGCCGCGCGGCAAACAAGATGAGAATCGTCGCTAATTCAGATTGCCCGCGCTATAGCTCAGACAACGTGGCGATCACCCTCATGATCTCCTGCTTAGATTTAATATGCTCTCGCATCGAATGGAGAAAATGAACGGAACATATAGGCGGTGGCATCTGAGGAGAGATGGCATCTGCCACTCTTCAACGCCTCAAATGCATTGGTCACCTGCTGTGCAGCATCCCGGTTCATGCTCCTGCTCGTTTTCCGTCGCAGTTCGGCATCCATTTGCTCGCAGTCGCTCGTGATAAGACTTAAACCACCAGAGAGAAGCCGCTCTTCCATTTAATACATCCGGTCCAATAGCGGCATCAGATCTGTCGCCATATGGTTACAGATCGCCTCATCGACACGACAAGGAAGAAAATCGGCAATCGCCTCGAGGATGCCGCACCAAGCCAGCAGCTGAGCGTAGGACGTTTTCAGTTCCGTGAAATCCGGCGGGATCTGCATATTCATTCTCTACCTCTACAGTAACAGACTGGCCGCGATCGCGATGGCTGCCTGAGCGGACGAAACGATGCCTGTCCGCTGCAGGACTCCCATGCGATATAAGGCAATCGCGAACAGCACGATCACCGGCGTTACTATGGAAAGGCCTATCTGCGCGTCAGTCATCCCGTTATCCTATGCAAAAACCATGGGACGGAAGACGCACCGTTCCTTGCGTTCGCTCAAAGAAGCCGCCAAATCGTCTCTAACCTAAGCCTCCATGACGGAAACATCAGCACCTGACCCGGAGGTCAGACGCAGCCACCTCAATTAAACGAATATAACTCTTTAAAATGCGACTATGATCAACTTCTGGTTATACTCAGACGTCCACCGTCGGCGATTTATCGTCATCGCGAAAACTAGGGAAGGCTGGAAATTGGGGCTTCTATTTCCAGCTAAGCGGCCTTGCTGTGTGTCCTTCCATACGACCCAAAGTAGGCATCGAAAGCAGCCGCCACCGCCCTCACCATGAACCGGGCATTCTGCTCTACGGTGATCAGGCCATCGCGGATGAATGCGACGCCGTGCGCCTCCAGCTCCTTCAGGCTCTCGTTCCGCTCCACAAGGAAGTCAGGATCGTATCCGAACTCCATGCTCAAGCTGGCAAGATCGACCTCGAAGTCACACATCAGGCGTTCGATGACCTTGGCGCGGAAATTGTCCTCGCGCGTCAGCCGGTATCCCTTCGCGGTAGGCAGCACGCTGGAGTTCACACGCTCAGCGTAACGACCAAGCGGCACATGATTTTGAACGTAGCCGGTCGGAAGCCGTCCGATGGCGGAAGCGCCGAGGCCGATGAGGGTATCGCAGCTGTCGGAGGTGTAGCCCTGGAAATTTCTCCGTAGCGTTCCGTTTCCGGATGCAAGGGCAAGCTCGTCTTCCGGCAGCGCGAAATGGTCTAGACCAATCCTTGCATATCCCGCCTTAACCAGCTCGCCCGCTATCGCCTCGGCCTGCTCATTGCGTTGCCACGCATCGGGAAGTGTCTTATCCTCGATGAGACGCTGGTGCTTCTTCAAGGAGGGGATATGGGCATAGCCGAAAACCGCCAGCCGGTCCGGCCGCATCTCTATGGCAAGTTTTACAGTATCGACACAGGACCGGACGGTCTGATGCGGAAGGCCATATATCAAATCGAAATTGATACTGGAGACGCCCGCAGCCCGCAGCTTGCTCACTGCCGTTTCCGTCTGATCGACCGTTTGAATACGATTGATCGCCGCCTGCACGACGGGATCAAAACTCTGTACGCCGAGGCTCGCGCGATTGACGCCGTTCTCACCCAATGCATCGACCATCGCCGCTTTGAGGGTCCGCGGGTCGATCTCAACTGCGATGGCAGCGGCGTCTTCGAACTGAAACGCACTCCTCAACTTTCTCATCAGGAGCGCGAAGTCATCGGGGTTCACAATGCTCGGCGTACCGCCTCCGAAGTGTATGTTGTTGACAGGCACGGCGTTGCCCGCAGCGAAAGCGACAAGTTCGATCTCCTGGCTCATGACATCCAGATATTCGATGACCGGTGCGTCGTGTCGGGTAATGCTCGTATGGCAGCCGCAATACCAGCACAAGGATCGACAGAAAGGCACGTGGACATAGACTGAGACGGGTCCGGCAATGCCCACTTCCGCAAGGCCTTTCACGTAATCGTCAGGCCCGACGGCTGCAGAAAAAGCCAGGGCGGTAGGATAACTCGTGTATCGCGGCAGCCGGGCGTCTCCATATTTCTCAATCAGGGAGTCAGACATCTTCAGTTCCGTCATTAAGGTTTGTGAGGGCCTTATGCCGCCGCCCGACTAGCCTTTCCTTGTCGCAAATCAATAACGCTAGCCGGCCAAGAACAAATCGACAGATATTTGCTCGCTATTAAGCAGTCGATGCCCGCCTGACTTTGTACACCATCTATCCAACTGGGGATGCCTCGATCCTCAGCGTCGCGACATCCTCAATTTGCAGGGAGTGCGGGGGCGCATGGCAATGGAGACACTAATTACCATTAGTTCCCGCAGGCTGCATGGGAAGGTCAAGCGGCGCTTCCATATTCCTAAGTTCGCAGGCTATTGCCACAGTCAGCCAACTCGATCCATGATTTCGGTTTGAATGGCCACGGCGGTGTATAGGGAATCGTCCAAGGGCAGATCTCCAAACGCGAGTTGACAAAGAAGATAGTTGGCGCCCGCCTGCTCCAACTGATCAAGAAGGGTTCGTCGCACAAAAGCTGCCGTTCCTACCACGCACAATTCACTCTCTATTGCTGCATCGAAGGTGAGCGGCAGGTTTGATGGAATTGGAATCGCATTGACATCGTAAAGGAACTTGAAGCTCTTAAGCCATCGTTCGTAAGCAGGTGCCGCGAGCGAATAGGCATGCTCGGCAGAACGTCCGACTACTACCATTCGAAGCAATCCGAGAAAGGGCGATTCATCGCCCGCGTCACCGATTTTCCCTCGATGGGAGCGGAAGGCATCAGTAATTTTGCGAACAACGGACGCGGGTCCTAGGCACGCGATATTCGCGCCATTCGCAGCGGCCCAACACGCAGACTCGGGTCGATTCGTGGCGATCCATGTAGGCGGATGCGGCCGCTGATGAGGCCGCAGTGTCAAAGGGACGTTGTTTAGCTCAAAATGGTGGCCCTGGTAGGATAGGGTGCCGCCCTTCATCGCCTCGACAAGGATTTCGCTCGCTTCGACGTAGCACTCTGGCATCGCGTCTGCACCGATCCCGAAATAACCCAATTCGGCCGGGAGAGAGCCGCGCCCTATGCCCAGATCGAGCCTACCACCGCTCAATTGGTCCAGCATACAGATCTCTTCAAACGCGCGCAGCGGGTGATAAAGGCTAAGCAGCATGACCAGAGGGCCGACACGAAGTTGGCGGGTGCGCTGTGCGACGCTCGATAGGAACAAATTCGGCGATGGAGCCGTCCCATGCGGGGTACAATGGTGCTCTGCGAGATGATACGCATAAAAACCGAGCCGATCACAGGTCTCTGTTAACCTCAAGCGATCTGCGTATTGTTGTGCGATATCGCGACCGTCCTCGTCCAAGTGATCAAAGATGCCAACGGTTAGCTTAGAAGAAAAGGCATTTCTCATTCCGCTATCTCCAACTTTCATGCACAGAGCTTCAGGCGTGATCCAAGCGACCTAAGACTTGAAAACTTGGCTTGACATGACTTATGCTTGCCTTTGACTGTTGTTCCGGCTGGGCCCAGAGCATTGAGGTATCTCGACGTTGGGCACCTGTGCTTGCACTTTCGGCTCTTGCTGAAAGGCTCATCAGTAGGCGCCGCCCCCGCTCTGCCCACGATGCATCCTTAAGGTTTCCAAGGATATCGGCCCAGGTGCCCAGGGTTTGCAGTTAGAACGGAGGCATACCTTGAGGTAAGGCATTGGCAAGCACCGGCATTCACCGAAGCAAGCCGGCCTATGGGACCTACTTTCGGAGGTGTAGACAATCGGCCAAAGCAGTGCGGTTCTCGCCGTACCATCTTGCCGCACAGCACAGAGCAGAGACTAATGAGGCTTCACGGCCGACGCTCGAGAACTCTCAGCCCCCAAAATGTCATTGACCGCCTCAAGAAACGCATCCATTTGCGCTTTTGTACCGATGCTAACGCGGATGCAATCTTTCAGACCCTCATCAGGGAAGGCGGCAACGAGTATCTTTTTCCGTTCCAAGGAGGCTTGCCACCAGATGCCGTCTCGTCCAGCTGGCACACGGGCCAGCAAGAAGTTTGCCTGCGAGGGAGTTACGGAGAATCCAAGTTGCGTCAGCGTAGCGCTCACTCGCTGTCTCTCATCCCTAATATGTTTGTGATTCTCTTCGTAGGCGGCCCGATGCGAAAGGATGCTGACTCCAACCGCATGGCCTATCGCGTTCATGTTGAAGACGTTCTGGATGTTGCGCAGCCTGCCGATGACCTCAGGATGACCGAGGCCGAACCCAACGCGAATGCCTGCGGCGGCATAGCTTTTCGAAAATGTTCTTAAGAGCAGAAGGTTCGAATAACGGTTAATGAGACGCAGAGCGCTGTCAGGTGCAAAGTCCACGTAGGCCTCATCCACTACGATCAAGCGGTCGGATTGTGCTACAAGGCGTTCGATGTCGGCAATCGGAACAAATGTCCCAGTCGGGTTATTCGGATTGGCTAAGAGAATGAATTTAGCATCTTTTGCAGGCCCGAAAAGCAATTGCTCGATCGGCAATGATTGAAATTCGTCACATCCGATTTCGAGAAATTTAGCATCCTGCAGCGCGGCCAGTTTGCGGTTGAACGAAAACCCTGGCGACATCATCGCCACAGTGTCACCTGGAGCAAGGAATGCCCTATAGATGAGCCCGAGAAGTTCAGACGATCCGTTCCCGGCGATCACCTGATCCCTGGAGAGATCATAGGCTTTGGCGGCTGCTTCCCTCAAGCCGTTGTTGTCATCTTCTGGATATAGATACTGCCGTTCGAGCGCCGCAACAGCGCTCTGCATTACGGGTGACGGCAACGCGAATGGATTCTCATTCGTGTTTAGTTTGATGCAACTAGCATCCGGTGCTGTCATGGATGGCAAAGGATCCAGCTGCCTGCCCAATTGCGAAAGACAGGAAAGTACGCTCTGCAGTTTTGCATCAGACAAATTTTTTCTCCGTTTCAGTCGCCAAGGGCAGTCGCATAGTCGGTTTCGCCCGGCTACTCCTTATTCACTTCCGCACCGGTTAGAATGACTGTGTCCTAGTAGGATTCGGTAAGTGCGGTAAAACTATTTGTTTTCATGCGTCCTATTTGCCAAACGGATACACCGATATGCGCCTCAGGCTTTTTGATCTAGTCTCCTCCGTTAGGTTCGACGCTCTGATCGCCAAATGCACCCTGACAGCGGCGCACGCACTCTAGTCAACCCCATTGGGCGCTGTCACGCGGCGGCGGGCTTAGTCCTGCGATGAGCTATTACAACTGGGTCAACGAATTGTTTCGATAGTGCTACCAGCAAAGTCAGATCCTCGCTCGGGACCAGGCCGATCCGAGCAACGAGGATTCAATTCCTCGGTAGGGAGCTAGCGGGGCTAGTTCGGGCCTTGCATTGCAAACAGTTCGTCGCCGAAATAGGTGCGGTGCCGCGCGATCGTTGCGCTCACGGCCGGCTGACTGGGGTGGGTGCTTCGGGCGGCCGTGTGCCGCGTTCGGTCGAGCGCCACGAACAAGGCCCTCAAACGCATCTCAATGTATCCATAGGGTGGATGATAGTTATCGCTACAATCAATTTTACCAATCTTGCCAAATGCTATTAGGAGATCCGAAGGAAGGCGCGCCGGGCGGGCGTCCGTCCTCGCGATTACTGCGTCGGCTAAGGCTGCCGGGATGAATACGGAGACGAACATGTGCGGGATTGTTGGCATCGTTGGGCAACAGCCAGTGTCGGAGCGGCTGGTCGACGCGTTAAAGCGTCTCGAATATCGCGGCTATGATTCGGCCGGCGTTGCGACCATCACCGAGGGCGCTTTGCATCGCCGCCGAGCAGAGGGCAAGCTCGTCAATCTCAAGACGAGACTGAAGGAAGAGCCGCTGAGTGGCACCATCGGCATCGCCCACACGCGCTGGGCAACCCATGGGGCACCGACAGAATGCAACGCGCACCCGCACTTTAGCGACGGTGTCGCCGTCGTCCATAACGGCATCATCGAAAATTTCGCCGAACTGAAGGACGAATTGGCGGCGGCAGGGGCGGAATTCCAGACCGACACCGACACCGAGGTCGTTGCCCAACTTCTGGCAAAATACCGGCGGGATGGTATGGGGTGCCAGGAGGCGATGCATGCTATGCTGAAGCGCGTCAAGGGCACTTTCGGGCTTGCCATCCTATTCCAGGATGATCCATCGACCATCATTGCGGCGCGCAATGGGCCGCCGCTGGTGATCGGCCATGGCGACGGCGAGATGTTCCTGGGCTCCGATGCGATCGCTCTTGCTCCCTTCACCAATGATATCACCTATCTAGTCGATGGCGACTGGGCCGTTATCGGGAAAACGGGAGTGCAAATCTTCGATAGCGAGGGCAACGTCGTCACGCGCCCACGGCAGATCTCGATGGCTACCGCCCATCTGGTCGACAAGGGCAATCATCGCCATTTCATGGAGAGGGAGATCTACGAGCAACCGGAAGTCGTCGCCCGTGCTCTTGGCCACTACGTCAACTTCATCGACAATCGCGTGGTGCCCGTTTCCGACGGTTTCGATTTTGCGAAGGTTGCGAGCCTCGCCATCTCTGCCTGCGGCACTGCCTATCTGGCGGGCCTGATCGGCAAATATTGGTTCGAGCGCTATGCGCGCCTACCGGTGGAAATCGACGTCGCCTCCGAATTCCGCTATCGCGAAATTCCGCTGTCGCCGCAGTCGGCGGCGCTCTTCATCTCGCAATCGGGTGAGACCGCCGACACGCTCGCATCGCTCCGGTATTGCAAGGAGCACGGCCTGAAGATCGGCGCCGTCATCAATGCCCGCGAATCGACCATTGCCCGGGAGGCCGATGCCGTCTTCCCGATCCTCGCCGGCCCGGAGATCGGCGTTGCCTCTACCAAGGCATTCACCTGCCAGCTTGCCGTCCTCGCTGCGCTCGCCATCGGCGCAGGCAAGGGGCGCGGCACGGTCACCGACGATGAGGAGCAGGCACTCGTCAAGAGCTTGACCGAGATGCCGCACATCATGAGACAGGTGCTGAACAGCATCCAGCCGAAGATCGAGCTCCTCTCGCGGGAACTGTCGAAATGCCGTGACGTGCTCTATCTCGGCCGCGGCACGAATTTTCCCTTAGCGATGGAGGGCGCGCTGAAGCTCAAGGAGATTTCCTATATCCACGCCGAAGGCTATGCGGCGGGTGAATTGAAGCACGGTCCGATCGCGCTGATCGACGAAAACATGCCGGTCATCGTCATCGCCCCACATGATCGGTTCTTCGACAAGACCGTCTCGAATATGCAGGAAGTGGCCGCCCGGGGTGGTCGCATCATTCTCATCACCGATGAGAGGGGAGCTGCGATATCCAAACTCGATACGATGCACCGCATCGTGCTGCCTAGTGTCGAGGAGATTATCGCGCCGATGATCTTCTCGCTGCCGCTACAGCTTCTTGCCTATCACGCGGCGGTCTTCATGGGCACAGATGTGGACCAGCCGCGCAATCTCGCCAAATCGGTCACCGTCGAATGATTGTGACGCTTTCAGCTAGCGACGCTCCTCCATCGGAGAACGCCAATACTTTCGTATTTAGAAATTGAATCAAGTGAGCTCGTATGCATGAAATCTCCCTCGCGGAAGTGTCGAGGCTGGTCGGCCAGGAAGTCGGCAAATCAGAATGGATCACCGTCGATCAAAAGATAATCAACCTCTTCGCCGATGCGACCCATGACCATCAGTTCATCCACGTGGACCCGCAACGCGCAGCGGCCGAAAGCCCGTTCGGCGGCACGATCGCCCATGGCTTCCTGACACTTTCGCTTCTGTCGGTAATGAACTTCAGTGGCATGCCGAAGATCCGCGAACAGACCATGGGCCTCAATTACGGCTTCGACCGCGTCCGCTTCATGTCGCCGGTCAAGACCGGCAGCCGTGTGCGTGGCCGCTTCGTGCTTTTGGATTGCCGCTTTCGCGCCGCCAACATGCTGGTGACCACCTGCGAGGTTACGGTCGAAATCGAGAACGAGAATAAACCGGCACTCACTGCCAATTGGATCGCTATCGTTCAGTTCGACCCCAAGGACCGGCCGTGAAGTATAGAGCGGACATCAGCGGTCTAAGGGCCGTCGCCGTTGTTCCCGCACCAACTGCTGAATGGTCGGCAGAATCTCTCCCGCTGCCGCCGCCATGGCTACAGCAGGAAGAGTTTGGTGGCTAGCTACTACAATGTAAAACGATCAACGGCCGAGGTCATTCATCAATGGGGGCCGTGACGCACCTCAAGGATGAGCTGTCCCTCGGTCCTAATCGGATGGGCTGTCGCCGACGGGCAAAGAATGCCTTTTCCACTCGCTTTCGGGAATTTCCGCTCCTAGCGAGAATTCAAACGCGACGACTTGTTCCAGATCGGGGGTGACTTCGCATTTGAACTTGACATCGTACCACTGTCGTTTGCTTCGAAGTGCTCCGCCATTCGCTTGGAGCGTCAGACCAGACAGCTTTGTGTCGGCTTTGGCGTAAGCGACCACGAAATCCGGCTGGTAGTCGGAATTCCACCTTTGGACTTGCTCCATGAGCTCGACGTTGCACACCTGAATAATTTGATCATCTCTAGCGAGCTGCCTAAGCGCCAACAGCGCTTCCTTTCTCCGCGGATCCGCCAATATCTTTGACGAAAACAGCTGTTTCGCGTGCACCATGGTGTCCCCTGCTGGGGTTGGTTCTGCAGACGCAATCGGCTTCGTGCCCGCTTCTTTGTGTGCCTCATTAGCCGACGCAGACAATGGGAGGGGCGTGCTTCTCCCCTCGATAACAGCGGAGGATCGCGACACTTCAGCTTGCGCCTCCGCCAGAATTTCAACGGTGATGCTTTGCTCTGATGGCGGGGGCAGAGGTTTCTTAGCCGGAAGCTGCCCAACTGCGCAATTGGCCATCAGGTGCAGCGTCACCGAGATTGCAACGATCCACCGAATCGCATTGGGGGCCAGCCGACCGCTTATCTCTCGCATTAGCAAGTTTGCCGCTCCCGATCATCTTCGGCTTCGACCATTCGCTAACGGAATGTGTCGTTGCGGTCCGTCAACCAGCTCGCGCGCGCCGCTTCCACGTCGGAAGTCATGCTGACGTCGGTTTAATATACTGCTGCGCCCACTTCTCGCCGACGCTGCGGTGAGCAGCGCCGCCGTTAGTGCCGTCGTTTTGAGATGCTTGCGAAAGTGGAGAGGGAGCCGATGCGCCGAGCTTTTGGTGGTCCAAACGGAATAAAAGGTCATTCAAGAGGTTTTCTTACGCATCTTCAATTCGATTTCTCTTTCTCCACCCTCGGCGTGGCACCGTTCGAGAACTTGTTATGCGGAGCGACACAGAGTGCGCCGTAGCGAACCTCCTCACCCTTGTAGTTGGCCAAGGTCTGCAGCAAATCCGACAGAAAGTCCTGTCTCATTTCGTCCGGGACTGGCTCCGGACCGTCCAGCGACTTCAGTGCCAGCTCGACCAACTCGATCGCGCGATGTTTGTTGCCGCTCTCGTAATAGTACCGAGCGACCGCCCGATAAGACAGGAACTTAGGGACGTCGCCTTGCTGGGGATTAAGTGCAAGGATGTGTTCAGACAGCTCTTTGCCCATCGCGAGACGCTCAGCAGACGGGAAGCGCGAATGGTCATACGCCGGATGGAAGAGTTGGTCTATCGCCATAATCATCCAATGCTCAGAGTTTCGTTGGATCGCGTCGCGAATCAATTGGCGGATGACGGGCAAGCCGGCCCGCATATCGTGCATTCTGTGAAGCAACAGCTGCGCATGGAGCACGCGGATATTGATGTCGTCCGGCATCAAGGCGATGCCCTCTTCGATCGCCGAGAGTGCCGTCTTCCAATCCTCTATCTTCACCGATGCCCAAAATTTATCATTGATCGGCTTCTTCAACGCTTCTTTGCGCGCTATCGGTTCGCATTCGGCGATCCGCTCCGTATCAGCGGCTTTCGCTTGATCGCTGGTGCGCCAGCTGCCGTTAAGCACTTTCGGCAAAACGTCATCGAGTTTCATCGGATCACCGATAAAGGCGATGTGGCCGTCTCGGTCGACCACGAACGAGGTCGGAATTCCGACAGAAAAGCTGGGTTCCATCCAAAGCTTTATCATTTCGCCTGTGGAGTCGAACGCGATCCGATAGTTCAGATTCGAGCACTTTTCGGTCAACCACGCGTTCAACTTGGTTCGGGCCTCATCGGCCGATGGAGCGACTTCACTTGCCGCGACTCCGATGACCTCAAGTCCGCTGTGCTTGTAGTTCTCCTGCAGCTGCACCAGATGGGGTATCGCCGACACACATGGTCCGCACCAAGTTGCCCAAAATTCGACGATGTACACCTTGCCGGGCTGGAAGATCGTGAGGGGCTCGCCACGCAGCCAGTTCTGCACTTTAATCGAGGGAGCCGGGGACTCCATACACAAGACCATATTGCTCTCCAAAGCTATTGCCAAAGGTTGCGCGACTTTATGCGCATAGGGTAGAAACGAAGACATTACGGCCCATTAGGTCAATCAGCCTTGATGCAAGTCAAACACGCCCCCGACACATCAACGGCGACCCACAATGCGAACGCGGCTGCTCTGTCGGATCATACCCGCTGTGCTAAGGCGTTCGCCTTATCACATCATTTCCATGCCACCCATGCCGCCCGGCATCGCGGGAACGTCCTTCTTCGGAAGCTCGGCGATCATGGCTTCCGTGGTGACCAGAAGACCGGCGACCGAGGCTGCGTCCTGAAGGGCGGTGCGAACGACCTGGACCGGATCGACGATACCCATGGCGATCATGTCGCCATATTCGCCGGTCTGAGCGTTGTAGCCGTAGTTATCGGAATTTCCTTCGAGCATTTTACCGACAACGATCGAAGCTTCGTCACCAGCGTTCTCAACAATCTGGCGGGCCGGAGCCTGCAGCGCGCGACGGACGATGTTGATGCCAGCTTCCTGGTCGGCGTTTTGACCCTTGACCGTCAGCTGCGAGGAGGCGCGCAGCAGCGCCACACCGCCCCCTGGCAGGATGCCTTCCTCGACTGCCGCACGGGTCGCATGCAGTGCATCGTCGACGCGGTCCTTCTTTTCCTTCACTTCGACTTCCGTCGAGCCGCCGACGCGGATGACGGCAACGCCGCCTGCGAGCTTGGCAAGACGTTCCTGCAGCTTCTCGCGATCATAGTCGGAGGTGGTTTCTTCGATCTGCGCACGGATCTGAGCAACGCGGCCTTCGATGTCGGACTTGGCGCCGGCGCCGTCGATGATCGTGGTGTTTTCCTTCTCGACAACGATTTTCTTCGCACGGCCGAGCATTTCAAGGGTAACGGACTCGAGCTTGATACCGAGGTCTTCGGAGATGACCGTACCACCGGTGAGGATCGCGATGTCCTCGAGCATGGCCTTGCGGCGGTCGCCGAAGCCCGGAGCTTTGACGGCAGCAATCTTCAGCCCGCCGCGCAGCTTGTTGACGACGAGCGTGGCAAGTGCTTCGCCTTCGACGTCTTCAGCGATGATGAGCAGCGGCTTGCCCGATTGCACGACGGCTTCGAGAACCGGAAGCATCGACTGCAGGTTGGAGAGCTTCTTCTCGTGGATGAGAACATAGGGATCCTCAAGCTCGACCCGCATCTTGTCCTGATTGGTAACGAAGTACGGCGACAGGTAGCCGCGGTCAAACTGCATGCCTTCGACGACTTCGAGTTCGGTTTCGGCGGTCTTGGCTTCTTCGACGGTGATGACGCCTTCATTGCCGACCTTCTGCATGGCCTCAGCAAGGAAACTGCCGATTTCGGCATCCCCGTTGGCGGAGATCGAGCCGACCTGGGCGATTTCGGCATTATTGGAGATCTTGCGGGCGTTGTTCTTCAGTTCCTTGACGACGGCATCGACAGCAAGATCGATACCGCGCTTCAGGTCCATCGGGTTCATGCCGGCAGCAACGGCCTTGGCGCCTTCGCGAACGATGGCCTGGGCAAGAACGGTTGCCGTCGTCGTGCCGTCGCCGGCAACGTCGCTGGTCTTGGAGGCGACTTCACGCAGCATCTGCGCGCCCATGTTCTCGAACTTGTCCTCAAGTTCGATTTCCTTGGCGACCGAAACACCGTCCTTGGTGATGCGCGGCGCGCCGAAAGACTTGTCGATCACGACGTTACGGCCCTTCGGGCCGAGCGTCACCTTGACTGCGTCAGCGAGGATATCGACGCCGCGCAGCATCTTATCGCGCGCGGTGCGGCCGAACTTAATTTCTTTAGCTGCCATTTTGAAAGCTCCGAAGGGTTGTCAGCGATTTCGGGTAAAAAGCGACCGGCTGGATCAGCCGATGATGCCCATGATGTCGGCTTCCTTCATGATCAGAAGGTCTTCGCCGTTGATCTTGACTTCTGTGCCGGACCACTTGCCAAACAGAACGCGGTCGCCAGCCTTGACGTCGAGAGCGACGACTTTGCCGGACTCGTCACGAGCGCCGGAACCGACGGCGACGATTTCGCCTTCCTGCGGCTTTTCCTTAGCGGTATCGGGAATGATGATGCCGCCTTTGGTCTTTTCTTCGGATTCAACGCGGCGAACGACGACGCGGTCGTGAAGGGGGCGGAAATTGGTGCTTGCCATTGTCTAATCCCTCGATCAACTGACAGTGCGGATCTTTGAGCGATCCGGTGAATGGTTGTTATAGATCATGAAATCTGCCGCCGAACGGGCGGGCTTTCCCTGCGAACCGTCATCCTTTCCGGCCCTCGAGCGGCGGTCCGACGATCATCACGGCGGGATCGGCGGAGAGAAGCCGTCTCGCGGCCGACCGAACGTTCTCAACGGTTACGGCCTGGATTAACTGTTTTTGCCGCTCGATATAGTCGATGCCTTGATCTTGCATCTGGATTGCGATCAGAGTGTCGGCGATCACGCTGGATGAATCGAGATTGTCGATCGCATACCTGCCGATTACATTTTTCTTCGCCGCTTCGAGCTCCTCCTCGCCGACGCCCTCCTCCGCCATCCGCCTCACCTCGGCGAGAATGAGGGAGAGCGTCTCTGCGGCGCGATCCGGGCGGGTCCTCGTGCCGATAACGAGTGCCGAGGCATGATCGTTGTTCTCGAGGCGAGATTCGATGCCGTAAGCGAGCCCTCGCTTCTCGCGCACTTCGTTCCAGAGCCTGGACGTGAACGCGCCTCCACCGAGGATGTGGTTCATCATATAGGCTGCGAAGAATTGCGGGTCTTTGCGGCTGATTCCCGGATAGGCCAGGCGCAGCCGATCCTGAGGTAAGTCATGCTGGATTCGAATTTCCTGCCCCAGCTTCGGCGCGGTTTCCGCGACCGGCACAAGGGAGGGTTCCGCAGGCAAGCCGCTGAATATCTGATCCAGATCGCGCTTGAGCGCGCCGACGTCGATTGCGCCCGCTACGGCGATGGCAAGGTTGCCGCGAGCGAAAAGTCGCGTATGAAGCGCCTTCAGATCGGAGGCCGTGATGGCGGCGAGGGATTGCACGGTGCCCTTAGACGGCCGGGAATACGGATGATCCCCATAGATCGCCTTCATCCATGCGATCTGTGCGGCCGTCTCCGGATCCTTCTCTTTTGCCGTGATACGGGAGACGATCTGGGCACGAACGCGATCCATGGCCGCCTGGTCGAAGCGCGGCTGCTCGATGGCCAGCCGGAGAAGAGCGAACGCATCATCCTTCTGATTGGCAAGCACTCGCATGCGTCCGTAGACCGCATCACGCCTCGCGTCGAATCGCATCTCGGCGCCGGCATCGTCCAGCCGTTGCTGAAAGGCGTTGCTGTCAAGGTCGCCAGCTCCTTCGTCAAACAACCTACTCATGAGATTGATAGCGCCTTCCTTATCGGAAGGATCCTGCGTGCTGCCTCCCCGGAACGCGAAACTAACGGTGATGATCGGGACCGCATAATCTTCAACCAGCCAGGCTTTGATCCCGCTCGATGCCTTGACCTCCTGGATGGCGATGGCCGCCCGAGCCGGCATCGCCGCGGCAAGGCTCAGCAATAGGAGCACAATCAGCAGTCGCTTAACCGCCTCGCACGGCAGTCCATTTAACGTCGTCATCGCCTATCTCCTGAGGATGCGTTTTCTCGCGGCAGCAGATACCCCACCACCGATCGGTCCGGATTAAGATATTTCCTGGCAACCGCCTGAACCTCAGCCGCCGTTACCCCGCGGACCCTCTCCGGCCATTTCTGCACATCCTCCGCAGTACTGCCGGTGGCGAGCGCCGCCCCGAAGATCTGGGCCATTTCCGCCTGGCTGTCGCGTGCGAAGATCATCGAGCGCACGAGGCGATTCTTGGCCTTCTCGAGTTCGACCTCCGTGACTCCAGCCCTGATGATTTTCCGAATTTCAGCTTCGATCGCGTCTTCCACCGCATCGATCTTCGCCTCGCCCCGCGGCGAGCCGTAAATTGTGAAGCTCGTCGCATCGAGTGACATTCCCTCAAAATCGGCGCTGGCAGAAGAGGCTATTCCCCGTTTCACCACCAATTCCTGGTAGAAGCGGCTGCGCGTTCCTCCGCCGAGTATTTCCGACAGAAGATCCAGGGATTCGGCTTCGCCCGGCTCGGCCGTTCTGTAGGAAGGCACCACCAAGGACTCCTGGAAGCTCGGCATGGTCACGCGCGGGTCGGTGAGCACGACCGTCCGTTTGGTGTTCTGCTCCGGCTCCTGCGGCCGCACCCGAGGCGGCAGCTCCCGACCGCGCGGTACACGCCCGTAGGTCTCCTCCGCCATCTTGCCCACCCTAGCGACGTCCACATGGCCTGCTATTACCAGTATGGCGTTGTTCGGGGCATAGTAGCGATCGTAGAACGCCATGGCGTCCCCGCGATTGAGCCGTTCTATCTCCTGCATCCAGCCTATCACCGGGATGCGGTAAGGATGGTTTTGATAGAGGGTCGCCTGCATCTCCTCGTTGAGAAGCGCCTTGGGATTGCCTTCGACCCTCAAGCGCCGCTCCTCGAGAATGACATCGCGCTCCGGCACGATCACGAGATGGCGCATCCGGTCAGCTTCAAATTCCATCATCGTCAAGAGTGCGCCCGGCGTGACCGTCTGGAAATAGGCAGTGTAGTCGGACGAAGTGAAGGCGTTCTCCTCGCCGCCTATCTCCGCGATCTTTGCGCTAAACTCGCCGGCCTGGTGCTTCGTCGTGCCCTTGAACATCAGATGCTCCAGGAAATGAGCGATGCCGGATTTGCCGGGTACCTCATCGGCGTTGCCGACCTTGTACCAGACCATTTGCGTGACGATCGGCGCCCGGTGATCGGGTATGACGACCACCTCCATGCCGTTGCTCAGCACAAAATTTCCGATCTCGGATTCGGCTCGCGAAGCTTCGACGGCCGCCGCTTCCCCGGTCATCAGAGGGTGCAGCGCGACCATGCTCAGGGCAAATGCACGAGTACGCGAAACTATTCCGGCATGCGTCATCGACCGACGCCCTCCCGCAGGTGCTGTGACAGTGCGCCCTTTGCGGACATCCAGGAACTCGTCGGGTTGGAGCGAGTGTAGAGTTTGCATTCGCGCGAAGGCAAGCGCAGCAAAAGCGCCTGTGAAGCCTCGGCTCGACTATTCCTTGGCGAGTACGGCCTCTTCATTCTTCTGCATCTGGAATGTCCTTCTGTAGGATGACCGGATGCGGGCACCGGTAGAATGAGCTTTGCTGACATTTCGACATCTCCACGCGACTATCGTTGGTCCTTGACGCATCTGCGAACGACTCGTCGCAATGTGCGTGCCAAAGCAAAAACTCCTTTTGATACAACGTAATCAATCGAACCGGTTATGTTGCAGGTCCGACACTGTCGTACATCGGACAATGCGAAGCGATACACGCCGGCTTGCCAAAAATTGATCGCCGCCCATTCAGCGATGATATTGACGAGACGCTCCGCACTCGCCTCCATCACATTCATCGGCCCCGCGCCATGACGCATTGGAAAGCCGCGAGGGGAACCTGCCGAGGTAAGGCCCGTCGAGTGGAACTGCCGCATCGATGCAACACCGTCGAGCATCCTGGCAAGAAGCAAGAGCTAGTCACAGTAGACCTCGATATGGATGACCATTCAGGAGCCGCGTCTTCTCCTGTATCTAACAAACCGAACCAGCAGTTCGGCCAGATCGCCGCCGTCCACCACATGCTTTGACATCTTCTCGCTGTTGCCTGGAGACAACGAAGTGACCAGCCAGGTCGATAGCTCAATTCCAAGACACAAAAATTGATGAGGTGAACGGCCCGCTCTAACAGCATCGACGTGCTAAAGGGTGGCGTTGTTCGAACGCCACAACAGGAGGAACCGTTCCATGGAGCCTGCGGTACGACCAGCCGTGCCGATTTCTACTCCGGCATCGACAATCAGGGCATATGCCTGACGTTGGCCCGTAGGCAGACACAACCCAGTTGCGGCTACGAAATATACCCCGAAACCGCATGGCAAAGCCGCGCAAAACAGCAAACGCTCTTGAAATGGCGCACGATGGCCAGGTTGAGTGCGCCGTGGCCTTTTCTGAGCCGCGACTGGTCGTCGTTGAAGAAGACGTCGAGGGTCCAGTGCAGAGCGTTCTCGATCAGCCAGTGGCCCGCACGGCATGAGCGGCCCGTTCGGCCGTCAGCTCGGCGGAGGCGATAAAGTATCGCGTGTCGAAGCGGCTTTTGTCCTTCATCCCAGTGCGCGAGCTGACGCGCACGATGGTTGTGGCGTCTGGCAGGCGCAACGATCAGCTAGCGGCGTATCTTGCGCCGAAGCGTTGTGTCAACGTCCGCATCATCCTGAAGGAGGTCGACTTGTGTGTTCCCGATATCCTTATCGGGCAGCAACGCTCTTCCCGTAGCGCGACCCGTAAGGCTCATCTGTTCCTCGATTGCGACCCGCAAATTCTGCATGAGATGAAATCGATCGGCCACCTGAAGTTCTTGAGGTGCGCCCTCGCGAGCGGCTTGGGCGTAGAGCCCGCATCGGTCGCGGCTGACAATCTCGACAGAAGGGTGCCCCTTAAGCCATTGCGCCGCACTTGGCGCTCCGGTCTTCAAGGAAGTCCACTACCGAACGGCGCTCGAGATCGACGATACGTGCCCGTACCGCGACGATCGTCGCCAACTCCAGTCATCTATGCCAACGACCCGGATCGGAGAGCCACGGTGGGCGATTGCAGCGTCCCGCTTCAGCTGCCGCAGGATAGTGTCGTCACTGACTGGCATGCCGAGCCGGCGCATCAATCGCTCGCCGGGGCGTCCACCTGCGCTATGGCCGAGCAGACCGACAATCTCGGCGACCCGCCTTGTCCGGCGTGCATATGGGGAAGCAACTGTCGGCAGTAGGTCTACGAACAACGCTGGCATGAGCTTGCATGATGAACCCTCTCGTTGATACGCCTTCATATTCCCCAAGCTTGGCTCCGGCGGAAGGGAGGCGTCCATGTCATCATTGCTGACGCGTTCCACAATATCTGGACCTCGAATAAAGCCGAGATCGCACGTGAGGCTCTCGACCGTATCGGTGCACTTTACGACATCGAGCGCGACCTTGCCGGGCAACGATGTCCGGCGGAAGCTTCGTCGTCCTGTAATCCTGACATGCCGAGTTTGGTGACAATCGCGCCAAGCACTATCGAGGACGCACATGCGGAGCCGGAAAATCCAGAACGCTGCTGGTATAGCTTTCGATCAATGCGCTGAAAGGCGTTCCGTCCCTCAATTTCAGCACAGCGTGATGTTCGAGAAGGAACGGCGGCACGGCAAGAGGCGCCATCGCCGACTCCGGCAGTTCGGCCCCCATTTCCCAACCTTTCGGCAGAGGTGACCAAAGTAATTCGGCCGATAAGTTTGTGCGGGCGAATTTGAGTGATTGAACAGCTCGACCAAACGATATGTCGGTCGTATTCAGCGCATTGTTCATATCAGCCGTCAGTCTTGCCGGCACGTACCAATTGTCAGCCTCTGAGAGTATGCGGTCGCCGCATGCCAAGTGAACGCGTCGATAGGAGACTGGCTCATCTGGTCCAACGGCCAATAGTTCGCGGATAAGAGCATCTGCGGGTTTGTCCTGCCCGCGGACACGGTGCGCCACGATCTTGGAGCCTTCCGGCGCCAGCTTGTGCAAAGCGCACCAACTATCGAGTGTCAACGTTGCGCTGGTATTGCTGAGGAGCTGGGCATTCAGCGTCTGGAGCACTGCGAGGGCTTGTACTCGTGACGTTGGCGTGTCCGGCCATTGTGACGGGGTGGACAATTCTTGCGCCAACGGAGCCTGCGTGCCGAGCACAATGGCAGTAGCGCCGACAAATGTGAATGTCCGGATAAATGTCCAAGGATAGAAAGCCATGAAAGATGAAATCCTTTGTGTTGCGAGTTTTAGTCTGTCGGACCGCAGCTCCCGTTTTCTGAGACCTTTGCTGGCGAGGTCAACACCATAGATGGAAGGGCCATCGCCGACGGCATAATCAATCTGCATACTGTCATGTCTCCTACGCATTGGAATGGGGGATTGCCACCCGCTAGGCTATAGTAAGGGCTCAACCGCACACCATGGGCATTCAAGGGTTTCATAGCATGGGCCAGAAACAGCAATCACATAAGCCAGTTGGCTACTCGCATCTGCAGTTGGCTACGGTCGATGGCGAGCGTCTACCGAGTTTGCAATTGGCCTCCGCCCACGTCGGAAGGTATACGCCGGCTAAAAATTCATTTTTTCAACGATTGCTCCTGTATTTTGCTTATGGCTGCGAGCTTATTTATCCTGTCCAGCAGTATGAACGTCTAGCAATGCATGAGGACAAAGAGCGATTGGCCGGTGAGACATCGCATTAACTCCTTGCTGAGAGATTCGAGCCGACGCCAAAAGTAGGCCATTCCCTCACCTGAAATCCCCTATCCCTCTTTGATCGCCTCAAGATGCAGATAGGGATCGCGATCAGGCGCCTGCTACTGGCGCACCTTGGCGGCCGCCCGGCCGAAATGCAGCTCCTCGGCCACCTCGAAATAGTCCACCTGCTTGGCCACAATACGGGCGGGCGGTCCGGCGAACGCTTGATGCAGCGGCTCGGGATGTCGATCAGCGACGACACCATCCTTAGACAAGTGAAGCGGAATGCTGCACGGGCCGACGACGACGCCCCGCCGCGGATCGTCGGCATCGATGACTGGAGTTGGAGGAAATCGTGGCGCTACGGCACGATCATCGTCGATCTTGAGCGTCGAAAGGTCGTGGACATTAGCGCCGCGCCGCGAAGCCGGGAAAAGATAAGGATAATGCGGTACCGGCTCGGATCGATCTTGCCGACAAAACATGACAATGCCCCTGTGCGTGATCCGCAAACTGGCCATTTGATCTCACCGGTTATCGCCGCCACTCTTTGCATAAAGCCGCGCGGAACGCTACCACTCAATCAGCCGCGCAAAGTCGATGCCCTCAAACAGGGATCACCAACGTTTGCTGTTTTGCGCAAGTTCGTCATGCGGTTTCGCGGTATATTTCGTAGCCGAGCTTCGACGAAACTCGGATCGATGAGGCCATTCACTCCGGGCTCGCTTCCTTGGCCCGTTTTGCCCCGCGTTCTTCGCCGTGATATCGACGCCGTCTGTAACGCTGTCGACCTGCCATGGAGCAATGGTCAGGCAGAAGGTCAGATAAACCGCCTGAAGACGATCAAACGTGGAATGTATGGCAGGGCAGGCCTTGAACTTCTTAAAGCACGGATGACGCCGATCTCCACAAAAGTGAACAAGACCCCGTTTAAGTGCCAAACGACATCAATTTAAATTTCGATGATGAGGGCCATACTGCCTTCAAGATCGGTTATTCTAAGGGGCAACTGGAAGAGACTGGCGAGGACGTGGACTTGACGGCCGGTCTGACCGCGAAGTGGCAGTGGTCGTGGCGGACTAATTGAGCCGATCGCGAGTGTCGGGTTTTCGCAGAAGCCAACTTTGGCGCAATCCTTTGCCTTCTCGATGGCTAGCGCTTCTTCTGAAACAGAACCCAGACGGCAAACGCCTTGCGATCCGATCGCGGCGCAGAGTTCAGGTCGCGGAGGGCCTGTTCGCGATTGTCGATCAAGACGAGGACGTCGGGGCCGACATATCGTGCCAGCGGGTCGTAATCGGCTCGATGTCGCTCTTCCTGCATGGTGCTGAACGTGTCAGCGAACGACAGGATTCCGTTTGGAAATGCCTTGGTCGCGGCAGCTTTGCATGAGTTCTTCGCTATCCCATGTTCGAGCGAGCGGTAGACCTGTGCCCATGCCGGATCATTGCGGGTATCGCCAGCCCCGACGAGAAGATCAGAACACTCATGGGCCAGCGTATGAAACAGGGCATAGTAGGCGGTGCTGACGCCGCGCTTCAGGTCCGCGCGGCCGCAACGGACTGGACTTCGCAAGCCTGCGGGCTGTGGCGATCAGGTCGTGGGACACGGATTTAGCTAGCAATTTTCTGTTGTTCGTTGAAATGATGGCGGATCTGCGGGAACCGCGCTTCGCCAACGGCGAGAAGCGCCCTCCTCACCTCCGTCGACAGCCCGAAAGTGATCTTGGAGCTGATCGGCTTGTCCGAGAAGTCATAATTTACATCGACAACCAGGATCGGATCGCCGTCGCCATCCCGATCGGCACGGATCTCCGCACCCGCAAAGCCGGCGGCAGCGAGCCGGTCGCGAAGCACCTTTTCCACGGTCCTTTTTGTCGAGTTCGAAATCTGTTCGTCGGTCATGAGTGGAATATAGATCATTCGACCGGGCTTTGCCACTGCGATACGCGACGTCAAACCGCGTCGGGAAACGAATTCTGTATGCCTCCGCGCTGTCATGTCACCATCCCCCACTGTAGAAACCGATTTGATCGGACAACGTGCGATTGCTTCTCCGGCGTGGGGAAGGCTGCGGCGGGATAACAAAAGTAGAACTCGGGGGACGCAGACCGATGCACGGTTCAAGATCAACAGGACGCAGCACCCGGTTGGACATGGTGGCTTTCACACTGGCAGCAGCGAAACATTCGAGCCTCCCGCACGAGCCGTACATTCGATGGTGATCGCCTGGTCTCAAAATTCACCTATGTTTACGACTGCGGCTCCTCCGAACACAGCTCGGATTTCAATATCGAGCTTGCGCTCTACCGCGCCGCAAGTAGCGGTCACACGGTGATGTCAGGTTAACTCGTGGTCAGTTTGGCTCTGCTATTTGCGGGGGCATGAACCACTCGCCAGTTAGCTATAAACGTCACCGCTCTCAGATCATCGCCCATGCCGTTTGGCTGTACTATCGGTTCCCTTGAGCTTACGCCTGGTCGAGGAAATGCTTTTGGAACGGGGATCGTGGTCTCATACGAGACCATCCGGTGTTGGTCGAAGAAATTCGGTCCACCATCGGCCGCAGGAAATACCCGCTGTGGCGGGCAGTCGACCAGGACGGTTATGTCCTCGATGAAATCGTCCAGATCCGGCGCAACACCAAGGCAAAGCGATTGCTGACACGGCTGCTCAAGAAACAGGGGCTGGCACCGAAGCGCATGATCACCGACAAGCTCGGCTCTTATGCTGCTGCCAGACGACAGATCATGCCAACCGTCGGACATCGATCGCACAAAGGGCTGAATAACCGGGCGGAAAATTCCCATCTGCCTATACGGAAACGAGAACGGACAATGCAGGGATTCCGATCCCCGGGAAACCTTGCTTCATTTCAGTCTTCTCCGCAATTCGCGACCTCTTCGTTCCTCCTCAGTCCAAGCCTTCAGCCTTTTCTCTCCACCTTCATCGCCTGGGAGCAATGGCGCATTGGAAAGCCATGACCGGTACGCTCGCCTGAACCTGTCAGCCAAGGCAGGACCAACTTCAAACGCGTTAACCTGACATCACCGCCGTTGAGCGCGCCGAAAGCGGAACGGATTGACATAGCGCAAAGACACAGGAGAGCGCAGCGGTAAGGATGGCAATTATCAGCATGGGACGGTAACTGTTGCAGACCTCATTCCTGACAAAATATCGCGAGGCCCGCCTGCCCTGGTACACCATCTATCCGACGGTGCCGGAGTTCTCCGCGAGGATCGGTGCCGAGACGTATGAGGAATGGCTGAGGGACCTACCGGCTGACGATCCGGTGTCGCTCTATCTCCACGTCCCGTTCTGCCGATCGCTGTGCTGGTATTGCGGCTTCCCCACCACCATCGCCCGCCATGATGCGCCGATCCTCAATTATTTGGCGCTGCTGCGCGACGAGATCCGGCTGGTCTCGAAGCAAGCGCCGCAGGCACTGCCCGTGAGCGACGTGCATTTCGGCGGCGGAACACCGACCCTCGTCGGGTCCGCTGAGCTCCTCGCTCTGATGGAGCTCCTGCGCCGCCGCTTCGCACTAAGGAAAACAGCTACGATCGCCGTCGAGATCGACCCACGCACGTTCACGACCGAGATAGCCGAAGCCCTAGGGGCAGCCGAGGTGAACCGCGCGAGCCTCCGGGTGCAGAGCTTTGATCCCATTGTTCAAAAAGCGATCAACCGGGTCCAGAGTGAGGCGCAGACGGTCGCTGCCGTCGAAGAGCTGCGCCGGCATGGAGTAAGCCGCATCAATTTCGACCTCATCTTCGGTCTCCCGAATCAGACGGTGAAGTCCTGCGTCGAGACCGCGGCGGCGGCGGTCGCCATGCGCCCGAACCGGCTTGCGGTGTTCGGCTACGCGCACATTCCGTCCGCTATAAAGAATCAGCGCCTGATCGAGGAGACAGCGCTGCCGGACAGCGCTGCCCGCGCCGAACAGGCTGCGGCCGTGGCCGAGACGCTGGTTGCCGCCGGCTACCGAGAGATCGGGCTCGACCATTTCGCCTTGCCGGACGACGAGCTCGCGCTGGCACAGACTGCCGGGCGCCTGCGGCGTAACTCGCTGGGTTACTCGGCCGACACCTGCAAAACCCTGATCGGTTTTGGCGCGTCAGCTATCGGCCGTGTCGGCGAGGGTTACGTCCAGAACGAGGTCACACGGGATTCCTACAGCCGGCACATCGCAGCTGGCCGTCTGGCGACGTCAAAGGGCTATCGTCTCAGCGACGAAGACCGCGTGCGAGCCGCAATCATCGATCGGCTGATGTGCGATTTGGAGGCCGATGTGCCGGCAATCTGTGCCGCCCACGGATTTGACCCAATCCGTTTTCTCGATTCAGCTGAACGCTTGGCGATGCTGGCCGAGGACGGGATCGTGGACATCGAAGATGGTTTCATCCGCGTGCGGCAGGAGCATCGCTTTGTGATTCGCGCTGTTGCTGCCGCATTCGATGCTTTTCTCGACCGGGTTGCCCCCAAGCACAGCCAAGCAGCGTGAGGGGGCCAAAGGGATAAACGGCATGCTCCAGCAAATCACGGCAGAGGCCTTGCGCAGCTTGGCGATGTTACCGACGGCCGATCCATTTTCTAAGAAGATTATACAATGACCGAGCGCATCGGCGATGACCTCGGGCTGCTCGTAGATTTCCTTCTCCATGAAGTGGCGATGGTTGCCCTTGTTGGCCAGATAGGCCGCGGCCATGTATTCGGAGGCTGCTGTTTCGCGGGTCTGCATATATTTAGAAAATATTGGCTATAGATTATCTATTACCCTATTCCATAGCTCTGTCGACCTTAGCGATGAGACTTTCAACGTTTCAACGCCCAGCGGACGTCGCGCTAGGTGGATGCGAGAGGATGTTCCGGCGTCATGCGAAGGCGGCCTCGGCATCAAACTCCGGCTCCCATTTCTCGATGGCTTCGTTGGCAATCTGCTCGCGTCCGCTTTCGATGGCCTCAATGGCGAGGGTGTTGATGGTGTGGAAGATGTTGGCAAGTCGTTCTTGGGCTTAGATTAATTTCCCCGCAGAGCTGGAGAAGTGCAGGACTACAAATGTAACGCTATATCGGTTTAGCAGACCAAGCTTCGATGCTAGCCTTATAGGTCAGTTGACATGACTTCGGAGTCGACCAGTGGATCTCGATATCACCCCGTGACGGCGGGAACGCCGGGGTAGACACTCACCTCTCTGACCTTCCAAAAGAGCTAGTAACCAATATTGCCGAACCCTAATAACCGCTGACCCACGCGAGACAGCACGCAATCTAGGGCATTTGAAAACCTTGTAGGCGCCACAGGCAGTCTGGAATACCGATGGACAAGAAACTGATCATGCAACCTATCAAACTCTATCACGAGCCGTGGCCGAGGATGCCCTCAAAGGCCGACGCGCATGTCTTAGAACAGGTGACCGGTGACAGCAGGTTGGCCGCAAGCACCCGTGCCCTCTATGGTCGTAGTCTTCGCAAGTTTTCTGAGGAGCTTGAGCGTCGGGGCCAGACGATCTCTGGGCTGGATCACGATTCGCGGATCAAATTAGCTGAGAGTTTGTTCCCGGCCGACCGCAAGCTCGTGCCCGCGTTGAACCGGGTTCGCGAGGCGGAGGCCGTTTCAGCGGGCGGCTCTCAGGAGCCCGGGCGGGCTGCCCCGTCCCCCATGTCAGACGCGGTTCGCGAGGCGCTCCGGCCGCTGTTCGATGATCGTGCCGACGAGCCGCCAACCAAACCGGAGGAGCTTCTGCGACTGGTGCAGGGGTACCGCGAGGTGCTTCAGGAGCGGCAGGACGATCGACCCGCCTCGTCTTTTTTCAGCGACCCAGGGATGCCCGCTGGACTGGATAACCTCAACAGCATCGTGGCGGACGCTTTCGCGGCGGGCTCTGGGCACGCCGGAGTTCAGGCCGCCGCCCCGCCAATGTTGGCTGCCAGCGAACAGCAGATCCGGCCCTCGCCGGATGCGCTTGACCAGGGCAACCTCCTGCCACCCGACACCTATCGCGGTGTTCCGTTGGTCGATCTGACCACCTCCTCCGATGCTGAGATCGGAGCCTTTCCGTCAGGCTCGTCCAACCTCCCCAAGGGGGCGGTGCTCGGCGCCGCCGAACTGCTGAGCGACGCCCATATCCACAGGGATTACCAGTTGCTGGCGCAGGACCTGCAGGAGGCTCATCCAGCGCTCGCCGCCCGGACGCGGTTGGTGGATGCGATGGTCTCCCATCAACTGCGCCGTCCCGACGTGGACGTGCAAGATAAGGTGCTGTCCATCTATCATCAAAACGACGCCCCAGCCGACTTCGTGTTCCTGCCAGTGAACAGTGCCGATCCTATGGATCCGGCGCCGGATCCTCTCCGCATCGAGCATTGGTCGCTGCTGCTCGTTGATCGCCGCGACCCAGAAAGAGCGGTCGCCTATCACTACGACTCCATCCAGCACAATGGACAGGGATACAACGACGCGCCTGCACAACAGCTCGCAACAAGACTGGACGCGACCACCCTGGTGTCACCCGCCATGGCCCGGCAGAACAACGGTGTAGATTGCGGCGTCTTCGTGGTGGACGGCACGCGCGAGCTGGTTCGTCGATTGGCGAACGAAGAGCGGCCAGCCCCGCAGCTGCCGCTGGACCTCAACTACCTCGTCGCCGATCGGCAGGCGCTGCAAAACCGACTGAGGGAGGAGCGCTTGCCGCACGAGCTTGCCGCAATCCCCGCGGAAGCTTTTGTAGCAGCTGGCTCGCAGGTGCAACACGCCGTCTTGCAAGAGCAGCAAGCCCGACAAGTCGCGCCAGCGCCGTTTGAACGGCATTTGGGCAAGACGCGCGAGGCCCAGGGCGAGCTGACGAGTACACTTGACAGGAGCAACCTCGTGAACAGCGGCGGCGTCATGGGGCAATCGGGCCAGGCCCGGCAAGTGGGCTTTGAGCAGCACTTGGCCGAGGCGCGCCGAGCCGATCCGGCTCCTGTCGCGAGTGGCGACCATGATCGCCAGTATCCCCATCTGTCCAGCGAACACCGGCGCCTTATTGATCGGGCGATCACTCACGTTGCAGCTCAGCATCACCTTGGCCCGAGCACGGTCTATATATACACGAGTTCACTTCGCCGATTGGCGAATGATCTCGGCGCTCGTGGCCAAGCGATTGATCTAAAGAATCACCAATCCCTGGCCGATCACGTCGATGCTTTCTTTCCGGAAAACAGGAATATCAAGAGCGCGTTGAACGCCCTTCGTACGTATCATGAGCCGGGTTATTCAGCTCCTACTGGGCCGAGGATGCCCTCAAAGGCCGACGCGCATGTCTTAGAACAGGTGACCGGTGACAGCAGGTTGGCCGCAAGCACCCGTGCCCTCTATGGTCGTAGTCTTCGCAAGTTTTCTGAGGAGCTTGAGCGTCGGGGCCAGACGATCTCTGGGCTGGATCACGATTCGCGGATCAAATTAGCTGAGAGTTTGTTCCCGGCCGACCGCACGCTCTTGCGCGCGTTGAACCGGGTTCGCGAGGCGGAGGCCGTTTCCGCGGGCGGCTCTCAGGAGCCCGGGCGGGCTGCCCCGTCCCTCATGTCAGACGCGGTTCGCGAGGCGCTCCGGCCGCTGTTCGATGATCGTGCCGACGAGCCGCCAACCAAACCGGAGGAGCTTCTGCGACTGGAGCAGGGGTACCGCGAGGTGCTTCAGGGGCGGCAGGACGATCGACCCGCCTCGTCTTTTTTCAGCGACCCAGGGATGCCCGCTGGCAAGGGGGCGGTGCTCGGCGCCGCGGGCCAAGCCCGGCAAGTGGGCTTTGAGCAGCACTTGGCCGAGGCGCGCCGAGCCGATCCGGCTCCTGTCGCGAGTGGCGACCATGATCGCCACTATCCCCATCTGTCCAGCGAACACCGGCGCCTTATTGATCAGGCGATCACTCACGCTGCGGCTCAGCAACACTACAGCCTGAACACGGTCCATATATACACGAATGCACTTCGCCGATTGGCGAATGATCTCGGCGCTCGTGGCCAAGCGATTGATCTAAAGAATCACCAATCCCTGGCCGATCACGTCGATGCTTACTTTCCGGAAAACAGGGATATCAAGAGCGCGTTGAACGCCCTTCGTACGTATCATGAGCCGGGCTATTCAGCTCCTACTGGGCGGCCGAGGATGCCCTCAAAGGCCGACGCGCATGTCTTAAAACAGGTGACCGGTGACAGCAGGTTGGCCCCAAGCACCCGTGCCCTCTATGGTCGTAGTCTTCGCAAGTTTTCTGAGGAGCTTGAGCGTCGGGGGCAGACGATCTCTGGGCTGGATCACGATTCGCGGATCGAATTCGCCAAGAGTTTGTTCCCGGCCGACCGCAAGCTCGTGCCCGCGTTGAACCGGGTTCGCGAGGCGGAGGCCGTTTCAGCGGGCGGCTCTCAGGAGCCCGGGCGGGCTGCCCCGTCCCCCATGTCAGACGCGGTTCGCGAGGCGCTCCGGCCGCTGTTCGATGATCGTGCCGACGAGCCGCCAACCAAACCGGAGGAGCTTCTGCGACTGGTGCAGGGGTACCGCGAGGTGCTTCAGGAGCGGCAGGACGATCGACCCGCCTCGTCTTTTTTCAGCGACCCAGGGATGCCCGCTGGACTGGATAACCTCAACAGCATCGTGGCGGACGCTTTCGCGGCGGGCTCTGGGCACGCCGGAGTTCAGGCCGCCGCCCCGCCAATGTTGGCTGCCAGCGAACAGCAGATCCGGCCCTCGCCGGATGCGCTTGACCAGGGCAACCTCCTGCCACCCGACACCTATCGCGGTGTTCCGTTGGTCGATCTGACCACCTCCTCCGATGCTGAGATCGGAGCCTTTCCGTCAGGCTCGTCCAACCTCCCCAAGGGGGCGGTGCTCGGCGCCGCCGAACTGCTGAGCGACGCCCATATCCACAGGGATTACCAGTTGCTGGCGCAGGACCTGCAGGAGGCTCATCCAGCGCTCGCCGCCCGGACGCGGTTGGTGGATGCGATGGTCTCCCATCAACTGCGCCGTCCCGACGTGGACGTGCAAGATAAGGTGCTGTCCATCTATCATCAAAACGACGCCCCAGCCGACTTCGTGTTCCTGCCAGTGAACAGTGCCGATCCTATGGATCCGGCGCCGGATCCTCTCCGCATCGAGCATTGGTCGCTGCTGCTCGTTGATCGCCGCGACCCAGAAAGAGCGGTCGCCTATCACTACGACTCCATCCAGCACAATGGACAGGGATACAACGACGCGCCTGCACAACAGCTCGCAACAAGACTGGACGCGACCACCCTGGTGTCACCCGCCATGGCCCGGCAGAACAACGGTGTAGATTGCGGCGTCTTCGTGGTGGACGGCACGCGCGAGCTGGTTCGTCGATTGGCGAACGAAGAGCGGCCAGCCCCGCAGCTGCCGCTGGACCTCAACTACCTCGTCGCCGATCGGCAGGCGCTGCAAAACCGACTGAGGGAGGAGCGCTTGCCGCACGAGCTTGCCGCAATCCCCGCGGAAGCTTTTGTAGCAGCTGGCTCGCAGGTGCAACACGCCGTCTTGCAAGAGCAGCAAGCCCGACAAGTCGCGCCAGCGCCGTTTGAACGGCATTTGGGCAAGACGCGCGAGGCCCAGGACGAGCTGACGAGTACACTTGACAGGAGCAACCTCGTGAACAGCGGCGGCGTCATCATCAACACTGCTCATTACACAGCGCTGCTGATACCGGCGAAGAGGCAGAGGACTGATAATCCGCAAAGCCTCCCCAGGAAGCGGCAGCTGAGCGAGATCGGCAATTCGGGGGCTCGCGTGCCGATGCAGCCCCCCACCCATCAGCTGGGCGCATCTGATTTTTTACCGCCTGAGCAGCGTACTGATATTGTCAATAGACCGGTGGCTGGGCATGCCACAGCAACCACGACGTCCATCAGCAAAGCCTCCGAACAAGCCCGAGCGGACCTAGTAACTTCCTTCAGAAGTAGAGAGCGCTCCGACGCGGGACGTTGAGCTCCATGGCTGGGGTCAAGAAGACCAGCTCTTTTGACGACAGAGGCGCTGATGCCCAGCATCATCGCCCGCGATCCGTCCAGCTTTCTTTGGGATGGAGGGTCCTTCATCAATGACAGGACCCGCAACCGCGTCGGCCAGAGGGCGATCTCGATCTGGATCAATACCGATCATGATCATGAGGCAACTGGAGAGCGATACGAGCCGTCCGCTGCTGCAAACCCAGCCTCTATTGGCGCGGAGACCAAGACAATTCCGGAAAAGCTGCGGCTTCACATCGCCGCTGCAACAGGCGGAGCTGTGACCGAACTTACCGGCGGCCTTCACATCAGAACCGCCGGTGTGCCTCGTCGGCGTGATAGGAGTTGGTTCGGGCACGGCGATGCAAAGCTTGGCATGAAGCTTGTTCCGGCACTCAGCCGCGCTCTTATTGGGATTCCGATTAAAGGGTCAATTCTGAGCTGGGCCTGCGCATAGATCACTTGGCGCTGGTTCATCAGTTGTTTTAGAGTTCCTTTTGGCGACCGCCTTTGGCACTGCAGGCGTACATGCCGGAAAACAAGCCGTCTAGCCGCACCAGCGCTTCATTGACCGTCAGCCGGATCGGGCGGAGTGGATGATCGGCTGGAACGAAATCCTCCAACCGCTTCATCGTGAACAGCTGTTCCATGAACACATCGCTCCCGCGCATCGAACCGCCTCGCCAAGGTGGATCAGTAGTCTATCTTTGGCGTAGGTATTTCAGCAGCCTGCTAGGCGCCCACCGCTACGTGCGGGCGACGCCGGCATCAACCGGCGGGCAGATGCGCCGAGGGCAACAAGCGCGCCTGACGCAACGCCGCCAGATCAGCCGATCCGGTGCAGAAGCAGGCGACGGCCAACTGGCGGATGACGATCTCGAAATGCGCGACAACCGCCTCGGTGGACACCGTCGCCGCGCGCAGCACGCCGGCCGCCTGCCCGGCGATGTCCGCGCCCAGGCGGATGGCCTTGGCCACGTCGACGCCGTCGCGGATCCCGCCCGACGCGATCAGCTTCACCGTTGGCAGCGCCCGACGTACCGCCTGCACGCTGGCCGGGGTCGGAATCCCCCAATCGGCGAACGCCATCGCCACTGCACGGTCGGCTGCATCGCGGGCGCGCTCGCCCTCCACCGCGGCCCAACTGGTGCCGCCGGCGCCGGCGACATCGATCACCGCCACGCCCGCCTCGACGAGCGCACAGGCCACCGAGGCGGACAGGCCCGACCCCACTTCCTTGGCCACGATCGGCACGCCCACGCTGCGCGCGGCGCGAGCGATCTGCGCCAGGACGCCGCGCCAGTCGCGGTCGCCCTCCGGCTGTACCGCTTCCTGCAGCGGATTGAGATGGACGATGAGTCCATCGGCCTCCAGCGCATCCACCGCCCGGCGCGCCAGGTCCAGGCCGTCGGCCTCGCGCAGTTGCGCGGCGCCGATATTGGCCAGCAAGGGAATGTCTGGGGCCAGGCGGCGCAGCGCGCGCGTCAGCCCCTGGGAGTTGCGGGATTGCAGGCTCACGCGCTGCGAACCGACGCACATGGCGATCCCCAAGGCTTGCGCTGCCTCGCTCAGATGCCGGTTGATGGCCTCGGCGCGTGGCATGCCGCCGGTCATGGAGCTGATTAGCAGCGGCGCGCGCATGGTCTTGCCCAGCAGCGAGGCGCGCAGGTCGATCTGCGTCAGGTCCAACTCGGGCAATGCGCAGTGTTCGAAACGGATGTACTCCCAGCCGGCGGCGACCGTGGCCGGCGCCGTTCGCCGATCCAGCACGATGTCCAGATGGTCGTCCTTGCGCCCGCTCAGGGCGGTGTCGCTCATGCTCGCTCCATCCGTCGCATCGGGCGACGGCGTTGCGTGGGATCGGACCGACGGCAGCGCGCGCGCGCCGCCGCCTCCCGCGCGTTCAGGCCGGCGCACGCTGGCCTCCCCCCGCAGCGTCGCTGCGGTAGCGGCTGGTCGAGGTCTGGTAGTACTGCGCGCGGATGGCCGCCATGGCCTCGATCAACGGTCCCCACGGCTCGGGAAAGCGTTCTTCCGCCATCGCCCGGTGCAGCATGCGCGTATGGCCGGCCAGCTCTTCGTTGAGGAACTCCACCGCAGGCATAGCCGGATAGCGCTGCAGCAGCAGGATCGCCGCGTTGTCGGCCTCGCCGGCCGACCTGTCCTTGTCGCGTCCATGCAGATCGTTCTGCAGGCGCCCTATCGTGGAGATGAGCCGCAGGACCTGGCGAAACGCCGGACGCGCGCGCAAGGTCGCCATGTCCAGCCCCCACAGCAACGACAGGCAACCGAACACGTTCGCGTAGGCGATCGAATCGATGCCGTTGTGCAGGTACTCGGCGTAGGACCAGCGTTCCGCCCCTGCCGCCTGCGCGTGTCCGGCGCGCAGCGCCGCGCAGTAGCACCGGGTATCGTCGAGAAGCTGAGCATAGTCGCGACGATCGTAGGCGAGCGCGGCCAGCGAAGCGCGCAGCACAGCGCAGCCCTCGAATCCGGGGAGCGCGCACGGCACGCCCTGCCCCAGCGCCTGCTCCACCGCGGCGAGCTGCTCCGGAGCGATCAGGCCAAGGTCGTTGCAATCGTCGAGCCAGAACAGCAGCGCCAGTTCGCGATAGAACGCCACGATCAGCGTTTCGTCCTGCGGATCGCGGCCGGTGCGGGCGCTGGTGTCGCGCAGGCTCGGGTGGATGCGCTGCAGGATGTACTGGCCGCCCCTGACCGCTTCCACGGCATGCTCGTCGGCGAACCCGGTCAGGGAACGCCCCCACTCCAGCACCTGCTGCAGCGTGCGTTCGGTCTGGATCATGGCGCCGCTCCTGCTCCCTCGGCCAGGACGCGCCGCCCCCAACGAAGCGCCAGCCACAATCCGGCGAGTTCGGCCACGCGCACGACCCGGGTGGGGCAATACAGTTCCTTGCCGATCCACAGCGGCGTCTGCGGCAATGCATGCGCCGCATGGCGGGCGAGCATCCACTCCAGCGCACGCGCCACCGCCTGCGCGATGCGCCGGCGCCCTGTCGGCTCTTCGCTCCGGTCCATCACGTGCAACGCGAACAGCGCATAGGCGGTTTCCTCGAATGTGGACGCGCGACCGGCGCCCCAGCCGCCGTCGTAGCGCTGCGCCTGCAGCAGCGCCGCAAGCGCGCGCTCGTCGCGCCACTGGGGCTTGCCTTGCGCCAGCGCAGCGACCGCATGCGCGGTGGGATACAGCCACGAAACGTGCCATTTTTCGTTATCCCATAGACCGTGCGGGTTGCGATTGGCCTCGACGTAGGCGCTGGTGCCGGCGGCGGGCTTTCCCAACAGTCGCAACGCATGCAGGGCATGGATGTTGGTCGACACCGAGGCATTGCGCTCGCCGGGGAAGGTGACGAACAGCTCGCCGATTTCGAAATGGCGCAACGCATCGACCGCCGGGTCGCGGCCTGCAAGGCGCAGGACGCACAACGCAACGGCGGTGTCGTCCGCATCGGCCGCGAAGTGCAAAGCCGGGCCCAGACCGCGCACGCCCAGGCGGGCGTCGAGCTGCGCGACGATCACGCGCACCGCCTCGGCGAGCGCGGGATGCGCGAACAGCCCGGCCAGATACAGGGTGTACAGCGACCAGCATGGCTCGAACACATTGATCGGCCAGACGTTGGGAACGACACCTTCGATGCCGCTGCGCGTCGCCCGCGATGCCGCCTGCAGATACGCGTCGGCGCGCCCGACCTGCGGCGTGCTCCCCTGTGTCACGGCGTGCGCACGCCACGCGGCGGTGGCCGCCGGACTGATGCCGATGCTGCCGTAGTCATCCGGGCATGCGGTGGTCGGCGACGTCCCCCAGGCTTCCCAGGAGTGCAACAACGGATGGCCGCTCGGCAACGTCGCCACCGCCCTCAGCTTGACCAGGCACGCTTGCCGCAACGGCAACAGCGCCGGGTGGCGCGGAAACGCCACGCGGCCCAGCAAGGATGCGGCCTCGCCGCACAACTGCGGCAGGATCAGCTCCGCGCCGATTGGCGCGTCTTCCGGCACCGCATGCGCGTAGGGATCGGGCTGGCGCTCGAGGAACCGGGTTGCAGCCTGGACTGCGTCGGCAGCGCCGGGAAGAGGATCGGCACGCTGCAATGCCAGCCACGCCACCCACGTGGGCGCATGGCGGAACAGCGGGAAGTCCGCGCTTCCCCATCCGCCATCGGCCCGTTGCTGCGCGATGAGCCACGCGTATGCGTCCTGCCGATCGGTGACGTTGCCGTGGAACTGCAGAGCTCGCGCCGTGTCGTAGACGGACGGACCGACGCTGCCGCCGTCGCTCATCTCGCTCAGCAGGTGGCGCAATTCGGAAAGGATCTGTTCGGACAGCGCGTTCACGCGGGATGTTCCTTCTGCAGACGGTTGACGAGAACCAGGATCGGGCAGACGCCGCGCACATGGGCAGCGCCGGACGGCCGGCCTGCTCCGGCGCGGCGACGCGCCCCGATGCTGGCGCCGGTCCGCCGCATGGGCTTGCGCGCAGCGCGCCGCGTGCGCCGCGACCGTGCTGGCCAACCGCTGCGATCGGCGCCGCGGACTCGGACACAGCGCAGCATGCACCGCTGCCGCCGGCCGATCGCAGCGGCACAGGGGCGACTCCACGCGGACGCGCGCGCTCATGCGCATGGCGCGTGCTTGAACAGATACGCGTTGGCGCGCTGCAGCATCTGCGCCAACCGTTCCGCACGCGGCCCCAGCGGGGCGATGGCCTCCCCGGCGTCGCGCAACAGATCCAGCGCGAACTGGCGCGCTGCCTGCAGCCCCATGATCGACGCGCAGGTCGGCTTCTGCGCCGCCGCGTCCTTGCCGGGGGTCTTGCCCAGCGTCGCGGTATCCGCTGTCGCGTCGAGAATGTCGTCGACCACCTGCAACGCCAGGCCGAAGCAGGCGCTGTAGCGATCGAGCGCACAGTACAGCGCAGCGTGCGCGGCATCCTCCGCGATGGCGCATATCGCGCCCATGCGAACGGACGCGCGCACTAGCGCTCCGCTCTTCATCCGGTGCATCGCCACGATCCTGTCCAGCTCGACGTGCTTTCCGACCAGCGACAGATCCATGGCCTGCCCGCCTGCGGCACCCTCGGCGGACACCGCCTGCGCCAGTTCGCGCACGAGCGCGATACGGTTGTCGCCCGGCGCATCCAGGCTCGCCAGGGTCAGGAAGGCGTGCGCCTGCAGCGCATCGCCGACCAGAATCGCAGTGGCTTCGCCGAACTTGACGTGCACGGTCGGAAGGCCGCGGCGAAGCACGTCGTCGTCCATCGCGGGCAGGTCGTCGTGGACCAGGGTACAGGCGTGCATCATCTCGATGGCGGCGCCGACGTCGTCGAGCATGTGCGCCGGCGTGTCGGCCAGTGCGCCGGCAGCCAGACAGAGCAAGGCGCGGGTGCGCTTCCCGCCTTGCAAGGTGGCGTAGCGCATCGCCGCCATCAGCTCGGTCTCACCGTCGTCTTCGGCGCAGAGAAGACGCGCCAGCGCCTGTTCGACCCGCTTTGCGCCGTCCTGCATCCAGATCTCCGGCAGCAGCCTGCCGGATGCGCCGCGCGCCTGCGCGCCCAATCCGCCGAGCGCGGAAACGCAAGTTCGGTCGTCGTGTAGCGTGGAACCGGTCTGCATGTTGTTCATGTCCTTGTACCTGACAGGAGACGGCCACGGCGAGCGGCGAACCGCCGCGGTGTTGCCGGCGTTCGCACCGAGCGCGCGCGCCGAGCGCAGCAATGCCGCGCGTCGCCGGCGCCGCTGCCTCGCCACAAGGGGCATGCGATGCCAGCTCATGAGAATCCGATGCGGGTTGTCATGGACGGATGTGCGGTCGGGTAATAGCGCCGGCCTTTTTCGACGCCGCTCAGCAACCGCGGCCGCACCCCGGCCTTGTGCATGGTCAGCGCCAAGGCGATGGAGAATTGCACCAGTTCCAGCCATACCAGGTGGTAGCCGATGCAGACGTGTGGGCCGGTACCGAACTGCAGCATGTCCACCGGTCGGATCGGCTCCGTGCGTTGCAGCCACCGCGCCAGGCGGAACTGATCAGGCGCCTCGTGCAGCAGCGCCGAGGTCGAGAAATGCAGCAGCGGGATGCACAGATGGGTGCCCGCGGGAATGCGCCGTTGGCCGAGTTGCAATTCCTGCAGCGCGCGACGCGGCAGGAGCGTGACCGCCGGATGCAGGCGCAGCGTCTCTCGGAACAGCGCCTCGGCAACCGGACACTGCGCCAGGTCCGCGTGCCGGGTCGGCACGGCGCCCACGCGTTGCGCCTCTTCGACCAGGGCGTCCCACAGCACAGGCTGCCGCGCCAGCTCGATCACCATCCAGGCCATCGTCGAGGCGGTGGTCTCGTGACCGCCAAACAGCAGCAAGCGGATATTGGCGACCAGGACGTCATCGGAGAGCGCATCGTCGCTGCGATCGAAGGCGCTCACCATGTCGTTGATCAACCCGGTGCGCGCGGCATGCGCGCGCGCGTCGCGGACGAACTGGCGCAACTGCGCGTCGATCCAGTCGCGGGCGGCGCGGCCGCGCCGCAAGGGCAGTCCGGGCAGGTCGACCGGGGGCGCGACGATCAACTGCAGCAGTTGCCGGTACTTGCGATGCCATCCCGGCAGGTCCTGGGCGGGGATTCCCATGAGGCTGAAGATGAGCTTGAGCATCAGGTCGCCGGTTTCGCGCAGGATGGCTACGTCGCCGCGGTCGCGCCACGCCCGCACCCGCGCCTGGATGACGGGCGCGAACAGGTCGCCGATGCCGGCCTGGGTCAGCCCCTTGGGCAGGAACGCCGCCTTGATCGCATCGCGCGCCTGCCGGTGCGCGCCGCCGTCCTGGGTGACCAACGTTCCGCCAAGCAATTCGGGCGCGATCTCTTCGATCAGCGCCGAGGACACGTCCTTGTGCCGGAGCAGTGCGAACGAATCCGGATCCACGCAGGTCATCAGGTGTCCGGCAGGGCCGAAATCCAGCCAGAAGTGGCTGCCCAGCGTCCGTTCCGCGCGCCGCAGCAGGCGCGGCAGGTCGCAGACGATGGCGGGAAGATGCCCGACCAGGGGGAAAGCGCCGGGCACGACCGGGATGTCGTACCGCAGCCGGTGCCGACGGTCCAGCGGGTTGAGCAGCATGTCCATCAGCAGCGCGCCGCTTCGGCGGTGTCGCCGGCAGGCCGCGCGGCGCGGCTGTTGCCACCGTCGGCGTAAGTCGGCACATGCGCCAGCATGCCGCCGTCGATGCACACGACCTGGCCGGTGATGAACGCAGCATCGTCGGAGAGCAGGAAGGCCACCAGCGCGGCCACGTCCCTTGCCGATGCCGGCGCCGGTCACCACGGCCACTTTGCCTTCAAACCGTCCCATCGTGTCCTCCTGGATTGCGTTGGTCTTTCGCGGCATGCCGCTCAGCCTCCGCCGGAGAAGGCGCAGGGTCGGCGCTGGCGCGCTCGCCATCGCCAGTGTCGCTTTCGATGACCCGGATGGCGGCGACCGGGCACTGGCTGGCCGCGAGCAGCACGGCGGCGTGCAGCGCCTGCGGGACCGTCGCCACGCACACTTCGGCCACGCCGTCCGGTTCGCGCTGGCGAAAGGTGCCCGGCAGCGTCAGCACGCACTGCCCGGTGGTTCCGCACAGATCCTGGTCGACCACGACGCGCATCTCAGGCCCCCCCTGCGCATGCAGCCGCACCGGCAGCGCGCGGAACGTCCTAAGGAACGCGGAGGGCTCCCGGGTCGGCTGCTCGGCCAATGCCAGCGTGGGGAAGCGCGCCTGGATCCGCGGCAGGCTCTCGGCCAACTGCATCCGGGCCAGTTGCGCACCGGGGCAGAAGTGGATGCCGTGGCCGAAGCTCAGCATGATCTTCCCGTCGGTCGACATGCCAGGATTGGTGCCGCCAGGATTGGTGCCGTAGAACCGCGCGGGATCGAAGCGGTCGGGATCGGCGAAGGCGTCCGGGTCGCGATTGCCGGCCGCGATCAGCAACCGCACGTCCGCGTTCTTCGGGATCACCACGCCGCCCAGCTCGATGTCGCGCTGGGCGATACGCGGAGTGGGGCTGAACAGGACGGGCGCGTCGCAGCGCAGGACTTCTTCGACGAATGCCTTCACCCCCACGGCGTCTCCCTGCAGCCAGTGCCGCTGTTCGGGATACGCCAGCATCGCCAGGACCGCATGGTCGATGGTCGCAGCAGTGGTGGCGAAGCCGCCCAGCAGCATGCCCCACAGCATGCTGATCAACTCCGCATCCGACAGCGTGTCGGCATCGTCGTCGTGTGCGCCGACCAGCATCGACACGATGTCGTGGCGGGGATCGGTGCGCTTGCGCTGTATGAGGTCGCCGAAGTAGGCCAGCACCCTGGCGCTGGCCGCGTCCGCCGCGGCGAGCTGGGGATCGCTGGCGTGCGGGCCCAGGCCTTCCACAATGGCGCCGATGCCGGCGGCGAGCCCCAACATGTCGTCCTGGGGCAGGCCGAACAGTTCGGCGAAGACCAGCATGGGCAAGGCCAGCGCGAATTCCCGATGCAGGTCCACCGCCTCCCCGCGCTCCAGCGCGGGCGCCATGCCGTCCAGGCGCGCTGCGACGATGCGCGCGGTGCTCGGCCGCAGGTTGTCGATCTGGCGCATGGTGAAGTCGCGCGAGATCAGCCGGCGCAGACGCGTATGCGTCGGTGGGTCCTTCATCGCTAGCGTGGACGCCATCAGATTGACCGACAGGCTGGTCGCCGCACGCGGGAAATAGCGCGCCAGTTCGCCCGGCGCCGGTCCCCGAAACGCATCGCCCGTGGCCTTGAGCGCCTCGTAGATGTCGGCGTGGCGGCTCAACAGAAAGAGGCCCGACGCCGCGCGATGCACCGGATCGTGCTCGCGCAACCACCGCATGAACGGATACGGGTCGTGGGTGCACGCTGGCGACGCCAGTTCGGCGAAGGCGTCCCGGCATGCTGCCGTGGTTTCTTGCACGTCCATCTTGGTTACCTCTTGGCTGGCTGATCTGACCGGCGCGCGCCAGGCGCGCCGGCAAATTGCGGAGAGGATCGCGATTCCCGTCGGCGTCCGCGCATCACCAGAGCACCGGGAACTCCGCGAACCCGCCAGTGATGATCTCTTTGCGCAACGTCAGTTCTTCTGGCGCCACGGCCAGGCGCAGCGCGGGAAAGCGCTGGAAGATCGAACCGAACACCACCTTGAGTTCCCGTCTGGGCAGCGCCACGCCGATGCAGTAGTGCGGCCCGTAGGAGAACGCCAGGTGCAGCTTTTCGTCGCGTCCGATGTCGAAGGTTTCCGGGTCGTCGAAATGGCGCGGATCGAACGACGTCGCCGGCAGGCCCGACCAGCACCTTGCTCTCCGCGGGAATATGCACGCCCGCGATGGTCACGTCGGTCCTCGGATAGCGCATGATGCCGTCCCAGCCCGCGCCCGGCGGGTACATGCGCAGGATTTCCTCCACCGCCTTGTCCACCAGGGATGGATCGCCGACCAGGCGTTCGCGCTGTTGCGGATGGCGGAACATGGCCAGCAGGCCGAATTCGATCTGCGCGACGGTGCTCTCGTGCCCGCCACCAGCATGCCCGCCGCCAGGCCGATCGCCTCTTCCTCGGTCGCCTTGCCCTGGTCGATTGCCGCGAGCAGATCCGTCAGCAGGTTGTCGCCCGGATCCTGGCGCTTGTCCCGCATCTTGCCGCGAATGTAGGCGCGCAGTTCTTCCAAGGCCTGGCGCGAGGCGCCGCTTTCATGCTGGTGCGTCATCACCTCGTCGGACAGCCCGGCGAGGAAGGCGTGATCCTCGTAGAGCAGGCCCATCAGCGCGCTGATGACCATGGCCGGAAGCGGAAAGGAGAGGTGGCGCCGCAGGTCGGCGGGCTGGGGCTGGGCCGCCAGCGTCTCGAACAACTGCGCGGCGATCGCCTCGACCTGCTGCGCGAGCAGCTTCACCCTGCGGTTGCTGAAGGCCGGCGCCACGATCGTGCGTAACCGGGCATGCTCGCCCCCCTCGTGCGAGACCAGCCACCCCGGCGAACCGAGAATCACCGTATCCGGAGTGAATGCCGCCGGCGGCATTCCCGCGGGCCGGAACGCCGCGTCGGACAGCACCGCCTTGGCCTCGTCGTAGCCTTTCACCCACCAGCCTTCGTGCCCGGACGGGAAGCGCACGCGGTGGATCGGACCGTTGGCGCGTAGCGCCAACATCTCGGGCGAGGGCTCGATGTGATCGACGCGCCACATCGGCAGCGTCGGCAAGGGTTGTTCGGACATGGTGGCACTCCACTCTCTAAGCGATGGAAGGGCATGCCGACGTGTGCCGCCGTACAACTAGGGCAGCAAGAATCGTGCCAACTGCGCAGGGAGCGCCTCAGATAAACTGCTCTGCAAATCATTCAATGTCTTAACTGAGCGCGGCACGCCCGGGCCGAACATCACCATGTCGCGGACGCGACAAACCCGACAGTAGGTCAACGCAAGGTATGTCGGTCGCCTTAGCTTGGCGCAGAAGTCAGGGTTCGTCTGTAGGGCATGATCGGACGTCCAGTATGGAACCGAAGCTGGGTCTTCCTCACTTTGTGTGGAGATCGGCCAATTTGATCGGCATCATCCGTGCTCTGAGAAGCTCTAGGCCCGCCCTGCCATACATTGCACGTTTGATCGTCTTCAGGCGGTTTATCTGACCTTCTGCCTGACCATTGCTCCAGGGTAGATCGATGGCGTTACAGACGGCGTCGATATCACGGCGAAGAACGCGGGCAAAACGGGCCAAGGAAGCGAGCCCGGAGTGAATGGCATCATCGATCCATTCTTCGAGTTTCCCCGAAGCCCGGCTACGAAATATACTGCGAAACCGCATGGCAAACTTGCGCAAAACCGCAAACGTCGGTGATCCCTGTTTGAGGGCATCGACTTTCCGCGCCAGATTGATTGTCAGCGTTCCGCGCGGCTTTATGCAAAGAGCAGCGGCGATAACCGGTGAGATCAAATGTCCGGTTTGCGGATCACGCACAGGCGCATTGTCATAGGTTTGGTCAGCGAGAACGATCGGAGCCGGTACCGCATCATCTTTATCCTTTCCCGGCCTCTCGGCTCGGCGCCAGGTTGCCAGGAGGCGTTCAAGATTGGAGAAGCTGCCGGTGTATCCGCGGTGCCTGATATCGTGGAACAGATGCCGTCCGCAGCGATTGCCATCCTTCCAACACTGGGTGAGAAACGCTTCGAATATAGAGGAGATGTCGGCTGCAGCGCGGCCCTGCGTCGGTCGGGTGGCGCCGCGAAAGTTAGCCATTTCGCGATGCTGCGTCGGCCATATCCTGTGCGACGTGCAATCTCCGAGCACGACAGGCCCTCTTTGCTCAAGGCGTGGATCGTCTCGAACACATCCTTCCCGAGACTGCCGATGCGCGCGGCGAAGCTGATTGCGCCTCGGCGTTTCGGGGGCCTGCTCATGCAAAGCTCGATCATCATTATAAATCTCGATGTCCTCGTGGGGCCAACAATGCTCTGCCTGTAGCGCGGCCGCAAAGGCTCATTTGTTCCTCGATAGCGTGGCGCAAATTTTGAACGAGATGAAAGAGATCCGCCACCTGAGATGCTTGCGGCGCGCCTTCACGAGCTGCGCGTAAAGCCCGCATCGATCTCGGCTCACGACCTCGATATTGGGGGTGCCGCTCCGACCATTGCGCAACGCTTACCACGCTCCGGTCTTCGAGAATGTCCACGACCTTTCGACGCTCACGATCGACGATGATCGTGCCGTAGCGCCACGATTTCCTCCAACTCCAGTCATCGATGCCGACGATCCGAGTCGGGGCGTCGTCGTCGGCCCGTGCAGCATTCCGCTTCAAGTGCCGAAGGTGTCGTCGCTGATCGGCATCCCGAGCCGCTGCATCAAGCGTTCGCCGGGCCGCCCGCCCGTATTGTCCACCCTCGTTGTCCGGCGGGCATAGGGGAGGCAATCGCTGGGATCCGATCGGTAAACGTTTTCCGTTTGCACTGCAGATGCGTGCAACGTTAGCGGCTCAACTGGAGCTTCACCGTCACGACATTACCTTGGATCGGCAGGTCTTGAAGACTGCGGTACGACCAACCCTGCCGAGTTCTGGTCCGGTATCGGCAATCAGGGCATATGCCAGACGTTGGCCCGCAAGCAGACACAACCCAATATACAACGCTCTGCACTTTAATACCCGGACCGGACGACCATTTCGATTTCGTTCGCATGCCAGCCCATACCGGCATCATTGCTAACGGTCTGTTAACCACACAAATTGAGGAAGACCCCGTTTAACTGCCAAGTGACAGGCGGACAGGTCCCAATAGACTTGGCGCACTTTCCGAAAGACATCGCTCACCAGATAGCCAGGCGCCACACAGAAATCTCGACACCCTTATCTCCTACGGAACCAATCTCGGCGGTTTCCGGTCCCCGCCTCCGCCTTACCGCACCTAGCGAGTTGCCGACAGACCCTCGACACATCCCAAGGAATCTCGTCCAACTCATATGCGACTTCGACGGCACTCTTCAGCCGATCATCCGGGAGTGATTTCCATATCTTGTCTTCGAGGGCAGGGTCGTAGGCCGGCTCGACGTTTCCGTCCTCCCATCGATCACACCACAACACGTGCCCACGCCAAACAACGAAATGGCTCTTGCAGCCACTGTCTCTCCACACGGAGGGAAACAACGTCGGCTCTCCGCCTCTCATGTCCAGGATCCACGCCTTGTCGGTTCTTCCATCCAAGTTCACCGCAAGCGTTTCTCCGCAACCGTCCGGGCACTTCAGCATGAAGGATCTCGGTTGTCCGCGGACGACGATCGCGGCGTCTCCAGGGAGTTTCAACAGTTCTAAGGACTCATCCCTGTATTCCACTTCGCCCTGGAGTCGGATTTTCCTGGCTGGCTGGTCCATGAAGCCCTCTATTACAATACGTCTTTGATGAGGTTGAGAGCGATGACGTAGCCATGGCTCCGCCGGTACCTATCAGCGTCCCCTGCCCCATCCCACTGGCATCTGCGGAGGAGCTGGACGGCGACGGCGGTCTGATACTCTTTCGACGTGGTCTGCGCGGCAATGCCCATATGGCGGATCTGCCGGACAACGTTCGCCATCCAGGCGAAACGCGAAAGCGGGTCCACAGGTCCAGGCGGGTGCTGGAAACAAGCCACCGCCAACAGCCTGTCCACCTCTCTGGTCCATACATCGTCCCCGAAACGATCCGCATCGCATTCCGGCGGTAGTTCGAACGCCAGCCATACTTCGAGAGAAGCAAGGTCAGCTACCGCGGGCCCGCGAGCGGCGACGGAGGCCAGGTCGATCAGAATTGCCTGACCCTTTCGGACCCTGACATTTTCCCCATGCAGATCCCCGTGTATCGGGCAGGCACGATAGTGGACGGAGTGGGCCTTCAAGCGCTCCCATAACTTGGGAAAGTTTTCCCGCAGTCCCTGCCTCTCGGCATGCTTCAGATGGCTTCGCTGCAGCTTCTCAGGGTCGAAAATACCCGCGCCCTGCATCGCCGCTGCGATGGAGCCGTAGTCCGGGTTTCTTGTATATGCCTGGGCCCGCCAACCCGCGAGGGTGTCGTCTATGAGCGAGTTTATCGCCTCATCCGCAACATTCCGCCTGGCAAGGTCCCAGAGCGATTCCGAGCGATCGACGAAGTTCCCGACCATCAGCGCCTTTTCCGAGCCTTCGTAGGTCCCGCTCACATTCGGGCGCAATCCGAAGGGAATGAAAGGCTCCGCGTACTTTCTGTAGTTCTGGTATTCCAAGGCGATCTTGTGGGGAGAATCGAGCTTTGCAAAGGCGGGCTGTGGCCAAACGCCGCCGTCAGACCCATCCATCGTCCTGTGGACCGCGAAAACCCGGGCATCGGATCGACCGCCCGTCAACTCGACCAGCGAAACCTTCGTGCAGTCGGCGAATGCCCTCCGGAAAAGGCGGGTGTCTCCCGGTTCGAGGGGCCGTCGGTCATTTGCGATCGATATGTCGAGGTCCAATCTAGGCCGGCCGCCTTTGTCATGCCCCTGAGCGAGAGCGGCAAGTTCCCTCGCTTCCGCGCCAGTCCTCCGAACGGCGTGCGGCAATGCGAGAATTTCCCCTATGGCCTTCTGCGCATTCCCCATGCTGCGGTCATCGACAGCGTTGAAGATGACAAGTCTATTGTAATCAAGCGCCCTCCCAGCTTGCGCCTCTGCCGCGGAAACGACGCTCTCAAGGCATTCTGCGCTGATCTCAAACACGACTGCCCTGACAGGCAGGATGTCCGTCCGATAGTAGGGATCGATGACATGCTCGAGCCGCAAGCCTTTGGCGTCGAATTCTGCAACTACTTCGAGACGGGGTGCTCGGCCATACCACAGAACCACTTCACGTCGGTCCGACATCGTCACACCTCAACGTTCTTACAGGCAACCTCCACCGATATCCTTTCGCCAGCGCACCCGCCGCCGAACATGCCACGCAGTTCTCGACTCTCCGCGCCGTCGTCGGACGCACAGTTCCCCGGAGGCCGTCGTAGTATTGGAAGCGGGCGGCCAACGGCGCGCCCGTGACCGCGCTGAGAAACATCGTGACGGCCAAGGACGACATGGTCGAGTTGAGGGAAATGACAGCTGGCTGGGGGATCGGCTTGTCACCGAGCACGTACGGGTCTGCGACCCGATGTTCCGGGCTGAGCATTTCGCGCCGGATCTGCTCTCCGTCCAAGGCCTGTGTGCATACGAGGCAAGGCAGCCCGGGGGCGAGCATCTGCACCCGACCTGTGACATGCGTGATCGTTTTCTCCGCCGTCGTGATGCTGACGCCCATGTCGACAACGGGCACGAGGAACTGGTAGGCCGCCTGGCAGATCACGGCGCGGCTGGCGTGCGAGTCCGTGCAGAGGAAAATGAAGTCCATTTCCGCAAGCCTCCGGCCTACGTCCGCGTCCACGACATTTCGCTGCACCGTCTCGACCATTGCGGATGGGTTGATGCCCAGGAACATACGCCGCGCGACCGAAACCTTCGATGATCCGACGTCGGACGGGATCGAACCCGCCAGTCTGTTCAGATTAGTCAGTTCGACATAGTCCGGATCTATGATCGTGAGATCGTTCACCCCGAGATGCGCGAGTTGCTGGATCGCGACCGAGCCTGTGCCACCGGCTCCGACTACCCCGACACGCAGTCGGGAAACGGCCCGCTGGCCTCCTTCCCCGAACGCCCTGATTTGACGGTCATGACGATCGTCGATGTCGATCCGTTCCGGGGCCGAGCGGAGAACCAGGCTAGAACCGACCTCCCACACGGGAACTTCCTGGCGTTGCCCGAGGACGCGGGCGCGGCAACCGTCGCGGCCGACGACCAACGCGAGATGCTTGCCACGGGGAATTCGCCTGCCGAAGAACTCGGCGAGCTCGAGTTCTCCGCTGTCGTCAACCGGGGAGAACTCGGGAAAACCCGCTGAATGAGGGTGTGTGTGGATCATTGCCACAGAATAGTTCTCGGCACGGGCTCGATTGGCGATCTCCACGACGTGCCCAGCGCTCAGAACCGCGGCGTCGCTCGTGCGCCGTTCATAGACGGTGTCGGATGGAATCGCGATCGCGCAGACGATCCAGGTGTCCGCTCCCGCGGAGTAGTCCAGATATGCGACGGCGCAGCTTTCCACGTCGCTTTCCGCGAACAAGCGCGTTTGAAGTTCGGCATAGGCTTCGGACGTGAAACGGAGACCGCTCATTGGAGATGCCTGAATCTCGAGATGACGACGTTCATCCAGCTCGAAAGCGTGTCCCTGTTGGGGTTCCACTTTTGGTCTTGAAGGTGCCACGAAAACCAAAGGCCGGTGCCACCGTCTTCCGGTATCGGATTGCTTTCCCCCGTATTGTTCGGGATCCGGCCGTCCGCCAACCTGAGCCCGGAGTCGGCCCAGAAACAATCGAGAGCCGCATAAGGATACCCGGCCGGAACCACGAAACGGATTTCCGTTGACGGCTTGTTCCACCCCTCAGGCAGGGATACATTCGGGACGCTCACCACGACCGCGCCGCTTGGCAGCGGCCTGGTAGACACCCCCGGGTATCGATTGTTGAGATCTTCTACCTGCCTCTCTAGCATCGCCAGTCCCTCAGCCGAAGTTCGCCTTGGGGGCAGAGGAGAAACGCAACGGGCCGTGATCCTTCTCGAGGTTCACGTTCTCGTCGTCGGCGATCACGCGGTCCGGGTCGTTGCCGTGGCCTTCCAGGATGAGATCATGTGTTTGATCCCAACCTGATACCTTGGCCTTGATCTGGAGGCCGGTCAGCGAGAGCTGGTCCGTCTCGTATTTCTTGCCGTTCACGAAGAACGTGTACGACTTGGGCTTGGCTTTGCCATCCTCGTGCTCTCCCGCGGTCTCGACGGTCATCGGCCTGTCCTTTCGTTTCGTTGCCGCATCCGCTCCGTCCACATGGGGGAACGTGGACACCAAAAAGGACCGATTCCATCCTAATGTCAATAGATCCTACATGTCAGCAACAATGACGAATGTCAGCAAAATTGACATATACCGATGATGATGTAGAATCGTTTACGGGATTTGAGGAAAGAGATGGTCGGAAATGCCTGATCCGGTTTACGCTGCAGTCGGTGAAGCCATTCGCCGCAAGCGCGAAGCAAGGGCCATGAGTCAGGCCTCCTTGGCTGAAAAAGTGAGCCTAGCGAGGACTTCGATCACAAACATCGAAGCTGGCACACAAGCGATACCCCTCCACAATTTCCTCTCGATAGCGCAGGCGCTCGCGGCCGAGCCGGGCGAGCTTCTTCCACCAGCGGAAACGGTAAAAGTGAAGATGGCCGTCTCCGACGCGCCGCAAGGTTTCGACCAACTTCTCGAAAAATTGAGCTCTGACCCAAGCAAGGGCTCGAAATGACTGCACGGCGACCAAGGTTTGCGCTAATCAAGCGCACGGTGCACTCGCTTCTGCTCGAGCATGCGATATATGGACCAGCGGTGCCGGTCGAACGAATAGCCGAAGAGTCGGGTATCGAAGTGCAATATGGAGATCTTGGGGAAACGTCCGGCCTTCTGGCGCGCAAGCCCGGCGTGACCATCATAGGCGTCAATTCGGAGCAGTCGAAGCAGCGGCAACGTTTCACCATAGCGCATGAATTCGGCCATTACCTTTTGCATGAAGGGCTCGGCGCTCATGTCGATCGTGAGTACCGCATCAATTTCCGCGATGCCACTTCCTCCCAGGCGTCAAGCGTTCTTGAGATAGAGGCCAACTTTTTTGCGGCGAACCTCCTTATGCCGGAGGATTTCCTCGAAGCGGACGACGCCGAGCTGGCGATCGACGATGACGTTCAAGTCGCCAAACTGGCAAGCAGATACGGCGTAAGCAGGCACGCCATGAGCTTGCGCCTGGGCAAGCTCTACGGTCAATCGCGCCCATTTTGACAAGATCTGCAATTCCCTACCTTCGGTAGCGTCCGATCGCGACTGGCAGATCTTGCATGTCCCGTGACCCTGCCCGGTTGAAATCCGTTTTGAAGTAAGCTCTGGCCTATTAAGTGGACGAGCGACACAAACCTGCCTTGCGAAGGACGCCGACCCGGTCTGCCTGTTCTCCTTCCTTTTTCTCACGCGCCTCATGAACACCATTGCCAATATACTACCGTTATGATTGCATCATTTCAGGGATACTCGGGGCCGGGGATGCGAGGAGAGAATTTCTTCGCCATACGACGTTGTCGTTTGCTGTGCTGAGTGGCGGCTGCCGTAGAACAGATCCGGCTCCATCTCGACCGGGCGCTGCACAGCCGATCATCGATGCACATTGCCACGTCTTCAACGCTTCGGATCTGCCGGCAGCACGGTTCCTGCGCCAGGTCGTTGTCCGGGATTTTCCGAAGCAATCTGCGATTTGGACATTCGAGATCAGGGATCCCGACGCCGTTAACCGATTCATCGAGCTCATTCTGACACTCCTGGGAGCGGACAAAGCGCCGACAGCCAAGGAGGAGATCGCTTTTTCGAGGGGCGTGCCCGGGTCTCGAGACGGGAGCCGACTGAAGCACGCGAGGCGGCCATAGCGGATACCGCCAACTTCCTGGTCATGCTCGATCGGCGGCGGCGAAATATCGCGACAATGACGGTCCCCACATCTCAGCAGAAGAACCGAGTTGCCGGCGATGAAAAATTCCTAGCTTTCATGCTCGGCTCACGCATAGAGATCATGCAGTCCGACACCGAAATGAGCTTTACCGATGCCCGCGTTGCCAGTCGGGAAGCATTTGCGTCAAGGGGCACGATTTCGCGATATCTCAATTGGTTCAGCCTGTTCAGATTATATCGCCATGTCCCTGTCGAGAAGCTCATCGCTGACACGAGCCGCCAAGGCTTCAAACCCTTAATGCTGGCGCCCGCGCTCGTCGATTACGACGAGTGGCTCTATGAAGATGTCAAATCACCGCTTTCCCAGCAGATAGAAGCGATGTCTCAAATTTCGGTGGGTTGCGCCAAGCAGAAAGATGGACCGGTGCTCCATGGCTACATCGGCTTTGACCCGTTGCGGCAAGTGGTTTTCGAGAACCACAAGGGCAAGGTGAGCTCTCTTAAAACCGTCGAACGCGCGTTGAACGAGTTTGGGTTCGCCGGCGTGAAGCTCTATCCACCAATGGGCTTTCAGCCATCGCAAAGAAGCTGGGAGTGGGCATTGGGCGAGTATATTAAGGCGCACCCCAGACAGAAGATCTACGCCGATATCAGTTATTTTCGGAAGTAGCGGCGACGCTGCGCTGCGAAAATCACCGGCGGCGAACTTCCGGCTTTGGACCGACCTGTTTGATCCAGGGGTGGACCGTCTGATATTTGGTACTGACTGGCTGATGCTCGGTCAGGAAAAGGGTTATGAACACAATGTGGATAGGGGCAAAGCCTTCCTCAGCAACGACTGCAGCTTCACCGAAGAAATCTGCGACAAGATATTCAGGCGCAACGCGCTAGATTTTCTCCCCCTGCAGCAGCCGCAGCATCGGAAGGGCACGGCTTGAAAGCCGGTACGTGAGAAATGGCTTGGAGCCTCAAAGGCTGCCGCTCACACTGGAAAGCATCGTTGCAGGTCTGCTTCGCAGACGCGAAGTGTCGCAGCGACATCAACTATCCATGCGATAGTTACAAGGTTTCGCAGTCGATATTCACCCGCAGAAATTCAGCGGCGGTCTGCGGGGGCCGCTTTGCCGCTAAAGGGGGATCGTTATGGACGAATTCGAGAATTCTGACAGCAAAGATGGTTTTACCTGCAAACTCTGGCGTGGCGATCGCATGACAATGCTAGGTTTTGACGTTCTAGAACCGGAACCGGACTTCGTCGGTTTTTCGATTGAAGTTAAGTCGCCCTCCTCCGACCAGTTCTGACCCTTGCGTAATCGTCTGGCATTTTCCTACCCAGCGGGGGCTGGGGCCGAAGTCAACGGCGATAGGAACTTCTTGTCGACAGTGGCCCCGTTCCAGAAGTTCCGCTGGATCCATTTCCCGTACCAACCAGTCGACGGCGTCTACGTCTATCGCGCGACAAAACTACACATGCCCCGTGATGGCGAACTTGTTGGCTGGCACCAGCCTGACACTCGACGCCGAACAGAGGTCGGTGACCTATGATGGACTGGTCGATATCGGGTTCACGCGCAACTTCGCGTCGTCACAGGCTTACAAGGAACAGTTCGGCGGGAGGGAAGATATTATTCCCGCGAACGCTAAGCAGAGTTTGAATTTCGTAAAACCCGACGTCAGAAATGATCGGGCCAGAGCGTCTATGAATGGCTTGGTTTCGAGGCCCGCGACCTTCTCTTCGATTTCATGGGCCAGGCCATGCCGATCCTGGCATCACGCTCATGTGATGGCTATGATCTGAATGAGCCTGACATCGCCGCAGGGCTGGAGCGGTTTAAAGCGCGTTTGAGAGTAATCATCGACGACTCTTCTTCGAAGGAAGACGGCGTTCCAAACGGCCACGACCTCGCCGACAGTGCGGAATCGCGATCAGCTAAGCGTTTCAAACAGAGCGGAGCGGCGGTCAAGCGCAGACAGTTCAAAATCTCCAGCATCACAAAGTCCTTATAACCCGCCGCAACGGCATCCCGGAGAAGGTGCTTTGCGGCTCCATGAACTTTACGTTCCGTGGGCTATATATTCAGGCGAACAATATGCTGGTGTTCCATTCCGACGGAGTGGCTGGGCTGTTCGGGCAGATGTTTGATCTCGCTTTTCATGACCCGCAACGTTCAAGAAGCAGTCTTTTGCGAAGACAGGGCACAGCATTCACACCGAGGGAAAGCCGACGGTCCAGATTTGTTACTCCCCGCATACGCAGACCGACTTGCGTCCTTCTTCGGCAGCTCGGCGATCATGGCTTCCGTGGCGATCAGCAGCGAAGCAACCGAAGCTGCATTCTGCAGAGCCGTACGGACGACCTGACCGGGTCGACGATACCCATGGCGATCATGTCGCCATATTCGCTCGTCTGGGCGTTGTAGCCGGAGTTGTCGTCATTTTTGTCGAGGATCTTGCCGACGACGATCGAAGCTTCGTCACCAGCGTGGTCAGCGATCTGGCGAACCAGCGACTGCAGCGTGTCATTGAACAGCTCCATCAGCTCGTCGCGGCCACACAGGGTGGCAAGAGGCGCTGACTGCTTAAATTATTGCCATATTTGGTGGCAGCGATCACGCTGCGCCTCTTTGGGATTTTCCGTTGAAGGCGCCGCGCGGCTAGGACCAAGCGGCCTTAGACAGCAAGGTCCCCACTGCTATCGAAGAGCTCGAAATCCAAGCGGTTTGCGACATAAGTTACGTGCGCACCATCCAGATGATCCTTGATTGACTGGTTGAAGTTTGAATCAAGACAAACAACATCGCCGAGCAGATTGTGAGCAGCGGTTAGAAGTTTCTCTCTTCGAGTATCGTCACCAAGCAAGCTCGCCATGTCCGCAATCGTGTCCGAGGTTTCCTCTACGGCATCAAACGCGGAGAGTGCAGAGGCGCAGACCGAGAAAAAATGCTTCATATTCGGCTCAATCTCTCCCTGCTGGGCCACGGCCAGACGCGAAAGATAGGACTGTCGGATACGCTTGAGGTCCATCAATCCGAGATCTGGCAGATAAATTTCGTCATGGCCGCCTGTTGGTCGCATTAGGGCCTCGAATTCTTCTGCCAGCTGTTGTCCCAGATCGGTCTTGCCGTCCATGGTCAGCACGAGTTTGCTGCCGGCGAGTGGCGTAACCTCTCGAAGCTGGGCAATCGCCTTGTAGAGCTCCGACCGCTCTTCGTGCTCCATTCTGGCCACATCGAAGGCTGCGATCGATACCGCGTTGCGCTGGTAGAATTCCACAAGCTGGCTCGAGATCGGGTCGTGTCCCTGAATTCCGTCAAACAGCATAAGCACCGGCGCGAATTGACCGGACTGCTTGTCGAACCAACCGCCAAACTTTCCGACGATCCAATTGACAAAGTCGATTTGCTCGACATCGGCCTGCTGCGCTACCTTTCTATGAGCCGTCCGCCCTGCCCTGCCGGTCACCGTCTCGGTGCGGTTTTCGGCTGCACCGAGACGCAAAGCGAACTCCACTGCGTAGACCGACTGTCTTGCCTCCAAGGCCTTCATGTCACGCCAGCATGACTTCAGGCTTTCCTTGGCTTCGATCAGGAGATCCTCGAAATCGGCAACGCGCATGACGCTCGCCTCGAGGTCGGTGATAGTTTCTTCGAGTTCGACGATCGGGCGGAAGCAGTCATCGGCTGAGAGCTCGTCGGGGCTTTCGGCAAATTGCCGACGCAGCTGAACGATCTCTTCAACGAGGCTTTCACGACCCTCGTCAGTGACGACATAGAGATTGGACGGGCGCCCCCTGCCCTTTTCCGATGGCTTGGGCTGAACGGTGCGAGTATAAGAGGCTCTGTCTGCCTTGAGGAAATCGCGCGCGGTTTCGCTCGTGACACTCGCTAGCGTCGCAAGTTCCTGCGAGGTGAAACCCTCTGGCTTGAGCGCATCCAAACGCAGGAGTGCGCCCCGCAATTTCACACCGGCATCTGTATCTCTTGCCATCTCGATACATCTTAGAAACACTGATCAATATTCTGGGGTCTGTACCCCATAATGTCAAGTAGCCTGAGAAATCTACTCGGGAAGCTCGCGTTCGAGACGGGAAAGATTGCGATGGGCGGTAAAAGCAAGACAGTCTCTGGCCGCCTTTATACCAACATCGGGGCGAGACTTATTGCGCAACAAGGTGGACAGACGCGTCGCAAGCAATCTAAGCCGCAGCGAGTTGGCTTCTGCATGGGTGTTGGCGATCCAGCTGAATCGCTCTGCGTGCTTCCTGGCCTCTTCAGCCGGGAAGGCCATATCCTCCTCGAAAATCTGCTGCAGTCTTCGGAACGCTTCGCGGGCCCCGCGCCTTCGCGTCAGATCCGATGGCAGGAGGTAAGGCGGAGCGCGATAACGGAAATCGTGGAAGTCCCAGATCTCCCCCTTCCCCATCTCGCCCTGCAATGGAACCCAGGCAGCCGGTCCCACATCGATCCACCCTGTCGTGGCATCGAAGGCCAGCGTATCCATCCATCCTTCCGTCCAGTGGCACTTTGCAGGCGCGTTTGCCAGCTTCTGCGTACTCTGACAAGCCTGAAAGGCATGGCATGTCAGTTCGTGGTGCAGTATGTAGGCGATGTCGAGCACATCGCGCGCCGAAAGCTGGCCATCCACGATAACGATATCGACGATCCGCACAGGAGCCGCGATGTCTGCGGACCCCGAAACTTTGAAAGGAAGGCAGGAATGGCCGTTCTTTGTGAGGGCGGTCACGTAGCTGATGAGCAGGTCTTCGGGCACGCTAATTCCGGCCGCGTAAAGCAGATCTCGAACCCGAAGCTCCACTAGCCTAGCAACCTCTAGAATGCCGCTCTGACACGTTTTTATGGGGGCGCCGGTGCCACAGGTCGATCCATCGCCGTTGCCATCGGCCAGCACGCTTGCGAGCCGGCGAAGCTCGTCGCAGAACTCGGTGAATCGCTCATTCGTTGCGTCACGTTGGCGAATGTCCTGCCCCACCCGCAAGAGATAGGCGGCGACCTCCTTCTCCGACGTGATCGCGGTCTTAGCCGTCAATGCTTCGGCGTTGACCGCAGCGAACGCCGCCTGGTGCGCGTTCAGGACCTTGTCTTCCTCAATTAGGCACGCCTCGCCGTCAAGGTAGCGTGCTGCCGCCAGCCAAAGTGCGATGGCTGTCTTGTCACCGGGCGCGAGAGGCATTAGTCAAGCCTCGTCGTCCCTTGCCCGTCCCAGATCATTGGTGCCTGGCGGCGTGACTTTTCTGCGCATCCGGCTGTTCCAGAAATCGCGGATCGCGGCAACCAGCGCTTCGGTTGCCGCCTTGCCAGCCACATCTCCCGCTTGCTTTCCCGCAGCTCCCGCTGCCCCCACGACGAACGCCGTAACAGCCGAAATGATGACCGTGCTGATGATCGCTCCCGAAGGCCCGTCCGCTGCACTCACGGGCGGCTTGGCGGGATCAAGCTCTGACTCTTTTACGCCAAGCACGGCGGCCACTTGCGCCCGCCCGCCCGGTTCGTCCAACATTTCCTGCCAGACCTCGAGGATGCGCGCATTGAGCTCGTTTCCGCCGAGATTGCCCGCTTCGCTTCGTTCGATGATCTCGAAACCGCCTTTGTCCTGCTCCATCTCGTCCTCCCAGCCGTGAGTGCAACTATGACGGTAATGCAAGCGACTAAGCGAGGCAAGCGCGACCACTTGTGCCGAGATTAAATATTAACAAGGCGGCTCCGACTGGATGAACAGGTGCGGCCGTCGTGCGGCGCCGTCGGCAACTCAACCTTTCGTGAGCGGGAATTGCCTTGCCGTCGACCTTCATTGTTCGTCACGGTTTCCGTCGTTGGTATGGCTGTTGGAACATCAGAGCGCGCCAGCTTAGGCAGACGCGAGCCTCCGGAACGCCTCGAGAAAGTGCGCCCTCATCGATTCTAATCAGCAGCGCAGAGCGCTAACCGGTGCGCCAAGGCTGGGACCGGCAAAGGAGAGGACGGCAGCACGAAAAGCGTCAGCGAGGGACCGGACGCTGCCAAAAAGTCGGAAGCCGTGCTCTGCCGCCGGCAGCGGCGAACGCCATACCGATCGAGCCTGAGCGCTCGGCGGCAAGCTGCAGCCGGCGTGAGGCGCTTCTCGCTTGCCATTTAATTAGGGTCTTCCTCAATTTGTGTGGTTCACCGGCCGTTAGCGACAATGCCGCTATAGGCGACCATGCGAACGAAAACGAAATGGTCACGCGGCCCAGGGATCAGAGTTCTGGGTGTCGCCCTCACTGATGATGACAATTGGGTGGTTTCCGCTGCCGGACCAGCATTCGGCGTTTGCCCCGATTGCAGACGGCGGACTCGAAGCCGGCACGGCCGGTCTCATCGAAGCCTTCAAGATCTGCCGGCACAGGGCAAGACCGTAACAGAGAAGCTTCGGTTAAGTCGCTGGCGGTGTACGAATGAAGAATGTAAACGTCAGACGTTCACCGACCAACTGCCGACGATTGCTCCACCTTATGCGCGCCGGACGAGGAGGGTCGCAGAGATCGTTGGCCTCCTTGGCCATAGCGCGGGTGGCCGTCCTGGCGAATCAGCGATGACACGATCCTTCGGCAATTGAATCGGGACGCAATATTTGCGCGCAGCGACTCCTCGATCCGTGTCGTTGGCATGGATGACTGGAGCTGGCGGATCCTGGCGCTACGGCACGATGATCGTCGACCTGGAGCGTCGCTCGGTTGTCGACATACTTGAGGACCGCAGCGTGGCGAGTGCGGCGCAATGGCTGGAGCGGCACCCTTCTATCGAGATCGTGAGCCGAGATCGAGGCGGGCTTTACGCGCAAGCTGTTCGCGAGGGTGCGCCGCAAAGCGCGTCAGGTGGCCGATCGATTCCATCTCATGCAGAATTTGCGGATCTTTCCGGCCGCCACACAGGACGGGCATTGCTGTTCGATGAGAGTATAGGGCGCGCGCAAGTCGATCTAATTCAGACAAAGGTCCGGCTTCAAGTCCGCCGTTCGACGTTCCAGGTCTGGCCCTTCAGCACCGCAACGAGATCGTGAGGGTGGCTGACAACCTTCACCTCACGACAGATCTTGCCGGATTCGTCTAGAATGCAAACGGGGTCTCTTTCACCGAGACATCGAGGCCAATAAAGTGCTTCATGCTGCGCTTCCTTTCCTGATGCTTGTGTCTGTTTGAACAGACCACGTTCTATCATCAGCTCGAAGCGCTGCACCTCCCTGCATCACCGTAGAAGATGGGGCGAAAGCCGAATACCCCATCTCCGGGCTGGACACGAGAGCATCGAAAGCGGCTCCAGGATTCGCACCCCGGAGCCTGTGCCGTTTATCCTTCACCGAAAAAATCGAGATAAACTGTACCAATTTCCCCAGCTGCGTCGTCGATCGGGTGATGTCCGCTTTCAAGCAGTCCGGTCTCGATTTGGGTGGCGAGGCTTCTAAGTGCGGCGGCAATTCGCCCGGCGACTTCGCGCGGGGTCAGCCCGCCAACAGCCTCAAGCTCGATATCGCAGGTCAAACCCGCCGTTGCATGGGGATCCTGTTCATCGAATCCGTTCAGGTGGATTGCGCCATTGTCCATGGCCAGTTCTCCAATGATTGGCGTATTTCTCTTCAGCCTAATCGGGAGCCAAACCGACGCTGGGTTCTTGATGTGGTGACTGTATCGAGGCGCCAGGCGTCACCTTATGCTCACATGCGCATGGAAACGCTAAGTCAGCCTGCCGAAAGTTTCAATAAGGAGCGGCGCTTGTAGCGAACGCTGTCCCCATCAGTTTGTTGACTGGGTAAAACAGGAGAGAGATCATGAAGCGGATCACGGTAATCGGAATGGGGCGTTGGGGAACGCCGTGGCGAAGTGCTGCTCTCGTCCGGTGCGGAGGCTATCACCTATCTGGTGGGGCGGTTGGCCGAAATACGCAAGCGAGCAAACACGATCGGCATGCGCGATGTAGATCTTGCGACCGTCGTCGGTGCGGACACTATCCTATCCATCGTGCCGCCAGCCGAAGCGTTTGGCCGGCGCCCGATAAGTCGCTGAGGCCATGACGGGCTTGACGTCATATTCTAACGGAGCGTTACGAAGGGCCATCAGAAGCGGATTACCTCACGAGCGTCCAAACAATGGCGATCCTGCACCTGTAGAGAGCCACCTAAGCAAGGCTGTCACTGGCCCGGCGGGCATTCAATTCCGTTGCCACAGCGTCGAGCCTTAAGACTTTTAGCGATTGAATGGTCGGTGGCGAGTTTGTGTTTAAGTACGAATGAGCGAGCGAACTCCATAAGGTCGGGCTCAACAGACAGCGAAGCTTCCCAAACCTCCCGAGGAACCTCTTTTTTATTTGCCGAAAGTGCATCTATACCGTCCGCGAGTGCCTCCGGGTTAGCCCCAGCATTCGCGGAAAAAATGTTTTTGTCGAGGAGGACTTGCTCGCTTTGCCCTGCGGCAAGTACGGTTTTGGTCTGAGGTGCCTCTGCCAGAAACTTCTCGCGGAGTCCTTTCGTTTTCAGCATATCCAAGAACGTTCCGACGGACTGGGCTGTGATGGTCACGGTCTCACTGTACTTTGACTGCTTGCCTTTAGCCATTTTCGTTCTCCTAGAATAGGGATAACAACGATTCATTGACTATGATTGGGCCGGATTGACGCCCAAGTTCAAATCGCAAGATGCTTTCATTGACTGCTTTTTCGGAGGCAACCTCCTCGACCGTCCCGCGGGGAGTTTGGAAGGCTGTTCCCGGGGCGAGGAACTGCGCAACCTCAGCCTCGCTCATATCGGACGCTTTCGCTGCAAACCCGACAATGACCTTGTGCTCGTCCGAGCGCTCTGAAGTAACGCCGTAGCCTCCGCTTCGAGTAGTTGTGTTCAAAACGGGTGAGATAACGATGGTTGGGTCAGCGGTTCCGCGCATCATTGTGGTGAATGTGATGGTCGAGGTAAAAGTTGGCGGCCCTTCCTCGGCGGCGAGGTTGGAAAACACCTTAAGCGAGAGGAAGTCTCGCAGCTGCTTTGCCATCCCGATGGATCCGGTAATTGGATAGATGTAATTGCGAGGAGTGTTTTCATGTGGATCGGGACAATAGTCTGATGGTGTCTTTTTAAGCAGATCGCCGAACGTATCGGTTTCCCGAAAGGTCTGGATATTTTGACGAGACCTGTCCATTCTCGCTGTGAATGGGAACCCACGGTTGCCAGCGCTGAAGGTCGTGGTTGGAGTCAGGCTACCATTTATATTGCTCGTTATCGTCCCGTCGAAAGTAAAGTCATAGGTCACCGCATATCGTGCAAAGCTTGCGATTGTATTTTTTAGATCGCGGCTCAGCGGTCGGAGATCGATTTCTGAGTAAGGTATTTTCCTGTTTTTTAATTCATAACCTTTTGCCAAGGCTACTTTATCGTCTTCCTGTAAAAGAAGATAAGCGGCCATCTGGCCTCTAATTGCATCGCGTGTCTCACAGCGTATTCGACTGACAACGATCGGAGTTGATACGCCGGTCACTTCTTCCTGATAAGGAGAAATGGCGCAGCCGGAGAGAAGAAGAAATGAGGCAACTGCGGAGAAAGCTAAACTATTCCTCATACATCCCCCTCAGTTTGTGCTGAGGGCAAGAATACATCATCGCTACACAACCAGAAGGGGGCATCAATATCCCCGTTAAAAATTTGCCCATAATGTGTCAAAAAAGAGACAACTACTTGTCTGGAGCTACCGCGCCGTTCGAATTTTTTGCTTGGGCCACCAGCATTGGCTCGTCGCTCTCATCGTTGAGCGAGCGCAGGTGAACGGGAAAGGAGGCGTTGGAGCATGCCGGATCACGAAGACTCGCGATTATTGCAAATGCGCGGAAGGCTTCTTCCAGCCATAGATAGCGCGACCCTTGGAACCCGCTGATTTACTAGTCATCTGGAACTGAAGTTCATTGCATTGTACGCTTGACTCTTCATGAGAGTTGAGCAATGGCAAATGCGACCGGCCGACCGACGGCACCATTGGTTTTGAGCAAGGCGGAACGGGACTATTTAGAACGACAGGTACGGAGGCATCGCGTTGCTCGAGCGGTGCCGGATCATTCTTCGCTGTGCCGACGGAATTCCGAGCAAGGTGGTTGCGGGCGAGCTGGGCGTGCATGAACATACGGTTGGCAAATGGAGACGACGCTTTCTTAAAGATCGGCTCGATGGTCTGCTCGACGAAGTTCGCCCTGGTCGGCCCCGGACGATTGACGACGATCAGATTGCTGCTGTGATCGAGCGCACGCTGCGGTCAACGCCAAGCAGTGCGACCCATTGGTCGATCCGCTCGATGGCAGGGTGTCGTTTTGCATTTAACCGTAAGATTCCGCTCCTAACAGTTTCAAGAGACCGGTAACTTCTCTGGGGTCAGGCGGCTCGGAGAAGGGGAGGTTTGGGTTTGAACAATGGAGGCACGTTCGGTTCTGGCTGCCGGAAGTGTGCCCGCAATCGATCACGAAGCTCGCCGTTCAGGTCTGCCGTTCGGACTTGCATCAGCATGTGAGCGCCGTGGATGGACCAGCGCATCTGTTGCTTCTTCACCATCCGCTTGCCAACCAGCGAGTTCACGGCTGACTCGGCTAAGGTCGTAGCGACACGAAGGCCGGAGCGATAGCGTTTTCCATAGTTGACGAGTGCACCACGGTTCGAACGGATGTAAGTCAGGAGTTGCCAGCCGAGGCTGTAGAGCCGCGCGATCGAGAACTCGCCTTCCCCCTGCGCCTGCTGCAAGCCGGCAACAATCCGCTCAAGGTCGTGGATCGCGCGGTCGATGCGCCCATGCCAGAGCCGCCACTTCACGGCTCTGATGTCCCTGTCGATGGTCGGAAGCGCTTCGAAGGGGCTCGATTGGGATCGCACGATGTGGTTGACGATCTGCTGCATGGGCTGAATCTTCATGGCGATGTGGAACCAGTCGATGATATGGGCTGTCGGCTCCGGCATGGCGCGAGGCAGCCGCTTCAGAATTTCGGCGCCGTCCGAGATCACGGTGACGTCGCCAAAACCGCAATATCCCTCCTGCTGAAGCGCGTGCAGCGCTCGGTCTCGAAGAGCGGTCTGGTTGGTACTGCCGGTCGTGAAATATCGGCCACCTGGTTCGCCCCGGCCACCGCGACCACACCGGGCCACAACGAGCTCGAAGTTGCGCGCCGAATTGCGATCGACGCTGCGAACATGGGCGGTATCGATGCTGACGACGAACTCTTTGCGCCGGTCGCCGGGAAGCTGCATTTCCATCTGGCGTCGCTCATCCGTTTGCGACCTCGCGTGCTGCTCTTCACTTGCGATCTGATCGTCGAGCCGCTCGCCGATCTTGATGGTGCGCTTGCGTACAGTCGCATGCGTTTCGGTTGGTTCAATCGGCAGAAACTCGGCAAGCACCTTCGCAGCCTGCCGGTATGGCATCATGCTCCCCAGGCGCGCAGTCAGCTCCATCAATTCCGGTGTCGCCCGATCGGGGCAGATTTCCTTCAAGGGCGCGAAGGCAGCGACCATGCCGGGATAGCACTTCTCGCAGAGCATCCAGCGGGGATTGCGTACCTTCACAGCGCCGAAAACAGTTCGGACCTTTCGTGTCGTATAGTCCTTGACTGATCGGAGAGTGTGGCAGTCCGGGCAAACGCGGCGAAAGAGAGAATAAGTTTCCGCCTCATGGCTGACGACAGCACTTTGCAGCGCCGCCATGATCGTCTTGCCATCGTCGATGGACAAGCCAATATCGCCGTCGAACAGGCGCTCCCAGCTCTTGTCGACGCGGATCTCCTTTCGGCAGGTGTCGCCAAATTCGTTCCTGCCCACGATTGTGATCGTCCATTCTAATGCCATCGCTTCCTCTCCGAGCAAAGCGACTCTGATGGCCTGTCTCAGCCTAAAAACCCGTGTACAACCCCGGAAAAATTACCGGTTTCGCACCAAGCACCAGCGATGCTGGGTGCACAAGACAGCCAACGTGCTCAACAAGGTGCCGAAATCGGTGCAGGCCGCCATGAAGACGGACTTGCGCGAAATCTTTTCCGCCCCGAACCGAGCCTCAGCCGAGACGGCGATTGCCGTCTTTGTCGAGAAATATGATGCGAAATACGGCAAGGCGGTCGACTGCCTGACCAAAGATCAGAATGCCTTGCTGGCGTTCTACGATTTCCCCGCCGAACATTGGGATCATCTGCGAACGTCCAATCCCATCGAGAGCGTCTTTGCAACCGTTCGCCATCGCACGGTGCGTACCAAGGGCTCACTCTCCTCGAAAACCGCCAGGCTGATGGTCTTCAAGCTGGTCATGGCCGCGGCCAGGACGTGGCGACGACTGAAAGCGACAAAATCAGTTGCCTAAACTCATCGCAGGTGCAACCTTCCAGGATGGAATCGAGGTCATTGAACTGAAGCCGCAGAGCGCCGCTTGATCAGCCTCGTCACCCAAATTGCAGCATAGCTCGGCGCGGATAACAAGCAGGCGCCGAATATAGCTATCCCCCTGCTTGCTGATGCCGAAAAGGTTCTCCTTGCCACCACTATGCGCGCGCGGCGTTAGACCAAGCCAGCCGCGAAGGAGCGGCCCAAAAAAACAGTGTTGCTATCGACGATAGTCGCTTGCCGTGATCGGCCCGATGCAGGGAATGCCAGAAAGCCGCCGGCTTGCCGCATTATTCCGATGCCAGGCGAGGACGTCGCGAAGGTAATTGTGGAAGCGTTGTGAGGCAAAGGACAACCTTGCCGACACGGTCGATATTTCCGACAAGGTAGGGCGGCAAGTTCCTCGCGCCAACTTCGTCACCAGGATCACCACGCCGGCGAAACTGCTGGAGGCCCACCGGCTGATCGGGCCGTTCGTGCAGAACCTGCAGGAAGGGGCTACGACGGCATCGTAAACTTAACGTGCCAAGGCCAAGGAAGTACGATATTTGCTGCGATCAGGCAGCTTGAAGGCGAGCGACGTCTCGCCAAGTGTCCAGGGCTGCTGCTTGCAATTCGCGATGGTGGTTGGATGGAATATCGTGACGGGGAATATGAAAAAGGTTGCCGATCGGGTCGTGGATGGAAACAAACGCTGAAGCTGTCGCGCTGATTTGAAGCGCTTCATGATCCTCTCCCGTCGTCGGACGGGTTGATGAGAATTCTCCGCCCTATTATTCAGTCCCTTGTGAGAACGATGCTCGACGCCTGGCATGATCGCGCTGCCGGCATATCCTTGACCATCCGCAGGCTGAGCGGAAACCGGAAATATAGCCAAACAGCATGGGCAATTACCTCGCCTGGAAATCGGTGGCGACGATAAATTGGATCACGGGCAACTCTGGTCATGCCGCCAGATCCCACATTTTGATCGATGCTCGGTTAACGTTACAGCGCCACCATAGCGTCTCGCCTTGGCTATGCCCGGGGGACTCTAACCGTTATTCCTCTCGGTTCGCTGTCGTCGGACCCGACTGAATAGACGCGCAAAATTCACGCGGACGCAGCATCTTACTCAGAAATCCAGAAATCGCGCGTACGGCTACGACAAATGAAACGCAATATCCATTTACCGGGTACCGTACGCCAGATAGTATTGCACAGTGCAAGCTTCTACATGAACATCTAATGCGCCGTGGGGGACAGTGCCAAAGTGGAGATGACGATGATCGAGCCAGAGCAGGAGACCTCAATGGTGGATTTCGATGCGCCCGGCGCAACAGCCCCTGTCAACATCGACAATCTGCCAAATGAGACGCTGACAGAGGTATTCAGGCAGGTAGCCAATCAAAACGACAGGGTCGCAGCTTTCTATGAAATCAATGCGTTGCGCAGCACCGCTCAGAGGTTCCGAGCAGTTATTGAGAGCGATCAGACAATTCGGTCTGAATTCAGAACGCTTCAACAGGAAACACGATCCGCTCGTTCCTTAAATGCCTTGATTGACTCTTCAGCTGGGACTAGAACTGCAAATGACATCATCACCTATCATGGCGTGACCGCTCCGGTCACGCAGTACACAATCAAAGGGCAAGCCGCGCAGCGCGACATCAACGCCGGCATGGATGCCCGTACCGCCATCGGGCGCAATGACGTGGACGATCCGCGCATGCAGTACACAATCAAATGGCAAGCCGCGGGCCGCGACATCAACGCCGGCATGGTTGCCCGTACCGTCATCGAGCGCAATGACGTGGACGATCCGCGCATGCAGGACACTATCAAATGGCAAGCCGCGGGCCGCGACATCAACGCCGGCATGGATGCCCGTATCGCCATCGAGCGCAATGACGTGGTCGATCAGCGCACGCAGAACGACATCAGGCAGCAAGCCGCGGAGCTCTCGCAACAAGTCACGCCGAACGCCACTAGGGGGCTCGATGAACGTTCTCGTCAGGAGGGAGGACGTGGGCGGTGATCGGCTTCCAAAGCGTAGGACGACCCAGGTGGCCCCGTCGTACGGACATGTCCGAACCTTTGGACCAAATGCCGGCAGCAAGAACTAAAAGAAGTCCTCCCAAGAATGCGCATCTCACAAAAGGCGGACAGGTCCACCAGTTTCGTGTGGTGACGCCATAAGAGATTTTCAGATTTTCGGCATGACGGAAAACAGGTGATTTCCGCGTAACGGTTCGGCAGGTTGAAATCGATGGGGCAGCCCGGGGATTTTTATGCGACTAACCCTGTCGGAATGTGAGACTGTACGACAACTCCTGATTCGAGGTTTGTCGTATATGTTGATCGGATACATGCGGGTATCAAGTAGTGATGAGCGCCCGTCGGTTGCCTTGCAGCGCGACGCCCTGCTCGCAGCCGGGGTCGATCAGCGTCACCTACATCAGGATCGCGCTTCAGGCGCGCGCGACGATCGGCCGGGGCTGAAGGCTTGCCTTGCAGAATTGTGCGGAGGTGACGTGCTGGTCGTTTGGAAGCTCGACCGTCTGGGCCGGTCACTCTCCCACCCGATCGGATTCTTGAGGATCTGAAGTCACGCGGGGTCGCCTTCCGCTCTTTGACGGAAGCGATCGGTACGACGAATTCGCACGGCGCATTCCTGTTCAACCTGTTTGGCACGCTTGCCGAATATGAAAGAGCGCTGATCACGGGCAACTCTGGTCATGCCGCCAGATCCCACATTTTGATCGATGCTCGGTTAACGCTACAGTGCCAGAACGCCCTGGTCGAGATCGACGTCGGCCCGGAGGAGGCCGAGCGCTTCGGAATGGCGCAGTCCAGCCACCGCTATCAGCCCGAACAGGCAGTGATATGTCCAGCGTCGCAGGGCGTTGGCCGGCGGTAGCGACAGTGCTGCCGCCAGAAGCGCCTGAATCTCGATGTCGCTATAGATGTAGGGCTTTGTCCGCCGTGCCGACGGCACAGCGTCGCTTGGTGGCACTTCCGTCAGAGGATCGAAATGAGTGAGGTGCTGGGCAAAGCAGCGCACATCAGCCAGGCGGATGGACCAACTCGGCTGCCGACCCATCGAGGTGACCCACTCCATTGCCAGATCAGTCGTGATGGTCTCGGCGCTGCGGGCTTCCATGAAAGCGGCGAACTTCTGTAATGGGCCTTTGATCGTCAAGTCCCTCTGAATGATTATCTCGTCGCTGAGGTCATGCTTCTGTCCGTGGTCAGCACGAAGACTGCCACACTATGCCATCAGATCAACAAGCCGACAGGTCAATCTAGGAAGCGTGCTTCGCCGAAGCGGTCACAGCACTACACACGACCTTGCCAAGCCTGCGTCCCAGCGACGGGACCTCATCAGATGCAAGCCTTGTACTTGACTGCATCAATCACATATTTCGCCTCATGCCGCCATAGGGCTTGCGCTCCAGCGAAATTCCGTCGCATCCACCCACATGCGGTGAAGAACGACACCGAGTTTGCGTGCAAGGGCAACCTTCGCGCGCTTCATCCCGCGACGCCTGGCCACATCGAGCGCCCAGCGCTTCAGACTGGAAAAGCGCGACGCCCGCGTCAGCATTATGTGCGCGGACTCGAACAATGCGGTTCTCACCATCGCGTCGCCGACCTTGCTCACGCCGCCATCGCGATCGGTTTCGCCGGATTGATATTTCTTCGGCGTCAGCCCGAAGTAGGCACCCACGGTGCTGGACTTTTCGAACCGGGCAGGATCATCGACTGCAGAGCGATAGGTCAGCGCAACCAAGGCACCGACACCCGGCGCACTCATCAGCCGTTGGCAAACTTTGTCGGCGCGGGCGATCCTGAGCATCTCGCGGTGCAGCTTCGTAAATTCGCTCCACAGCGCTGCTCGCGCCGTCAGCATCGCGTCAATCACCATCGATAATGTCGCATGCCCTGCAATCAGTTCGCGGATGCGCGCCTCAAAACGCCCTCGGCTCACTTCGCCGACCTTTAATCCATAGCCGCGCAGGATACCTCGAATGCTGAGCTCGACGTCGAGCAGCTTGGACTGCAGAAGCTTGCGGCCAACCAATAGAGCCCGAGTGTCTTGGGCCGGCGACGATTTGGCGTGGACCGGACGATACCACCCCATGCGGAGAAGTTGCGCAATCCCTCGTGCATCCTTGCGGTCAGTCTTCACCGTCATCGCCGAAAGCGCCGCCTTCACATGCCGTGTTTCCAGCAAAACCACCTCATGACCCGCAGCAACGAGAGCCGCGTATAGCCATTGGGACAACGGACCCGCTTCAAGGCCGATGCGCTCTACCGGGAAGTCCAGTTGATCAAAATACCCGACCAGGCATTCTGGCTCGCTGCCCACCTTGGCCTCGCGAACCAACTTGCCCGTCGCGTCGACCACGCACACGCTGCTCTCTTTCAGCGAGACGTCGATTCCTGCATAATACTCCATGGCTGTTCCTCTCATGATGCTTGAGGCCGATCGCTCGGACCTCGTTCCAAAACATCATCATTCTGAGGGACAGCCACCCAACTGGCTACTCATGAGACGCCGGCCCATTACGGCATCTAGAGAGCTTCCAGGAAGCGCCCATCGGGTGATCGGGCGCTCCGTGTTATCCAAGCTTGGCTATCTGCGCTGCAAGCTCCCGATGAACTCATCGCCCGGAGCTTGAACGTTCCCTGCTTCTACCGCAACTAATGAATTCCGCACGCGCGCGATCAAAGGTTTCAGTGATGGATTTCGCGACGTCGTGCATCGCCTTCGCTTGCTCCAATGAACCGACTCCTGCTGGGAGCGCTTGGACCTGAACCTCAATTGCGTCGATGCTCCTGTCCACTGACCCTTGCGGCCGTGCAGGCTGCCTGCGGGACAAATCTTGCTGCTCTTTCATCATCTGGTTATAAAGCGGGACCAACTCCGGGGTATGGTCAAACATGGCGGCAAGTTGCGCCTTGTGGCCTGCGTTCAAATGGTCATGTCCCCTTACAAGGGCCCTGGCTCCGTTGCCGCGAACTTCTGGATCATCGTCCGCGAAAGAAGTCAGCGCTCGATCAACAATGCGCCTTCTATCATGATCATGATGAAGGTCCCCTAGGTTGGTCGATAATTCGGCGACCGCGGCGGCTTTGTCCCATTTGTTAACGTTGAAGATGGCGTGGTCGATTATTGCCGTTTGCGCATTGGGCTCGTAAAATTTTAATAGTGGCTGGATCGCGGGAATTTGCCGGCGTGCGAAATTAAAGTTGGCCTCGGGAGTATCGTCCGGAAATTCGGGCAGCGCCTTCTCAGACAAAGTCGCAAATGAAGTGCCGAGCCGATTGAGCCGCTCTTCAAACTGCCCTGCGTTGCCTCTCGCGAACTCTTTTTGCACCGCAAGGTTCGCTATTTTAAACTGGCCAAGATTGATTGCCGCTTCGCGCGGGTTTTCGGGGGTTAGACCTTTCGCCACTTCTGAAAGTGCGTCTGTCGGCAGGTCAGTTAGTCGTGTGACGCCAGCGGCGGCGCGGGATGAACTTCCAGCTGCACGTACCCGTTTACTATCGCGATCCATGGTCGGACTCCGAAGTTATTTCTTTACCCTACGAGCGTACCATCGAAGCCTGGTCTGCCAAACCAACGTTGCGTTACATTTGTAAGCTGGAGAGGCCTCTCCAGCTCCAGAGCTCATCCTTTGAAGTGGGAAGCATCTTGTGCAATTGAACGAAGCCGCTTTCGCGGCATCTGGCAACAATACGGCTTGCGCACTGCGGTCTTCTTTGGCGTCATGCTTGGTCAAGCCGCGATTTAGCTTCTGCTTGGCCGGAACAACCTGTCACCACGGCGCGCTGAGGCTTCCAACACCCTCGTATCTCAAGCGTTCGCAACGCCGCGGCGATCATCAACTCACGTCATCGATAACGAGACGACGAGTGCCCGCAACCTCGGTAAGTTACAAAGGTGTTTTAATCCGATTGAACCTGTAACAATAAATATACTCTTTTTAACTTGATTATAATTCGCGGCGTAGCGTTTTAGTCCATTTCTGGATATTGCGTATCTCAGCCAGGTCCGGATCTTCCGCTCTCTGGGTGCCGCCGCTAACGAGTGGCAACATCGCCTGATGACGGGTTCTATGCCGTGAGGACCGCGGCATTCTACTACCAATCGAACGATACGATAGACTGATGATTTCAAACGAAACTAGGCCTTTAAGAATAGCTGTGAGCATCGTGTGTTCACTGGCTGCAGGTTTTTGTGGGGCGAGCTTGTACTCAACATTCCGTTACGGTTTTGACGGAAGGGCTTTGATGACGTTTGACATCCTCGCGTTTTGGTATGAGACGCCTTTCTATCTGGGCTACACAACCCTCTTCTTCTACCGGGGTTTGGCTGTCGTCGTCTTAACGTCGGGAACCATTCTGCTAATGCAGCAGATGATGCCCGGACGCAATCGGCAACATCACGGCACCGCGCGCTGGGCTCGCGTGGATGAAATGCGGCGTGCGGGTTATCTTCAGCGGTACAATCGCATCAGTGGTCCAGTGTTTGGGAAGACGAGTGCTCGTTTTTGGTCTGACTATTACCTGACTAATAGCGAGCAGCCTCACAGCCTCGTCGTTGCGCCGACGCGCGCGGGAAAAGGCGTGGGCATTGTCATTCCAACGCTACTTACGTTCAATGGCTCAGTGATAGCCCTCGACGTTAAGGGCGAGCTTTTTGAACTCACCTCCGGGTAGGCGCAGGATACGTGTAAAACCGGGCTGACGAAGGCGAACAATGTTGATAGTCTCGTTCATGGCGTATCGCTCTCCTTGAGAGGTTCTGGCAGGCTTCATCACCCGCCTCGATACGCCGCCCTTCTCAAACCGTCATCACCCAGTTTCAGCCATAGCTCCGCTGTCGGGATCTTTAGCGTTCATCGGCCATGTCGCAAAGATTTCCGGACATGATAGCACGCAACGCCGCGCGGCGTTTGGGACAAGTTCCGAGAAGACACGGCGAGACCGCGATTTTCATCGTGGACTTCGTAGCTAGCGGCAGGAACCGATCATTCATAGAACGCGCTATTATCGACGGAGATGACGACGCTTTCTCGAATTATGCGCTGTGGCTCGATCACTCGTGCATTCATCGTTGCGGTATACGGATACGAGTCTGAGAGGACGACGCCCATGTCATTTCGGAGATCCGATCCGGAGCCGTATTGCAGCTCGACGTAAACAGTTCCATCGACGGCCAGTTCTATGAATTCGTCATCAACGAAAGTCATCGTGTAGTCGTTGATGTCATGTCCATCAACGGAGGTATGTGTCGATAGCTCATCGAGATCCTGCAAGGTCTCCGACAGTAGTGTGTCCAGAACAGCGTCGAAGACCTCCGTCCTCAACGAGCGATGCACTTCTTCTCGGCAAGTTCGAGCTGCGTCGTAGATATCCAGCAGGCCGTCAAGGGAGTCATCCACCAGCACGCGTATCTCCTCGTCGTCGTCGAGGATGGTTTCTTCTCGCACATGCGTCGAACGGTTGAGCCTTTCGATTGTCGCCAGCAGTGGTCGAGCTATCTTGCTAAGGTCTAGTTTCAGAACCTTTTCCACAAAGTCTGCCGGCAAAGCGCCTTGAATAATGTAGGTAACCCGCTGCCTGCGCGTCGGGCCTTTAGTATCTTTGACGAGCTCGTACCAGCAACAGGCTGTCACCCGTTGATCGGGAGCCATTGAATGAAGCACATGGCCTGTGAGCTCACGCATGGCTGCCGCACATAGGTTGCCCCGGATCGGATTTTCACTCTCTCCTACTAGAAAGGCGCCCTCAAGGACGGTTGTCATAAACTTATCATCCGGATGCTCGCTGGCTAGAGCCTTTCCTTTTGCACGTATTTCCGACCATTCCGGCACTCTGTAGGTCATAACGATAGAACCTGTTCAACTGATCGGCGCCTCATTGGTTCGGGCTGCCGAGTTTGGTCAGTAAACGCTTTGAGAAAGTCCAGCTCTCCGCGATCGGGGCGGATCCTTCAGAACTTTTGCTGCCCCACAATGCGCACGATCCGACTGGAGGGAAAAGGCACAACGATTGATTTCTTCAACTCTGCCGTCGCGTGAATGAGGATGAAACTATTAAAAGGCGTTCCAAATCCCTCGGCGATGAATTCAACGACATCGCCGTTCTTATCTTCAAGTCGTAGTGTTCCAGGGCGCGACATGCGTCGGCCTGCAAGTGGTATGAACTCCGCAAGCGGGCTCAACCGATCAACATGTTCAGGCAATTTCAACTCACCAAAACGCTTCTGGAAAAGCGGCGAAAGCTCGACGCGACGCAATTCGGAACGCATTCCGAGAACAGGGCATATTTCAACGGGATTGAGGACAATCACCGCGCAGGCCCGATCGTTCCGCCTGACATACTCCCTCATGGAAGCGTAGGCAGACGCACCGAATTTTTTGCTCAAGGCCAGTGGCACTTTGATACTAAAAGCGCTGTCGGCTGCCATCTCTGCGAATCGCCCATCTTGAAACAAGACAACCGAAGCGAAGATGTTAGCCTCACGTTCGAACTGATCTGAAACATCAGGCGACAGCGACTTGTCGCAATCCTGGATCCACTTGAATAGCCCAGACTGGTGCGGGATGTGTTTATGGCCCGCCTCATGAAGTTTCAGAAAATTCTGCTTAGATTCTGCGACCGTTGTATCGACATGGATGAGGTCTTCGTGAACATCGAAAATCCCCCTCACCTTTTCGATCGCCGATTTAACAAGGTTTGCGGCGCGCGCGCCAAACTCGCGAGCATGACGCAGAAGCGCACGGGGATCGAACGCGCTCATCGGTGCGACGCGAAGTGTCGCGGCGCCTAGCAAATCGGGGACCGGCGTAGGTAGCCGGTCCCATGCGCTTGCCTTGTTCAACAGATCGGTCGCCGCGCGATGGATTGCTGCATACTCGCTCGGAGTGAGCGAACTGTCGTCAAGCTTCAATTGATCAATCCTTCTTCGAACGCAAATAACCAAGGTACTTGAGCAGTTCGGATTCCTCGGCTTGCGTTAAGTGTAATTCAGCGAAAGTCGCCGCCCTCCCATGGCGCTCAACATCGGTACGCGTCGTCGTAATGTAACCTGCCAACTCCATCAGTTTGTCGTAGTCCACGCCATAAAGGTTCGCGAGGGCATAAAGTATGTTTGGGGACGGCTTCTGAATTTTTCCGTTCTCAATCTGACTTAGATAAGCATTTGAGACTTCTTTGTTTGTCGCCTCTTCGACTCCGCGAAGAGTAAGCTTTCTATCTGTGCGGATTGACCCGAGATATTCTCCAAGGGTGACTTTCACGACTCTCCTCTTTCAATGGCAGCGCTTGTGGCGCCAGCGCTGCCCATGGATTTCGCGGCGCAAAGCATTTTACCCCGCCTGCTTGATAAGTCAAGCATGCGTGTCGCGTGCTAATTTTCTCAAGCATGCTATTTTTTTGCTTGACATACTTAGCACGCTTCGCAGATGATGCAGCCACTGACCAGCCGCGGTGGATTGGTCAGCACAACCAAACCCACGAGGTTAGAAATGAACAGCATTGGAAATGAAGGCGCGGCCTCCCCCATCGAAGAAGTCCTTGACGAGATCGCCGAACTGGAAGCTTACGCGAAGGAAGGCAAGCGCCCTCCTCTGGCGAAGGCTTACCGCTTTAAGATCAACGACAAGTCGTTCGTCTGGGACAAGCCGTACATCACCGGCCGCGAGGTCCTGGTCCTCGCCGGCCTGACGCCGCCGGAAAACTATACGCTCCGCGTAAAGCTCGCCGGCCACAAGCCGCAGAAGGTTGATCTCGACCAGAAGATCGACCTTCGTCATCCGGGCACTGAAAAGTTCCGTGCGATCCGCAAGGAACAGACCGACGGTGAAGTTCAGGGGCGGCGCGATGCGCCGCTCCTGGACGCCGATATGGCTTTCCTGGAGGCTTATGGCCATCGTTTCGATATCGTCAGGGATGGCTCGACCTGGGCAATTCTCCATGATTTCCCGGTCCCCTCGTGCTTCAACCACAAGAGCGTGTCGCTCGCGATCCGCATCGAACAGGGCTACCCCATGACTCCGCTCGACATGCTCTACGTCTACCCGAAGCTTGCCCGAGTCGATGGCCGCGAAATTCCGCAGACGCAGGTCGAGCAGCCGATCGAGGGCAGGATCTTTCAGCGCTGGTCGCGTCATCGCTCTGGTGCAAACCTGTGGGTGCCCGGCGTTGACTGCCTCGAAACCCACCTCTTCCTCATCGAGGAGATCTTCGAACAGGAGGCCTCGCGATGAACGTGACCCTCAGCATGTCGGTCGATCAGCATGCTTTGCTGCAAGGCCATCTCTTCCCTGGTGATGGCCTCGAGGCCGCCGCCCTCTTGCTCTGCGGAGGAAGCAATCATTCAGACCGCTACCGCCTTTCCATTCGGGATGTGATCTTGCTCGATCATGACAAGTGCAAAAGGCTTGATGACCGCATTTCCTGGCCAACCGACCTGATCGTTCCTCATCTCGATCATGCAGAGGACCTCGGACTTAGCGTAGTGAAGGTTCATTGCCACCCTGGCAACTTCCCCCAATTCTCGGAGGTTGACGATATCGGAGATCACGAGCTTCTCCCTGTCGTCCGTTCCTGGATCGGCGCTGATATTCCACATGGTAGCATTGTAATGCAGCCATGTGGTCGGCTCTTTGGCCGCTATCTCTGGCAGGGCGACGAAATGCGGTCGATCGACATGATCAGCGTTGCTGGACCGGACATTCGGCTCTTCCCCGCAACTGCTCACGATCGCTCTTCGTCGTTCGGCCGATCTCAGGACCAGGCGTTTGGCGAGGGCACAACAGCAACGCTTGCAAGGCTGCGCGCAGGCATCGTCGGCATTTCTGGAACTGGTAGCCCTTTGCTAGAACAGCTCATTCGCCTTGGCTTTGCTGAAATCGTCATCATAGACCCTGATATCGTCGAGGATCGCAATCTGAACCGGATCCTGAACAGCACAGTCGCCGATGCCCGCATGGGTAGGCTCAAGGTGGACGTCGCTGAAGCAGCGGCGATCGCAACGGAGCTCCCGACCCGGATCATCAAGGTGCCGTCAACCCTGATGTCGCCAGCGGCGATAGATGCGCTCTCTGTGTGCGACGTGATATTCGGCTGCGTCGATACGCATACCGGGCGCTTTGCGATGAACTTGGTATCGACCTATCACATCATCCCTTATTTTGACGTCGGCGTCATGCTCGATGCCACCGGCGACGGCAATGCGGCGGGACGAATTCAGGACATTTTGGGCACGATCCACTACATCGTTCCCGGGCGTTCGAGCCTGATCTCTCGTGACGTCATCTCGCTGCGAACAGTCGCGCAGGAAGGACTTGCAAACTCCGATCCGGAAGCAGAGGCACAGCAGGTGCGCGACAAGTACTTCCGCGGCTTGACCGTCAGCCGGCCTGCGGTGATCAGCATCAACATGTTCGCGGCAGCCTTAGCGGTGAATGATTTCCTCGCAAGGATCCACCCCTATCGCCAGATGCCGAACAGTGATGTTGCCTCCGTGGAATTCAGTCTGGGTCAGCTGCGTTTGACTGCGGACGAGGAGCAGGAGAATTGTGTGCTTCTTCATCCGTGGACCGGCCACGGCAAGATTTCGCCGCTTCTTGGCTTGCCAGAACTTTCGGAGCCACGCTCGTGACCTGGCTCTCGGATACTGGTCATTATCTTACCGGAATGTTTCGTCACCTGTTGCGCCGCCCTTATCGCGGCGTAATACGCGAGGGGAGCATGCCGCGGTTCGTAGCACCGAAGACCCTCTACATCCTGAATGAGGATGGAGACCCCTGGCAGGCAACGATGGTATGTCCCTGTGGCTGCGGCGCGGTTCTAGAAATGAACCTAGTTCCTGACGAGAAAGCCGTCTGGCGCGCAAAAGTGGAGAAGGATGGCACAGGCACGCTCCACCCTTCCGTTTGGCGCCAAGTCGGTTGCCGCTCCCATTTTTTTATTCGGAACGGAAGAATCCGCTGGTGCGATTAAGCGATGTTACCGGCGGATCGGAATCTCAATAATCGGACGCAGGGGCTCGAGTTGCGTCTGATACCGACGAACAATCTGATCGTAGAGATCCGCAACGCGCTTTGCCTTGACGCTGATAACGAGCGCGTAACGCAATTCGTCTTCCGGTTCGAAATCTCGGCTCTCGAGGCGGGCGTTATAGTGAATGTCGAACGCTGGGTTGCGCAGACTCTTACCAAGAAACCCGACCGAGGCGTGGAGCGTATTCTCCCATTTCCAGGCGTCACGCCGAAGATCGCCTTCCGTCAGCCCCTTCTGAGCCTTGCCAAAGAAACTCTGCGTATCCGCATGCAGTTTCTTGTCTTCTTTTCGCTTTGTATCCTTGGGCCGAAACGCGATTTCCAGGCCCGCACGCGTATAGTTGCCTGGATGATGGGGATCCGTCAGGGTCTTGTAGCAGATCGTCGCCGTAATCTGGACCTTGCCTTCCATTTCCTCGACGGGAACGGGGATCGGGGCTCTCACGTAGTTGCGGGCAGAAATGGTACCCTGATAGATGACCCGGACGGTGTCGTCGCCGCACAATAGAATATCGTCCATTGTTCTGGCGACCCGGCCCCGACCGACTTCTTCAGCAGAGATCGATGACTCTTCGACCGTATGAACGAGCAATGCCCTTACTGCGAGCATGTCGACATTGGCGCCCAGGTGTGCCTTCACGCCGGCGGCCACCCGCAACAGGCTCGGCGATGCAAAGGACGTTCCACCCGTCACTTCGAGCTGCGGTTTTCCGTCCAGACTTGCAACGAGGAACGGGCGCTGCAGCGAGCCGCCGAAGTCGACAAGATCAGGCTTGATAAGACCTGGGCTTCGGCCGGGGCCAACGGAGCTGTACGCCGCGCGTGCCCAAGTGGCATCGGGACTATCTGCGGCACCAACGGCCATCGCGTTCACACAGTCAGAAGGCACTTGTATCCTGTTGAAACCAAGCGCCGCGTCCCGTTCTCCGTCATTTCCGACAGCGATCGTTGCCAAAGTATCGTTTCGTGCAAAACGGTCGTCGAGCACCGCAGTCCACGCGTGGACGTCGTCATCCTCGATAGGAAGATGCGGTCCGAGGCTTATGTTGACCAGATCGAACTGCTGACTGAGAAGCGTCTGATCAATGCGGTAGAGCACCTCGTAAAGCCCTTCGGGATCCTGGCTGGGATCGGTGTCGAGAACACGATAGTGCTCAACCGGCGCGTAAGGCCTCGATAGCGGTTTAGTCGGATCGATATGCCCGAACAGGAACGCAGATGTGACATGCACACCATGACGTCGAAGATCCTCATGCGAGCTACCCACGCCCGTGGTATCGATCGGCGTAGTCCAGGCTGTCAGCGGATGATTGTCTGGCACACCGCCGTCAAAAATGGCGACCCTGATCCCCGGATCCAATGCTGCTTCCGAAGGATATTGAATCTGAGGCGAGGGTGTCGCAGCGGCTCGAATTGTCGGCCGGAGCACACGAAGGGTCGGCATCTGTCGAAGTGCGCGGACCGCGGTAAAGGTCGCGATCTCCTCAGCGCGTTCACTTGGCGCGGTCAGCTCGACAAAGCAAAGCCCACCGGCATAAAAGCGGTTATCCATGGGAGCGTCGATCCCAAGCTCCGCAAGGTACGTCCGAAACGCACGAACGATTTTCTGCTCGCCGAGAAGCTCGTCGGTGTGTAGGACCGCCTCAAACGTCACCTTGCCCGTATCTGGCAGATGCCCCTTCAGCTTGTCATCGGCATTAGGAGCACCGATCTCCTCGATGGATATGATCCCGTTTGTTGCAGCGGATGAGCTGTTCCACTGAGGAAGGGCTGAGCTCCAATTGCGCAGAGACGCTCGCGGCCCCATCACGAAAATTTCTGTAGTTAAAGTCTCTTCTGAAGGGCGTCCAAGTGATCGCTTTCGCGGAGTAATTGATCGCGTGCGGCTCCCCACGGCCTCCACGCCGACCTGCTGGAACAGCTCCTTCGGATAAAAGGACTTTGCAATATATTCTGGATTGAGGACAACCGACAAAACGGCTTTATCGTCCGGGCATGCTGCAGCCGGAAGACTGTCCACGAAGGAGACGGCGCGGGTCAACATCGGTGCCAGACGAGACCGAGATTCAAAAAAAGTGTAGGGATGCTGTTTGGGGGCGCCACCTCTGACGCCGGTCACGGAAGAAACTAGGCGTTCGCCTTTCCCCAGAAGAAAATTCTGTTTCGCCATCAAGCGCCCTTTCGTTTGCGCGGGGTAGCTTCAGCCTGAGAATGGCTGCGCACGGTATCTCGAGCGACGCCGGTCATTTTTTGGACGCTGCGCTGGGAAAGTCCGCCGTCAACCAACATTGTTGCAAGATTGATGCGTTCCGATTTCGAAAGATGATCTGGTGAAATCAGGGCCTGCAAATGTGTCTCAAGCGCTTCTCCCGAGATCGCAGCTGCCCGGCGCGCACGCTCCACCGATTGCCGGATATCACTGAAAGATTGGCCTTGAAGTGCAACGGAAAGCACTTTTGCCCAGTGTTCAGCCTTGTCATTGTAAGGTTGAAGCAGGTCTTTCACGAGTTCATGAATTGCCCGCCGCTCAGGCATTGGAAATTCGACCTTCATCTCGAAGCGCCGCCAAACGGCAGGATCGAGCAAATCTGGGTGATTGGTGGCGGCTAGCAAAAGCCCCGTCGCCGGCCAATCATCAATCTGTTGCAAGAGCACGGTGACAAGCCGCTTAAGCTCACCAACCTCGTCTCGATCGTCGCGACGCTTTGCAATTGCATCGAGTTCGTCAAGCAAGAGAACACAGTCCGCCTGTTTGGCATAATCGAGTACCTGGCGCAGGTTTGCGCCGGTGCGTCCGAGATAGCTGCTCATAACCGCAGCAAGGTCGAGGATCATAAGGGGCTTGCCGAGCTTCTTTGCGAGCCATCGAGCGGCAAGCGTCTTCCCAACTCCCGGAGGGCCGACAAAAAGAGCAGTTCTCGTGGGATCTAGCCCCGCCGCGTCTAGGGCTTCGAGACGGCCACGCTCAGTGATCAGTTGCTCAAGCGCCACCGATACCTCCGTTGCAAGCACTGGAGGGTGGTCGAGTTCGATCGCTTCCTCGATTTTAAGCAGGTGGAGGCGGGAATCGGAATCCACCGGCATTGGCACTTCAGCCATCCGGCGTAGTGGAGTCTCCTTCGAAGGAGCCTCTCGAAGAAGAGTGGTCAGCGAGTGGGATAGCTCAGGCTTGTCTGCGCGCGTCTTGCGCGCGATGCGCTGCACCAGCATCTGGATATCCTGAGCCCGACCCGCAAGTGCCAGGCGCGCAAGACTGATAATGTCGGAGTCGAGATCCGCTTTTGCCGTCGTCATGTATGGAAACCCTCGTATGCCAGCTTGCAGTTTGGCTCAAAGTGGACGAAAATTCAATAACGAACAGTAAACTTCTTCCATAGGACCGATAACAATTTGTTTTTTTGGAGTTTATGATGGACTACAAGACGAAGCCTTGACGGCATTAGGCGGAGGAATGGCGGCGTGCTTTATTTCGCTTATGGATCCAATTATGGATCCAACATGGATCCCGACCACTGGCGCCAACGCTGCGAGGAGCTGATCAGGCTAGCCGACAATGGCGGGCTTGACTACAAGACGAGCCATCTTGAGCGCGAACGCGGCTATCGGCATTATGACCGCGAACTGAGGGCGCAGCAGCTCCGCGATGCGCAGCAGTGGCCGGAGCTGGTCGAGAAGATGCGCGCCGACCTGCGGCCACGGAAATCGCATTCACCATGCTTGAGTTCATCCGGGTTGCGCTCGCCAAGCAAGAGGGGCAGCAAGTAGCCGCCGATCGCCTTTGCGCCCGGATTGGCGCGGCGGAGCTGCCACTGCGGCTCGATGGAATACGAGATGAGCAACGCCGCACGATTATCGACACCGTCGCACGAGATAATCCGTGCGATCCCGCAGGCCGAAAACCCGAGCGACGAGACGCTCGAAAACTTCCGGGCCGCCTACATGAACCCGCCCGACGTCGAGCCATTTGCAAGAGATGGCCATGAGCGAAGAGCACCAATCCGGATCGGTAAGAGGCGAAAGCAGTGGAACTCCCGTCGTAGGTGGCTCCCTTTGCGAGCAAGAATGGCTTCCATTCGTTGGTCACCTCCCATGTGCATACCCGCCGAAGTAGAATTACTGCAGTAGACTTCCGTCAAACGCTTTGCAATTCTGACCAAGCGATTCTTGGGGGAAGTCATGTATCTGCAACGGGTTAAGGTCGAGAATTTCCGCATTTTCGAAAACCTTGAAGTCGAACTAAATAAGACTTTGAATATTATTGTTGGGGAGAATAATTCCGGCAAAACCGCACTTATCGATGCAATACGATACACTTTGTCGTCAAGGACAGGAGAGTGGTTGCGCATTCTCGAAAGCGATTTCCGCCGCGACACAACGCGATTTTCAATCCGGCTTAGATTTTCAGACCTTTCCACTCATCAAGCAGCGGCTTTCCTCGAGCATTTGACATTCGAAGAGTTTGACGGCCAGCGTAAGCCATTCCTCTATGTGACCCTCGCTGCAGAGCTGACCGAGCAAGTCGTTAGGGGCACCCGGCAGATTCGTTCCGACATCCGATCCGGCGCCTTAGGTGAGGGACCGTCCATAGAACGCGAGGCGCGCGAGTACCTTTCGGCAACCTATCTTAAGCCACTACGTGATGCCGAAGCCGAACTAAGCGGCGGCCGGGGCTCTCGGCTCGCACAGGTCCTCAACGCAGCTGAAAGCTTTCGCAATGCTGTCCACGTCGACAATCTTCTCGACGCGGTTATCCAAGCGAACGTCACGATTCTCGGAAACCCAGGCATCGCGGACAGCCTCACGCGAATTAAAGGACAGCTCAAAGGTTTGGACTTTGCCAATACGCCACTGAGCCCCATCATCGAAATCGTCGGCGGTATCGATCTCAACGCATTAGGTCCAGTTGAGCGTAAGCAGATGCTAAGGGCCGTTATCGAGAGACTCCAACTGCTGATCGACGAAAACGAGCGAATGCAGGGACTGGGATATAGCAATCTCCTCTTTATGGCCACGGAACTTCTGCTGCTCGAGGAAGAGCAAGACGACTTTCCAATGTTGCTCATCGAGGAGCCCGAAGCCCACCTGCACCCCCAGTTGCAGATGAAGTTTCTCAAGGCGATTCGAGAAGGATTTGGCGGCGATGAAAAACCTGCTCTGCAGAGCATCCTCACGACACACAGCCCGAACCTCGCTTCGAAGTCCGACCTCGAGAGCTTGATCATCATGTCTGGAGGGAAAGCCTTTCCACTCCGAAAGGGGCTCACCGAGCTGGACGACGACGATTATGTCTTCCTAGAGAAATTTCTCGACGTCACGAAGGCAAACCTGTTTTTCGCCAAAGGGGTTATTATTGTCGAAGGCGATGGTGAAAACATCTTGCTGCCAACGATAGCGAAGCTGCTCGGCAGGCCGCTCGATGACTATGGCATATCGATCGTCAATGTAGGCAGCACTGCCTTCGCCCGCTATGCCAACATCTTCAAGCGGCTCAATTTGGCTGATGAGCAACACCGTGACAAATGGCTCCCGATCCCAGTTGTTTGTGTCAGGGATATGGATCTGCGGCCGGAAGGAGCAAAGATTGCTGAAGGAAATCCTCTCGGCTTTATCCCATACAAGCCAAGGGGCGCGGTCTACTGGGAATCGCATTACGATGGAAACCCAGAGGCAAGAGCAACGTGGGTGACAAACCGTCGTCAACTTCAGGGACAGAATGTCCGTGTCGAAATCTCCAACCATTGGACGTTCGAGTTTTCACTGCTGATGTGCGGACTTGCTGAAGAAGTCTACGAGGCCGCTCCCGGAGGCGATGTACCATTTGCCCAGCTGCCAGCAGATCCGACTGAGCGGGCGCTGACCGTGTATGCTCGGATCTCAGTCGACAAGTCGAAAACGGAAACGGCCTATAAGCTGGGGCCCATCCTTGAACGGCGCTTTACCCCCCAGCTTACCGCGGCGCCGGCAGATGAGACGGAGCAACAGGCGGAGGCGCGTCACCAGCAGAACCTCCAGCTTGTAGAGCAGATGCGGCAAGAACTGCGAGCGGCCCTACCTTCATACCTGGTTCGCTCACTCGATTATGTCACTGGTGCCCATGAACAGGCTGGGGCTTGATCCGTCATGATCGAACTAGGCGACAACGATATCGATGAGCTGCTTCTCGTCTTGAACCGGAACCGCTCAGTTCCTCTGGTCCTTGATGCCTCTCGCCGGCAAGCACTTTGCGGGGACCACGATCTCCAGGCCTGCCCGGGGAGCGGAAAGACAACTTTGGTGGGTCTCAAGCTTTTGTGCTTGGTCCGAAAATGGACCGCTCCAAGGCAGGGTATCTGTGTTTTGACCCACACCAATGTCGCCCGAGACGAGATCCTGAAATGCCTATCAGGGCATCCGTCGGGCTTCGCCCTTCGAAACTATCCGTACTTCATCGGCACGATACAGGAATTCGTTAATACCTACATCGCCCTGCCCTCCCTCCGGTCGAAAGGTGTGACCGTCACCCAGATCGACGACGATCATTGCACGGCCCGGCTTGAGCGCATGGCATTGCCTGGCACAAAGACCTATTTGGGAAATAAGCACGCCTCGCTATCAGATCTTCGGTACCGCTGGGAGAACGACAACCTTGTGCTTAAAACTCCGGCATTTCCGGCGCCATCACCATCTCCGTCCTATGCAAATCTGCTAGCGATTAAGAGCCGACTCCAAGCTGAAGGCGCGTTCTTCTACTCGGAAATGTATGCATACGCACAGGAAGCGCTCTTCCACAATCACCACCTCGTCGATTCTCTGCGACATCGATTTCCGATCGTATTGATCGACGAAATGCAGGATGTGCAGCGGTTTCAGGACGACCTTATCAGCGCAATATTCGACCATCCGATGGTACACTACCAGAGGTTTGGCGACCCGGATCAATCGATCTTTGACGGGGTCGGCGGTGAACGGCCAAACACCTCTTACAATGCCGCGGATATGCAGCCGATTTCAGAAAGCCATCGGTATTGCCCAACCATTGCTGGCCAGCTGGGAGGGCTGAGCAGCCGAAAACTTGCTCTGACTACCAGCTGTGAATTGGAGCAGGAAGATCCGAGCAGCACGGTTATACTGTTTTGTGACGGCACGCGAGGGCAGGTTCTCGGTCGCTTTGCCGAACTGGTGCAAGCACTTCCCGTCGAGCGGCGCCTCGTCGTTAAAGCGGTGGCCGGGGTCGCCGAGAACAACGGTGAGGCGGCAGCCCCCCTCAGTATTGGAAGCTATTGGCCTAGTTTTCAACGTAACTTGCAACCCCAAAGCACAAAGCCCAACACGCTCTGCCAAGCGGTCAGACAAGCAACTTGCCTTGGTGCAAGCGGTAAAGGCCTCTCGCTCATCTTCGACGCCCTCGTGACCGCCTTTCGGCTGGCAGGCGTCCACTTCACAAATCGTGCAGGCCAAGAGAAACCACCATCCCGAGCAGGTCTGTCCGACTATGTTCGATCTGCCCAGGTCTATGCACCGCTCCGTCAAATGATAGCCGATTGGCTAATCGGTGCTGAGCCGGCGGAGGACGAGTGGGCGCATCATGTGGACGCGCTTCGTGCGCTCCTCCATCTTCCTGGCAACAATGCTGGATTGAACAGTTTTCTCGCCTATGATCCTGCGCCGGCGCCTGCAGCTGCGGAAGTTCAAGCCCCTGCAAATACCTTCATCTCAGAAGGCGGCGTCAGAATCGAGCTGGCAACCCTTCACAGCGTGAAGGGCGAGACTCACGACGCAACCCTCCTTCTGGAAACGAAATACCAGAAGCTCTTTGATTTGAAAGAAATGCTGCCGCATATCATCGACCACGCGTTGCCTGCGCCAATTTTCGATCCTGAACGCCCTAAAACGCATATTTCAATTCGAGCCTCTTTCATGAAAAAAGCTTACGTCGCTGCGAGCCGACCGAGACATCTCCTTGGTCTTGCAATGGATAGGGAACGGATCACCGCTGCCCAACGTCAAGGCCTGATTGCTGCAGGCTGGAACATCATCGACCTCGGATGAGCTGTTGGTTGGTGCCTCTCTTCAACGGCCTGCAGGAACTCGAAGGGAATTGATCAGAGGTGACTTTTCGCCCAAATGAGCGCCCCGAGGGCGGCCATCTTGGCATCTTCCTCCGAGGGATACCATTTACGACCGGATTGACGCTTCGCGGTTCCACGGCGTGAAACGGCAATGCGATACCCTTCCGTGCCTTGATAAACCGTCAGATTGAACCCCTCGGAATTGAGATAGGAATTTCCCGCTTGGGAGATCCGCCACTTCCTTCCACGCCAGTTTTTCCTGCGTGCAGCGAGCCGCCTCAGATCCTTCTCTCGGGCTCGCGGTCGCGCGTAGTCTTCTTCCATGTGCTCTGCACAGACGCACCCGACCGCCAGTGTCTCCGGATAGTCCGGGTGCTCCATGTAGTGGACGTAGCGAATATCGACGCTTTCACACATTTCGCACACCTGCGAGGGTTCCTCGAGATCATCTACGCCAACGCAACTCCAACCCTTGTGCGGCACATTTGCCTCAGACCATTTGCCACGCTGGGTATGCAAGTCAGCCGACATAGCTTCCCTCGGTCCTAAGCACTACGAAAACATATCCATCGATCGGCAGAGGTTTAAGTCCCCCAGGACAACGAGACAACGTTCTTTTGCAATCTACATGTCGATTGTCTTTTTGATTTCTGTTTGGCCGAACACAGGATTGGGCTGCAGGATGAATTGCCAAAGCGGCAGGGTCTCGTTCTTGAAGCCTTCCGGAATTCGGAGCGTGAATACTTCCGGGTCATGTCGGATATCCAGCGCTACAACACCCGTGTCGTCAACTGTCAGCTCCCTGTATGCACTGCTGACCATTTGGCTTAGACCGCCGATTGTTTCGCATCCCTGACCCTCATGCACCTGCTCGGGTTCAAACAAGAACTGGAGGGCGATGACCTTTTTCCCCTGAAATGAAGCCGTCGGCTCACCGCATGGCCACCGCCCATATCTCATGAGATAAAAAGCAATCTCTCTAGCATCATCCCCAACAATCTCGGTGTCCCCACACTCGAACTTCATCGACTTGTTGGTCAAGACGACCTCGGAGTTTTCGTCCGGCTCCATCGCCAGGTCTGGCGTCGTCCGGAATTCAAGGGACAATCTCGGTAGCGTGGCGATGGTGCGATCTCCGAGTATGGCCATCTCATTGAGGGCCATTGCTTGGACAAAAGAAATCGTAAAATGCTTTCCGACCCTTTTGAACGCGCTCTTCGACAGCAAGACCCAGGCATTTGCGTTGGAAAAATAGATCGCGATCTTGAGTGGAAGACCATTGAGTTCAGCATATTGCTCAAGACCGGCCATCGTCTTCGCAGGCAGCGTAAATTCTTTGTCGAACGATTTGAGGTAGAAGTTCCTTACCTCGACCAGCAATGCTGACCCGTCGTTCAGCACAATCCTGTAATCTGGAGCGATAAGATTTCCTGCCGCCGCGAATATAGCGCCGGCGTCCTCCTGTTTTATGAGCTTGCAGTAGCCCAAAGCACCAGCAACATGAGCGAAGAGCGCCTCTGCCCGCTTTCCATGAAGCAGAAGCGGATTTGTTTGCGATGCCTGGAGCGAGCCTTTCACGGCGTCGAGGAAATTGTCCATATCGCCTTCAACGTTGAGCTTGTACCCGCGATCACGCCCAACCGCCGTGTACAATTCAATGGCGTCGAATTTGGCTGGATCTCTTTTCACTCGTTTCATAACTGTCACTCGCTAGGTAGCCGAACGTTCAATCTGGGTCTGGAGCGTCGTAGTCGCTTTCTGAAGCGCCGCATTCCAGGCACAGATCGCCACCAAAATTCTCGCTATAGGTCCACCCACATGCCCAACCGCACTTTGGGCAAAATTCGTAGAGATCAGTCTCGCCCCATAACCAAGGACTTGCAAATTCAGGAACAGCATCACGATCGTAAGGGACAATCTCGAAAGCGTCCTGTCCGACGGCAATATAGGCTCTGCTGGAATACCGTTTCAAACTGTCGATGACATCATCTGGCGTGAGAGAAAACCACTCGCGGACGTCCAATTTGTTTCGAAAGACGCGGTGGAGGTCCTGCTCGATTTCTTTGTCCTCTTCGACTGAAGAAGTTCTGATCTCCCCCATCAGCGCGATCGTTCGCCGGTTGCCCGTCTGCAAATTCGAGATTCTGCGGGTCAGCGCCTTTGATCGTCCTATCTTAATGTAGAGCCGCCCAGCCAAACTGTTATCGAGTTCAGTTACGAAGTAGACGGTCACGCGAGCTCCCCCGTTTCAATTCGAGCACTATAGCAATCCCCACGCCCGAAACCTCCCCCTCCCCGTCATCTCGCGCAAGCCCAGCTCCTCGACGATCCGCAGCGCCGCCCGCGGCGTGACGGAAAGTTCCTTCGCGATCATACCTGCCGACACCAGCGGCCGCGAGATCACCAGTTCGATCAGCTCGGGCAGTTTTGACGAGGTGCGCCTCCCGATCAGCCGCCGGTCCATCATTTTGCGCGCAAGCAGCAAACGGTCATGTTCCTTCAGGCCGAGCTCTGCGGCGGCGATGATGCCGCCGAGAATGGCCAGCAGCCGGGCCTCCCGGTCGCGATGCCGGCGGCGATCGACGGGGACAGTTTTCAGGCCGAGATTGATCGCCGCGAGATGCGCGCCGGTGGTGATGCCGGCCTGGCGCAGGAGTGAAGCGGACAGCAGCCGGCCGAGCCAGGGCGCATGCTGAAGCACCGCGATCTCGTTCCAGGCATCGAGGGCGACGATTGCCTGCAGCACTGCAGGCAGGTCCTGGGCCTGCCGCAGCACGCCCCGCCATTCCTCCAGCCGCTCGTCCTCGTCCCAGTCAAGATCGTAAACCAGCGGATCCTTTTCCGAGGCACCGGCGCGGCCGGGCAGTTTTGCCTGCTCGATCGCGGCGTCGGAGCGAGCCAGCACCGCATCGATGGCGGCGAATTCGGCGTCGAGCGTGCTTACACTATCTTCGACCTCGTCCCCCTCCCCTCCTCGGACGTCCCCGTCGATAGCCGGCGCGGTCTCGCTCGCGCCCGCAAAGCCGCCCAACGCCACCGTCCCCGCCTGGCCCCTTAGGCTGCGGGTGCCATCGGCGGAGAGCGCCCAGCCGGGCGGCTGCGCGGCAATGCGCCGACGGGTTTTCAGAACATCGCGGGCGATGGTCAGTTCGTGGGTCGGTGTACGAATATCCTTTGTCGCATCATGGAGAACGAGGTCTTCAAGATGGACGAGCTCGCCGTCGATCCACAGCGAGGCACAGGCGTCGGTGAAGTGCGAGCGCTCGATAAACCCCTCACTGAGCGGCGAACGCGCAATGCGTTCGTCGAGACGGGTCAACGCCGACCCCGCTTCCGAAATCGGCCGCAGCAGGCTTGAGATGGGCAATCTGGCGAGATCATAAGACATTGAAATCATGGTAAATGATTTGCCAAACGGACACCAGTCGACAGTTGGCGTCCGTCATAGGCCACTTTTGTGGGAACGATGTTTGACCATCGATAAGTAGCGTTTATCGGAAGTGATTGATCTCGAGTCGCAAATCAGTGATGTCGGTCCCCCTAAAAGCCCGGAAACGCGTGGTTTCCGGGCTTTTCAGCGGATGCCGGCCAGGTTGTTCGAATTTAAACGCCTGGTCTTTGAAGCGCCACGACAGCCCTTCCAGGCTTGCCATCGTCCTCTCACCGCGCCAGTTGTCCCCGCGTAAGTGCGGCCCGCTCCCCTCGCCTCCTCCAGACCCGCTGGGTTTCCAGCATTTCCGCCAGGCAAGCCCGCTGACGCGCGTTTGCCTATGCGCACGCTCCGTTGCTCGTCCGCGGGCGTATTTCGCGTCTGGCGGGCCGCTATTCGACACCTAAAACACGCTTGCAAAGGAACGTTTTCTCACGCATTCATTATTTGTACAAAACGACTTCTGAAAGGGTCGCGAAATTTCATGGCGAGACGTGAAATCCCCGATCCCCGTCCTCCGCCGCAAAGGCTCATCGGATATGCGCGTGTGTCGACGGACGAGCAGTTCAACGACGCCCAGGTCGACGAGTTGCGAGCGGCTGGTTGCTACCGCATCCATCAGGAGCACGGATCCGGCGCATCCCGGTCCAGGCCGATCCTGACCAAGCTTATGAGGGAACTTATCGCGGGCGACGTGCTCGTCGTCGTCCGTCTGGACCGGCTGGCACGCTCCGTTAGCCACTTGCTTGCCGTCATCGAAGACCTCGAGGAGAAGGGCGTTCACTTCCGATCCCTTCGCGATCCAATCGATACCTCGACGCCGCAAGGCATGTTTTCTCTCCAGGTGCTAGGTGCCGTAGCCCAGCTCGAGCGTGCGCTGATCGCGGAGCGTACCAAAGCCGGCATGACGGCAGCTAAGGCGCGGGGCCGGCTCGCTGGTAATCCCGGACTTCGCGAGCGCCGACCGGAGGCGCTCCGCGCTGTCTCGGCCGCCCGCAATCGGGCTTATCTTGATGAGTTAATCTCATCGGCGCAGACATGGCTGCCGACGGTACGCCAGCTGCGACCGCAACACAGTTGGGATAATGTCGTGCGGATACTCAATCGCAAAGGTCACGACTGGACGGTCGAACGCTTGCGCCGGGCAATCCATCGGATGGTACGCGAGAAACTCGCCGAGCCAGAACTGCTCGGCCGCTCTCCTCGCCGACCGCCGGAGGACAATCTGATGAAGCTGGTCGCCGCGATCGCGATCGCCGATCCTGATCTATCGCTGCGCGACATTGCTGCCCAATTGGACCAAATGCATGAGCGGCCGCCGCGTGGTGGCCGGAAATGGCAGCCGTCTTCAGTCAGGGCGCTGTTGGACGAAGCGCGCCGCTTCGGGCTCGTTCGCCCATGAGAGCCTGGTTACGGGGCGGCCGAATCCGTTGCTTTACTTAGCAACATGTTGAGGTTTACCTTTTGTTTTGGTCGATGCGAACTCTTCGAGTTGCTTTTCACTCATGGCTTTTTCGATGCTCTTGGAGGCGCGCTTTAGCTTACTCTTGGGCGTCTCCCCGCGCTTTTCTGATAAAGCAGCATCCACGGCCTTCCGCTCTTTGGATTTTGGAGGCACTTGGGTCACCGTTGCATTCGCGGCATTAGATTCGGCCCCAGGAATGAGCTTGTCTTTCGATCGCTTTTCGTCAAGGCTTGCCGGCTTTCTCACCTTAGCGACCGTCTTCGCTCGCTTGTCAGCCTCGGATCGTTCTCCTGATTGCTTCGCGGTAGATTGGGCCTCGCTTCCAATCTCCTCGAAAGCTTTCAGCCAATGTTTGAGGTCCTCGCCGTGCGGACGGCCCTCCTGCTCCCAGATTTCATAGGCCCGATTTCGGATTTGTTTCTCTCGCGTCGCCTTCACGGTTTGCTCCTCCGACGTTGCAAGGGAACTGAAATAGCGCTGTTGCCTCGAAAGCAAAGAGCGGAAAGAACGTCCGTATCCTGTCGCCAGATTGCTTGCGATGCTCCGTCGCCGCTGTATCAAAGACAGGGTAGCGCTTCTGTCAACCTCTCTTCACAATCGATCCGTAGTGAAAGGAAGCGCAAGGTAGGAGCTCATGGACAAACCCTGGACCGCCAGCCACGGACCAATCGCAGCAACAGAGTTCGATGTTCAAAAGGCAGAGGCGATCAGCATACTGCTGATCCGTCCGATCGGCATTCTCCCCAATAAGCCAGGCGATCCGATCCGTCCCTTCGCGCTCGGCCTCTTCAACGATATCCGCGCGCTGCCAAAGCCTGATGTCAAAGCGACGGCATTGCGCCGAGCCGTTGGCTCCTTTGTCCACTCAAAACGGTACTATTTCGCGAGCGCCCAACCTGGCTCGATGCGCCATGACATCGATGGCAAGCCCGTGGAACCACTTTCGACCGAAGACCGACTTGTTGCGCAGCGCCGCAGCAGATCCGTGCCGCACTTCTCAGTCGAAATAGGCAGACCTAGCGCGAGCCTCCAAATTAGCTTGGTGGGCGATCTCCCACGATCTGCGCGTGAAGAATCTTTTCGATGAAGAGCTCCGAGCGAGTCGCCAAGAACTCCCTCCCCGGCGCCGCATTAAAACGGCATCCAATTGCCGCTCCGAGCCGCCTGTCCGACAGCGACGCCAGCAATGGCCGCCTGAGCCGGAAGGAGACATCAACACAAGTTTCGGGCGGGCACTGCCATCACCCCCCGGGAGCAAGGTCCTTCGCCGGGACGATGGATGGGTTACGCCGAAAGTCTTGGAGCAGCACTAAGGTGACTGCGCGTCCTAGATTTGCCAGCCGGTCCTCAACAGACCCCATAGAGCACCGGCCCAGAGCCTACTGCGGATAGAAGGAAGCCCTCGGCGAGGGATTAAGCTCACAACTGATGAACTCGGGAAGGCCCATTACAGAAGAAGACCTGGTTCAGGAAGTCGATAGGCCGATACAGAGTGAATTCAGGCGGACGGGCGTCGATTTCTCTCGGATGACAGCCTCTACCACAGCGCCACTGGAATTTGCGAGCAAACTGACGAAACAGTGCGGGAAGCCATTCCTGCTGACGTCTTAGGCGATGGTCGGAAACTCGGCCAATGGCATAAAAGCGCCAGAGCCCCTCAGACAAAGCCTTCGAAGATCGAATGAAGTCGGAGCCTGCCAGCGAGGTTCAGATCGCGTGATCAAGGTGCGCTTGACACCGGACGGATCGAAAAACCTGGTGCCTGGCCGACGATCGAAGATGATAGGAAAGAAGAAGGCATCCTCGAGAGAATTCCGTGGTAGGAAAAGGCGTTAATCGGCCTTCTTTCCGCTGAGCCGGCCCTGTTCACCCCCAACTCTCTAAAACACCACAGCGAAGGGTGCTCCGTCCGTTTTTCAGTGCTCGAAACCTGCTTGGCAGCGCCGACGTCAGGAAGCCAAAATCACGCTACGAAAAACCCTGACAGCTGTCAGGGTTTTATCGACTCATCCGGTCTTCCCGGCAACGCCTCCGTGCGCTCTTAGCAGCGCCATGAGAACCGGACCAAGCGAGAATTCACCTTGCCGCGCTCTCGCCGTAAGATCGCGAAGATAGCCGCCAGCCGAGTTGATATGCCCTGCCCGTTCAAGAATGCAGGCGATAGTGGCGGCCGCATTTTCCGGTCCCATTGTCTCACAAGCCTCCTGATAGGCTGATGCGCTGACACCCAGCATCGATCGCACGGTGACCGCCGACGCCATCAGATCTCGCCAGCTACAAATCGCGCCGCCGGGCCCGTATGCTGTGATTTCGGGGCATGCCCTCAACACCATTCCCAGCGGAAATGCCTTCATCGGCTCGCTCTTCGGGTCAGGGCTTTGGTTCGCCCTCACCCCCCGCTCTACTCCAGAGCTAGGTTCAAGTTCATTTATAGATTCGGTATTTGAATTCTGTTTGTGATGCTCATTATGGGCATCATTGGCGCTATAATTTTCTGTTTTTCCATGAAAATCCAGCATGTTGAGGATTTCTTCCTGCAGTATTTTCATTTCGTCCAGCAAACCGGCCAGGTCAGGGAGGCTCGGGGAGCGTGGCAAGCGGCGGATCAATTCGACGAACACGGTCTCGATTTTCTCCCAATCCCCGTCGGCGCCCTCTTCGACCGCGGCCGTAATGAGCTTACGGACGTCGCGGCGGCATATCGTGAGGCTTTCCTTTGCCCTTTTTAAGGCTATTCGATTCGCGGCTACCTGTTGCGCGATGCCCGCAAGTTCCTCAGCGCGCATGAGCAGAGGTGAGAGATCAAATCCGAACGCGCTTTCGATCGTCCCTGCCTTGTCCTTTCGGGCGTACCGTTTGCCATTGGCGCTATCCTTTCGCACGATCAATCCGGCGTCGACGAGAAGTGCCAGATGTCGGCGAAGTGTGGCGCCGGCAATACCGTGTGCACGGAGTGTCAGCTGAGCGTTCGATGGAAACACGACAAGCTGAGCGTCCTGACGCAGCTCATTTTCGGGATAGAAGCTCAAAAGCGCGTCCAGGATCGCCAAGCTGCGATCCTGGAGGCCGAGCAGTTCGCGCGCTTCTGAAGCGTCGCGGAAGATCTTCCATTTATCTGCCGACTTGCCCGGCTTGATCTCTTTTGTGGCGATCTGTCGTTTCACCAGAGCAAGCGTTATCGGCCGGCGCCCAAAGGGCGTCGTCACATCACTTTGCATTTTTCTTCACCTTCTAAGAGGCAAAAGAAATCCGCTCACCCAAAATACGGTGCCAAAGACTCTTGACTGGGATTCGGGGAAATGCGATTCTCTAGT